>DGIE01000075.1 GCA_002393025.1 Holosporaceae bacterium UBA3830 | reverse complement strand
AGAAGAAGACGAAGTTTTATCAAGCATCTACTTCTGAATTGTACGGTTTAATTCAAGAGCCTATACAGAACGAAAAGACTCCGTTTTATCCTCGTTCTCCTTACGGTGTGGCAAAGCTTTATGCCTATTGGATATGTGTAAATTACAGAGAAAGTTTCGGAATATTTGCTGCAAACGGAATTTTATTTAATCATGAGTCACCTCGCCGTGGAGAGACATTCGTTACACGAAAAATTACGATGGCTGCAACGAAAATAAAGGTTGGTTTACAGGATAAGCTGTATTTAGGAAATTTAAATGCGAAACGCGATTGGGGTCATGCGAAGGATTATGTAGAAGGGATGTGGAGGATTCTTCAGCAAGATCAGCCTGCAGATTATGTTTTGGCAACGGGGGTAACCACCTCCATAAGAGATTTCTGCCGTATGGCGTTCAAAGAATTAGATATTGATCTGGAGTTTGTCGGAACAGGTGTGGATGAGAAAGGTATAGACAAAGTAACAGGGAAGACACTGATAGAAGTAGATCCTCGTTATTTTAGGCCAGCTGAGGTGGATTTGTTGCTAGGTGACAGTTCGAAAGCCAGACGTGAGTTAGGTTGGATGCCGAAATACGATTTATCTATGCTTGTCAAAGAAATGGTGGCGTCTGATCTGAAAATTGCGGAGAAGGAGAAGATACTCTGTGATAAAGGGTACTGATGCAAAGTAAAAAATCCGTTTCAAGAGGTATGGGGTGAGAGGTGAAACAGAGATTATTATTCGTAGATCACGCTTTTCATAACAAAACAAAATCTACTCAGTTTATCCAGAATTTATTGTTGGAAAGATATGAGGTTACGAAATTCGATTATGATCCCTATAAAGATGACCGTGGTGTATTCGAAAAATTGCGAGGTCAGCAATTTGACGTCGTTATTTTATGGCAGATTATGCCGAAAATTTCGTTGTTGAGAAAATATTTATGTTTCGATAGAATCGCGTTCTTTCCGATGTATGATGGTGCGCCGAGATTAAGCGATCCTATTTGGAGCGAATATCGCGACGTGAATATAATAAACTTTTCCTCGACACTGCACAAAGAATGCAAAGAGTATGGACTATCGTCTTACTATATACAGTATTTTCCAAAGCCGATTAAGATAAACAATTGGGGTGATAAAAATTCAGTTTTTCTATGGCAGCGAAAAGAAGAAATCAATCCTTATACAATAGAAAGGACTATTGGTGAGCAGAATGTAAAAAATCTTTGTTTACATCAAGTTCCAGATCCCGGTCACAAAATCATACATCCTTCCGAAAAATGGAAAAATAAAGTAAAAATTTCGAATTGGTTCGACACGAAAGAAGAGATGCTGGAGTATATGCAGCAAAGTGCGATTTATTATGCTCCTCGCAGCTATGAAGGCATAGGTATGAGTTTTTTGGATGCTATGGCTTTAGGAAGATGTGTCATTGCTCCGGATCATCCTACCATGAATGAATATATTGAAAACGGAGTTAACGGATATCTGTACAGTCTTAGATATCCTTCTGCAATAAGAATTGATGATATAAGAAAAATCCAGCAAAATGCGAGAGAATATATCGAGAACGGATATAAAGTATGGGAGAAAAATAAATTTAAAATACTAGAATGGATTCAGGTTGATGCGAAAGAGAATTCAGATTCAGAGATTATGGATGAGAAATTGAACGTAAAATCTCCAAAAATAATTTGGACAAAATTGTTTGGTAAAAAGCTAACTTTGCTGAAAAAGGTTTACACAAGAAAAAACAAGACCTTATATATTTTTGGCATTATCCCCATTAAAATACCTAAGAGGAACAGAGAAAAGATATGAATAAAGATGTAAAAATCTATATAGCAGGCCATCGAGGGCTTGTTGGTAGTGCTATAAAAAGAGAATTTGAAAAGAAAGGTTATACCAATGTAGTCGGGAGAACTCATGAAGAGCTGAACTTGACTGACTTTGCAGCGGTTTCCGAGTTTTTTGAAACAGAGAAACCTGATTGGGTTGTGCAAGCGGCAGCTAAGGTTGGCGGAATCTTGGGGAATAATACCTATCCAGTTGAATTTATGCTGGAAAATTTGAAGATTCAGAATAACATTATTGAAAATTCTTATAAATCAAGAGTAAAAAAACTGTTATTTTTGGGATCGAGTTGTATTTATCCAAGAGAAACTCCACAGCCGATGAAAGAGGAGTATC
Organism: Holosporaceae bacterium UBA3830; assembly: GCA_002393025.1. Classification (GTDB taxonomy): domain Bacteria; phylum Pseudomonadota; class Alphaproteobacteria; order UBA3830; family UBA3830; genus UBA3830. The sequence goes on along the minus strand of DGIE01000075.1, from coordinate 6,905 downwards.
TTTTATCAAGTCATTTGGAAAAAACGAACGAAGGCTATGCTCTGGCTAAAATTTGCGGGATAAAACTCTGTGGTTATTATAATCGAGAATACGGTACAAATTATATGTCTGTTATGCCCTGCAATTTATACGGTATAGGTGATAATTATCATCCATCTAATGCCCATGTTATTCCGATGTTGATCAGGAGATTTCACGAAGCTAAAGTTCAAGGATTATCCGAGACAGTCGTTTGGGGCACGGGAACTCCAAAGAGGGAATTTTTGTTTGCTGATGATTTGGCTGAAGTCTGTGTGTTTTTGATGGAGAATAAAGACGCGAAGGATGTCGGAGAATTCATTAACGTAGGTTCGGGATTCGATCTTCCCATATCTGAAATCGCCGAGGTTATTAAGGAAGTTGTCGGATACAAAGGGAAGTTAGTTTACGATCACTCCAAGCCGGACGGAACTATGCGCAAACTGATGGATGTTTCCAGAATCAATGCTTTGGGGTGGAAAGTGAAAACCGATCTGCGAGACGGTATCAAGTTAGCCTATGAAGATTTTAAAAGCAGAGTAGCGCAATGAAATATTTAATTACAGGGATAAACGAGTTTGTAGGGAAGTGATATGAACGAGATGAACAGCATTAATGCAAATAAAAAGATAAAAGGAGAACTCAAAAAATCCTCGCAGCCTTTGGTTACAATTGTAACAGCGACCTACAATTTAATAAAACAAGGGCGGAAAAATTGGTTTATTCAAAATCTGGAGAGCGTCAGATCTCAAACCTATCCAAACATAGAACACATTGTGATTGACGGAGCGTCCACCGATGGTACACTCGAAATTTTAGAGGAATATCAAAACAAAGGTTGGATAAAGTATTATTCGGAGCCTGATGCCGGCATTTATGATGCCATGAATAAAGGAATACTAAAAGCGAAAGGGAAGTACGTTGTTTGTTTGAATTCCGACGATTTTTATTGCGAAAAGCACGCTGTTGAGTGGCTCGTAATGAAAGCGGAAGAGACGGATGCGGATGCTTGTTATGGTAACGCATATGTGGTGGATCCAAACTCTTTGAAAATAAAACGTTATTGGGAAGGAAAAACAACGATAGCGCCTTGGAGAAGTGCTTGGCCATGTCATCAAACCTTTTTAATCAAAACAGAGGTGATGAAAGAGTTAGGCCTTTATGATTTAAAATACAAATTTTCTGCGGATAATAATTTTCTTTTGCGTTTGTGGCAGCATAATAAAAAATTTACGGAAATTAGTGCTTATATAGTGAGCTTTCGCGAGGGGGGCATTTCGAGTATTTATGTAAGAGAGTCAGATCAGGACCAGATAGACGGGTTATTTTCTGAATATGGTCAATATCATGGACTAACACGGCTTGACGTTTCTCGCTTGTATGGTTTCAATTTCCTAAAAATTCCTCTGCAAGAGGCCATTTTGCTAGGAGCAAAACTCGTTAATACCGGAGAACAAAATTGGGTGAAAGAGTATTTTTCGCGGTTGTTATCTAGGGTATCTCAGGACTCGCAAAACTTGCAAACCTCTTATTCTAATCCGAAAAAAATTTATCGGTTATTTGGTTTTCTCCCTATCTTAAAGATTAAATGTAGTACTAACAAAACAAACGTACGTTTGTTCTGCTTCATTCCATTTTTGAAAATACAAAAGCGCAGCGAAAACGATACAAGAGTATATTTGTTTAGCTTTATTCCTCTATTAAGGTTCAAAAAAACCAATAGACACAAATATGTAAATTTATTTAATGCTATTCCGTTGTGGAAAGTTAATAAATAGGGATAAAAAGAGACAGACTGCGAAAAATTAGAGAATATAACATGGAAAAAAGCGATAGTCCTGTTGAGAATTGCCTGATGGATGTAGAACTCAAAAAATCCTCGCAGCCTTTGGTTACAATTGTAACAGCGACCTACAATTTAATAAAACAAGGGCGGAAAAATTGGTTTATTCAGAACTTGGAAAGCGTCAGATCTCAAACCTATTCCAATATAGAGCATATCATTATTGATGGAGCGTCCACCGATGGTACACTCGAAATTTTAGAGGAATATCAAAACAAAGGTTGGATAAAGTATTATTCGGAGCCTGATACCGGCATCTATGATGCAATGAATAAAGGAATACTTAAGGCTCGCGGAAAGTATATCGTTTTCTTGAATTCCGATGATTTTTATTGCGAAAAACACGCAGTTGAATGGCTCGTAATGAAAGCAGAAGAGACGGACGCAGATGCCGTGTGTGCAAGTACTAATATGCTTAAAAATGAAAAAACTGTAGCACACTGGTCAGCATCAAATACGAATAATCTCATATTCGGTGATATGGCTTGCCATCAAACGTTTTTGACGAGAGTAGACGTAATGAAAGAATTGGGGTTGTTTCATCTGAAATACAAAACTTCATCAGACACCGCGTTTATGTACAAAATGCTTAATGCCGGCAAAAAGTTTGTTTGTATCGAGCCGGTTATCGTTAGTTACAGATATGGAGGAGTTTCCGCTAATGCAGTCGCCGTTGAAACAGATGTGAAGGCGAGTTTATACGAAAACTATGGCCAATACCATGGGCTGACTCCATACGATTGTAACCAATTGATCAGATATCATTTTCTGGATTTACCGCTAGATGAAGCAATCAATTTAGGAGCAAAACTCGTCAATACCGGAGAGCAAAATTGGGTAAAAGAGTATTTTTCTCGGTTGTTATCTAGGGTATCTCAGGACTCGCAAACCTCTTATTCTAATCCGAAAAAAATTTATCGACTGTTTGGTTTTCTTCCGGTTCTAAGGGTTAAACATAACGCTAACAAGACAAACATGCGTTTGTTCTGTTTCATTCCGTTGTTAAAAATACAAAAGCGCAGCGAAAACGATACAAGGGTGTATTTGTTTAGCTTTATTCCTGTCTTGAGATTTAAAAAGACCAATCGGCATGAATATATGAACCTGTTTAACGCTATTCCGTTGTGGAAGGTTAACAGGAAGTGAGAAAAGTAAATCAGCAAGTAAATAGAGGGGTAAATGAAAATATTTCGCAAATTTCGAGAGAATGATCGCAGATGTTGTGAAATTTTTGGATTCGAGTTTTGTTATGGGAAAATACCTTATCAAAATAAGGTCATGCAGCAAATTCAGATTTTACAACAATCATTAACTGCATTAAAAACTGATCAAATACAGCAAATACAGGTTTTACAACAATCATTAACTGCATTAAAAACTGATCAATTGAAGATGATAACTGGAATTAATTATATACAAAAAATATTTCCCATTTATTTGAACGCGTTTGCGGAACACCAAAAAGTTTTTCCAAAATATAAAAATTGCCATAAAGAAAAAAAACTGGTATTGTTAGCATCTGGTCCAACTTTAGATGATTACGAACCGCAGTCCGATGTCCTGTTTATGGGGGTAAATAGATCATTTTTGTCCGGCAAGGCTGATCTGGATTACTTGTTTGTTCAAGATTTGATTTCAGATATCCAAGATCAAATCGATGAGTATCAGGGGAACAGCTGCAAAAAATTTTACGGTATGCATTACCTTGTTCCCGGAATTGCTGAATCTCACGCGGACAAAGCACACGCCGAAAGATATTATTTTGTAGATATAAACATGCTTTCGCCCTGGCCGTTTCCGATAGATTGTTCTGTTATGCCGTTCAATACTTATTCTTCGGTTGTTTTTCCAGCTGCCGTATTTGCTCTGTGGACAGGAGTAAAAGAGTTGTATCTGGTGGGTTGTGATACAAACTTGAACGGATACTTTGGCGGAGTCGACAAAAATACGCTTTGTCTGGATAATGTCATTTATGGTTGGAAAAAATTCAAGGAATTCGCAGAAATTTGGTATCCGGAAACTGAGATTATTTCTGTAAATCCCGTCGGATTAAGGGGACTGTTCCACGACGTTTACACCGAGTCCTATTTAGATAAACATCCGGAAGTAGCGGAAACAAAGCCAGAAATTTTGCGAAGACAAGATAATTTAAATATGTGTAATGATAAGATTCGGATGAGTCGGTAAAACACTATAATGAAGGATTCATTCGTAGAGAACAATTAACAAACAGAAAATTGTAATGCGAATTCTATTTGTTGTACAGTATGAGCCGAACTTAAACAAAAAATCGAATCAAGTAATATTTGCGTAATAAATAGCAAAAGAACAATAGGAGCATTCGGACTGAGATCTGTTTTTGCTCCTTATTTATTCCTTCTCCAATAAACTAATGTTTTTAATACAGTCCGAATACTCCACTTAATATGATTGTGACAATTACCGCAATAATCGGACCTACCATTGATACTACGAATATATCTTTATATGCGTCTTTATGCGTGAGACCGCAAATAGCAAGTAGTGTTATAACGGCTCCATTATGAGGCAATGTATCTAAACTTCCTGAGGATATTGAAACTACACGATGAATTATCTCGGGGCTGATTCCGAGAGAATTCGCCATTTCGAGATATTTCGATCCCAGCATTTCCAAGGCGATACTCATACCTCCAGATGCGGATCCCGTTATTCCCGCAAGAACGCTTGTGACAAACGAACTTGAGATAATAGGGTTTCCTCCGGAAAATGATAACATCCAATCACGAATTATTGCGAATCCCGGAAGACTGCTGATAACTGCCCCATATCCTACAACGGAAGCTGTGTTAAATATAGGGCTGAGCGATTCTTGAGCACCATTGTTTATGCATTTTGTTATATCTATCTTCTTATAGTTTGCTGCAATAACAAAAACTATTGCGAAGAAGAGAGAGACAATAATAGCCCAATTGCTGGCGACTGTTTTTATATCAATTGCTCCGTATTTTTCTTGTTTCAGATAGGAAGTATCTATATTTGGAAATACATATTTTACACATATATAGTTTGTTAAAATTACCATTATTACGGGAATAAAAGATATCCAAAAATTCGGAACCTTTGTTCCCTTGGCATTCGTCATAATTTTATCCAAATGATTTCCATAGGTTTCCCCCGCAAGGTAAGCAGCTTTTGCTTGTGCATTCAGCCACATCATTCCGGATCCAATCATAATTAAGGTTGCGATAATACTTACTATAGGAGCAGCAAATGCGTTTGTCCCGAAATATTGGCATGGAATGATGTTTTGAATTGCTGGAGTACCAGGAACAGCGGACATTGTAAATGTAAAAGCTCCCAAAGCAATTGTTCCGGGAATAAGTCTTTTTGGAATATCAGATTTTCTGAACAACTCTACAGCGATGGGATAAACAGCGAAAACAACAACAAATAAAGAAACCCCCCCATATGTGAGGACTGCGCAGGACAGAACGACTGCCAATATTGCGTGTTTTGGGCCTATTTTCTCTGAAATATAATCTGCGATAGATTGCGCACAACCAGAGCTTTCCATGATTTTTCCGAAAACAGCGCTTAGTAGGAAAAGTGGGAAATAAATTGTTGCGAAATCTCCTAATTTTACCATAAATATTTGAGTATAATGAGCCAATAGTGAATCACTCCCGCTGAGGAAAACAGCAAACAATGCCAATATTGGGGACAATACCAACACTGAAAATCCTCGATAAGCAAGAAACATCAAAAATGAAATCGACAAAAATATGCTTAAGATCTCCATTTCCTTTCCTTCCATTCAGGTAACTTAGAGTATTGTATCCCAAAAATGTTAATATTTTGTAACCAGATGATTTTCTTACGGTTCCTTGCCTCGAAAGAAAAGCATAAGCTGCCGTCTTTTAAGATAAGATATTTTATAATTTAAATCGGAAACATAATTGGTCATCTGAACTGCTAAATGAATTCTTATCAAAATCAAAATAACAAAAAAGCCCCAAATTTCGGGGCTCTTTCTACAAGAGTAAAAAACTCAACCTAAACTAATCTCTTCTACTTCCTAAAAATCTCAGTAAGTACAGGAACATGTTAATGAAGTCGAGATACAGTCTTAATGCTCCAATAATAGACTTCTTTTCAGATGACTCCTCTGACTCTCCTTCAAAATACAAGCTTTTGATCAATTGAGCGTCCCAAGCGGTAAGTCCTGTAAAAATCACAACTCCGATCACTGAGGTAACGAAGCTCAAAGCCGAATTTCTCAAAAAAATATTCACTATGCTTGCAATGATTAATCCAAATAATCCCATGGTAAAGAAAGAACCTACACCAGTCAGATCTTTGTCCGTGGTATATCCGTAAATTACCATCGACAAAAATGTCGCAGAGGTTACAAAAAATGTTGATGCAAGGCTTTCTCCCGTATACAAAACGAAAATCGGAGCCAAAGAAATTCCTGATAAGAGAGCATAAGCATAGAAGCAGAATTGGGCTGTCTGCCCAGACATCTTATCTATTCTCGCAGATAGGTAAAATACAACTCCGAGCTCAGCGAAAAGTAACCCCCACATAAGGCCACTGGAAAATATCGCTTGCATAATAGGTTGAGATGTACTTATAAAATAGGCCGTTAGAGCAGTTGCCCCCAATCCCAAAGACATATGAGTAAAAACCTTCAACATATATTTCCTGAGACCAGCATCCACAGTTGCTACGGCTTCCTTGTAAAATGATGAAACTTTATTTTTCATGACAATTCTCCATAATCCGCCGAAAGCATTGTATCAAAACTTTTGATTTCTGATCAACAAAAAGAAAAAAACAATACAATTTTGTTGCAAAAATACAAACAATAGGATCACAGATAGATGGCTGGGAAACCTGGATTCGAACCAAGGTTGCCCGGTCCAGAGCCGGGAGTTCTACCGCTAAACTATTTCCCAACGGCGACTCAACTAATAACATAAAAAATATGATTTTTCTATACTTCTTTTGAGGAATAATGTATTTTTCAGATGAAGTTGGATTTTGAGAGAATCATGAAGGT
>DGIE01000030.1 GCA_002393025.1 Holosporaceae bacterium UBA3830 | reverse complement strand
ATCCGCAATTTTTTCAACCACCTGCCGATGATTCCCTGAAATGTTATCGTAAACTATCTTATCTTGATGCTTTACTTCATCGTTCTGCAACGGCTTTTGCTTAATCGGTGTTTTTTCCGCTCTAATTATCGGCAGCTCATCAATATTCACCGAGGACATCCTTGAACTTAATATTCCGACAATCGCAACAACAACTACTGTTACGGCAGTCCCTCCAATGAACAAATATTTTCGATCATTCCTGAAGAAATGCGAAACCATTCCCCGATCAAACCTTGAGTCTGCTATGGCGTCGTAATCTACGTCTTCTTGTTCCTCAACAAACGGACACATCCATCTAATTCCTCGGAATCAATCCCAAATAATCCAAACCACTTTCACCCAAAAATCAATCAGAGAGGAAAAAGCGGTAACCGCCCTTTCGCTATTCTGCCGAAACTCTCCTCTCGATAATTCTATCGATCAATCCGAAATCTTTTGCTTCCTCCGGTGACATAAAATTATCGCGTTCCATCGCCTTTTCTATTTCGGACAACTCTTTCCCGGTATGTTTTACGTAAATATTATTCAGACGCTTACGCAAATCCAAAATCTCACGAGCATGAATTTCGATATCTGTCGCCTGTCCTCGACATCCTCCGGACGGCTGATGTATCATAACTCTAGAATTCGGCAATGAATACCTTTTTCCAGCGGCTCCTGCAGTCAACAATAGAGATCCCATAGACGCGGCTTGCCCCATGCAAATAGTGACGACATCCGGACTGATATATTGCATCGTGTCATAGATCGACAACCCTGAAGTCACTATTCCTCCCGGAGAATTTATATAAAAGAAAATATCCTTCTTCGGATCCTCGGACTCCAAAAACAAAAACTGTGCACAAACCAAGTTTGCAGAAACATCATTAACTTCACCGTTCAAAAAAACAATACGCTCTTTGAGCAAGCGGGAATAAATATCAAAAGATCTCTCTCCGCCACTGGTTTGCTCTACAACCATCGGAACTAAATTCATCAAGCTATCCATTTTCATCTCCTTATTTTAACTATTCAGCTTTTTACGAGTTCTCTTTTTCGGAGCTTCCTCTTCAGATTTCCCTGATTCAACTCTTTTCTCAACAGTTTTTTTTGTCGTCGCTTTCTTCTTTGACGTAGCCTTTTCTTCAACAGACTTCTCTTTTACAGCATCGGACTTTTTCACTGAAGACTTTTCATTTTTCTTCACTGTTGTTTTTTTTGCCGGTTTTTTATCCGCGTCTTCCTTGAAGAAATCAAATGGTTCTTCGTCAATCGCTGTTAATTCTTCGATCGAACATTTCTCTTCTTTAGGGCTGATTTTATCTAGCAAATAATCTACCACTTTGCTCTCCAAAACAGGTCCGATGATCGCGCTGGCCGCTTCGGGGTGATTATAATACATATCAAAAATCGACTTTTCCTGCCCAGGATACATCGCCGCAATATTTCTGATCGCCTGAACAACCTCGTTTCTGGAAACGCGAATTTTTTCCCTTTTTGCGATTTCCGCAACAACGAACCCTAAACGAACTCGCTTAATCGCAATTTCATGACATTCTTTCTCAATTTCGGGAGTAAACTCTTTTTTGAGGCGCTCCGCTTCCAATTTAATCTGTTTTACAACTTCTCTCTCCTCCGCATCTACCATGTTGCTCGGAACATCGAAGTCGTACATTTCAGTAATTTTGTCCAAAAGATCTCTTTTCATGATATCTTTCGAAATATACTCATATCTCGCAACAGCTCTGGATTTTGCCCAAGTCTTTGCTTTTCCCAAATCTTCGTACCCTACAGTTTTAGCGAACTCATCGTCCATCTTAAACTCTTCAGCCTTAAAAATTTTTTTGATCAGCGCGGAATAGTGAATTTTCTTTCCCGCTAACACGTGATCCGAAAAATTTCCAGGATAATTTATATCAAATTCCACCTCATCATTGATTTTTGCACCTACCAAATGCTTCCAGAAATCATCGACCAATGTTTCATCGCCTACAACAATTTCCAGATTTTCTATTTTCTCATTTTTGTGCTTCTTGACCTTTGAAAGCATTTTGAGATCTATTTCTATCTTTTGCCCCTTTGTGACTTTTTTCGCTTTCGTGTCTTCTTTCCAATTTTTTGCTGACTGTCGAATATTTTCCAAAATTTTCATAGACTCTTCATCTGACACCTCAGCTGTGTGTTTCACAAGTTTAATTTTTGAAAAATCATACAGATCGAAAGACGGAATTAATTCGAATTTCATTTCAAATTCAATTCCTTTTTTGTCCTCCTTAACAATATCTGTAACATAATTAAAGGAGATCGACAGTTTTTCATCAGATAAAATCTTTCTGGCAGTATTATCTATGGCCGTTTGCTTTGACTCCGCCGTAACGCTTTCTCCGTACAAACGACGCACCACATCGAGAGGAACTTTCCCCGGACGAAAACCATCCATTTTTACTTTTTTCGCGATTTCCTGAAGCTTGCCTGTTTTAACCTGCTCTACTTCTTCCAAGGTAACTAATACGTTGTAACACCGCTTAAGACCGTCGCTGGTTCTGCTCAAAACCTTCATAAAAAACTCCTTCAATTCTTCTGGTGCGAGCGAAGGGACTCGAACCCCCACGGCGCAAACCACCAGAACCTAAATCTGGCGTGTCTACCAGTTCCACCACGCTCGCAGCTCTACATTTTGTATGTATAACATTTATTCAATCAACAAAAAACTATTATTTAAAATAAAAGTCCATGGTGTTGGTTAACAAATCATCCATGTTTACAGTAGGTTTCCATCCTAAAATCGACTCTGCCCTTTTAATCGACGGAACTCGTCTGTTAACGTCTTGATATGATTTTCCGTAATAATCTGAAGAACTCGTTATGACAATTTCGACTTTGTTTGCGTTTTCTTTCAGTTTTTCATATTTGGACGCAAGATCTTTAATCTTATAAGCCAAATCTTTGATGCTCAATTCGTTGTATGGATTTCCAATGTTGAAAATCTGTTTGTCCGCGCAATTATTTTTATTTTCGACGATTTTGATCAAGGCATCGATTCCATCAGAAATGTAAGTGAAGCAACGCACCTGATTTCCTCCGTCGACCAAATTCAAATTTTTTCCGTGCAAGATATTGCTCAAAAACTGAGTTACGACACGAGAACTTCCGTTATTCGGATTGGTAATATCGTCTAGGCGTGGACCGATCCAATTGAACGGACGGAATAAAGTGTAATGCAAATCATATTTGTTTCCGGCAGCGTAAATCACGCGGTCCATCATCTGCTTCGAACAGGAATAAATCCATCTTTGTTTGCAAATAGGTCCGGTAACGCAATTTGAATTCTCTTCATCGAATTCTTCGTCGCCGCACATTCCGTAAACCTCTGAAGTCGATGGAAAAATTACCCGTTTTTTATGCTTAATTGCCAAACGCACGATGCGCAAATTCGCTTCGAAATCCAACTCAAAAATTCTCAACGGATCCTGCACGTAAACTAATGGACTTGCGATCGCCGCCAACGGAAAAACTACGTCGCAATTTTTCACAGCATCCTCCATCAGATCGAAATCTCTCAAAATGTCCGACTGAATGAAATTAAAACGATCTTTTCCAATTAAATGACTGATTTTTGCTGACGAAATATCCATTGCGGTGATATTCCAATCGCTGTGCTGTTCCAAAATCGCTTCGGACAAATGACTTCCGATAAAACCACCTGCCCCGACTATCAAAATATTCATTTTTTGCTCTCCCAATTTTTCAAAAATTTACAAAATTACTTCGATTCCGTTTTTGAAGTTTTCTTTCTCGGTTTTTTCTCCAAAATTTCTCGAATCACAAATCGCGGATGATCGCAAACCGCAAAGTAGGCACGACCAAGATATTCACCGAGCAATCCGATTCCCAAAATTATCACGCTCAACAACAAAAACACGAATGCAAAATGCAATCCGAATCCATGATGATGTCCGACAACTTTTTTGAAAACCTCAACGAAAAAGTAGATCAAACTCGCGAAAGAAATCGTCATTCCGACCATCGTAAATGCTTGCAGTGGCGCAAGCGAAAATCCCGTCATTAGATCGAAAGTGATACGAATTAATTTGTATAAGTTGTACTTCGAATCACCTGCTTTTCTCTCCTGATGAGTAACAGGAAAATCGATTGGATTTCCCGCAAACTTTTGTGCCAAAGCCGTAATAAAAGTCGAAGTTTCGCGAGTCTTTACGACCTCGTCAATGATATATCTTTTGTAGGCACGCAGCATGCATCCGTGATCGCGCATGTGAATTCCCGTGGTCTTTGCGCGAAACCAATTTACGGTTTTCGAAGCATAGGTTCTGAACCAATTATCGTGACGTTTTTTTCGATATCCGCCAACCAAATCGTATCCCTCTTTCATCTTTTCTAGAAGATCAGGAATTTCTTCCGGAAGATTTTGCAGATCCGCATCGAGAGTTACAACCACTCCTCCGCGCACATGCTCGAATCCCGCCAAAATCGCGACATATTGTCCGTAATTTCCGTTGAAAGAAATTACGCGAATGACGTCCGACCGTTTTTTGAAAAGATCGCGCAGCATTTGCGGAGTCTCATCCGAACTTCCGTCGTCAACGAAAATTAACTCGTAACTGTGTCCGTAGTTATCCATGGTTTCCAGAACGCGAGAAGACAGTGTTTCCATGTTTTCCTGTTCATTGAAAACAGGAATTACAATTGATATTTCTACGTCGTATCTATCCTCATTCGATACCAAATTCGCGGATTTTTCTGCCACCGTTTTTTTGGCAACAGTAGTTTTTTTTACGAGCGAAGATTTTTTCGTTGTAACTTTTTTGATCGATGTTTTTCCCTTCTTTTCCATTGAACCCTCTACTCAAAAAATTTCTTCACCATATCGATTATGTAATCCTGTTCGCTCTCTTGCAATGCGTAATACAAAGGCAAACAGACAATGCGTTCACCGACGTACTCTGCTTCCGGAAAATCTCCTTTTTTATAGCCGAATTCTTTCTGATAATAGCTAAACAAATGTAACGGTGTGTAATAAGGAGTCGTCCCGACGGAATTTTCCTTCAGGAATGACATAAAATCATCGCGCTTTTTTTCATCAACCAAACAAATCGGAAACAGATGTCCGGAATGCACAAAATCATACTCAGGGATTCCCTGCATCGTTAATTTGTCACCCATATCCGAAAAAGCTGCACGATATCTGTCTGCCAAATGACGACGACGTGCATTCATCATTTCAACTTCGATCAATTGATGCAATCCGATTGCCGCTTGGATGTCCGACATGTTGCTTTTGAAGCCCGGGAAAACAACATCGTAATAAGTGCTGCCGTTTTTGGAAAATCTGTCCCAAATCGAGCGATCAATTCCGTGGAATCTTTGCAGACCTAAAGTTTTCATTTCGCTTTCGGAATCCAAAATAACGCAACCACCTTCGCCTGAAGTCATGTTTTTGATCGGATGAAAACTGAACACCTGAATGTCGCCGAAAGTTCCGATTTTTCGCCCTTTATATGAAGCCCCGACAGCGTGGGCAGAATCTTCAATTACTCGCAAATTTTTTCTTTTCGCGATTTCGTAAAGAGGATCCAAATCGACCGGCAAACCTGCGTAATGCACCGGCATAATTGCCTTAGTTTTTTCTGTACAAGCTGCCTCGATTTTCTTCACATCAATGTTAAAAGTATCCCTTTCGATATCAACAAAAATAGGACGCGCTCCCAACATTGCAATTACATTTGCCGTCGCAACAAAAGTCAATGGAGTCGTAATAACCTCATCGCCGGGCTTAATTCCGATCGCAACTAACGATGCATGCAGTCCGGCGGTTGCTGAGGTAAAACAAGCAGACTTTCTTCCGCCGTAATACTTGCTAAGTTCAGCTTCGAATTTTTGAGTCAACGGACCTGTCGCCAACCATCCTGATTCCAAAACTTTTACAACTTCATCTATCGTCTCTTTACTAATTGTAGGTCTAGAAAGAGGAAGAAACTTCTCAACTTTTTGCAACGAAAATCACTCCTATAAAAACCAAAAAAATTCCGAAAATTCTGTAAACATTTACGTCTTCTCCGAAAAAAAACCATCCGCCGAGAGCCGCCAAAACGAAGGATAAACTTCCAAACGGATACAAAAAACTCAACTCAAATTGATTCAGCAAATAGATCCATAACAAAAACGAAAGAACAAAAATCGCACCGCCGATCCAGATGTTTATGTTGCATAACATCGCCAAAAATATCCCCCAAAGCGATTGAGAAAAATCCAATGTTTTCGCCCCGTTTTTTAAAAACAATTGAGCGGCCGTATTAATGCAAACTTGGAACAAGATCAAAAAACAATTCATCATTTATTCGATATCGCTACAAAATTCTTATCAAAAACTAACACGTTATGAACCTGCGTTCTTTTCGCAAAAACCTCTCGATAATCGCCTCTAGATAATACCAAAAAAATCCGTTGCTTTGTAGTGTTCCACAATTCCCAAAATTTTTCTTCAGAAATCAATTTGCTTTTTTCCGGTTCCGAATTTGCACCGAATTCCAATTCGCCGACAAAATTCACCAATCCTGTTGTATCATTTAAATATACGGGAAAGTCTTGATAATAATAATTATAGAGAAATACCAAATCGCTTTTACTTTTATTCATGCGGATAAATTTTGCGATCTTCTTTGTCGTCGGTTTTTTTTCATTTTGATAGTAAGGAGCAAGCTTATTGATAGTCCATAACATATTTCCCGACAAAAATATACAAATCACCACCGCCATTTTTTTTGAAATTTTTGAAAAATCTGAAAAAATTGCAGCCAGAAAAACAGCTCCGATCGAGACTAAACTTCCGATGACTATATTCAGCAAAAGCCGCGCGTCTTCATTTTGCAGAACGTCACTAACAAGATTTCTCGCAAAATAATATGCGATTCCCGCGGCAAAAAACAGAACTATGTTTATGATCGCTCCTATGCGAAACTCTTTTTCATTACACTCGGCAACAAATACCGCTGTCGCCAAAGCGATCGGGGGGACGATCGGCAAAATGTACGGAATTAATTTAGAATGCGAGAAAGAAAAGAACCCGAAAATTCCGAAAATCCAACACGCCAAAAATATACTTTCAGAGTTTTTCTTAATAGATTTTTGAGCTAAATTTTTCAGAGACATTAATGAAAAACCTGTCCACGGAATCATTCCCGCCAAAATTATCGGAATGAAAAACCATGCCGGTTGATATCGACCGTGAAACTTCGTTGTATATCGCAAAAAATGTTCCACAACAAAATAGTAATACAAAAAATCGTGATTTCGTTGCGCCGACAAAATATGCCACGGCAAAAATATCGCCAGAAAAACCAAAATTCCCGGAATATACAAAATTTCCTTAAGTTTTTTCCAATTATTCGTGAACAACATCCATAAAAAAGCAACGAATCCCGGCAGCACTGCTCCAATCAGTCCTTTGGTTAAACACGCCAGCGCCGACAAAACATACATGGTGATTATTAAATAGTTTTTCGGAATCTTAGACTGATTCTTCTTCACAAAAGCCAAAAAAAACGCCCACAAACTGCCACACAACAGAACCGAAAGAACCAAATCCAAAATTATTATCCGACTATGACAATAATAGATGAGACTTGTCGCAAGAATTCCCGCCGACATAACCCCGACATTCTGCGAATAGCATTTCGCTCCGACATAAAATACAGAAAGACATCCTAAAATTGCGAACAAAACCACCCAAAATCTCATGGAAATTTCATCGATTCCCGCAATTTTCATCGACGCCGCCTGCATCCAATAAAACAGCGGAGGTTTCTCGAAATATTTCATTCCATCCAGACGTGGTGTTACATAATCTCCTGTCATAACCATCTCGCGAGGAATTTCTACATACCGACCTTCATCAGGAGATGCAAAAGGACGATTTCCCATCTCGAACGAAAAAAATATTCCCAAGATTATGATAAGAAAAGACAGACCTCTTAAACCCTTCGGCCAAACTTCGTTTTGCGTCATAAAATCACATTCCAAAATTCACAAGTTCATTTCGCTTTGCTACCTGCAAAATTTTGACATCACCTTTGGAGCGGGTGAAGGGAATCGAACCCTCGTCACAAGCTTGGGAAGCTTATGCTCTACCATTGAGCTACACCCGCAACGATTGAGAGTCTATTATAACAAAAATAGCTTTGCAAGTAATTTGTTTTTTCATCGATTTTTCAGAGCCGAGGAAGATGTGTGAGAAAATCGCAACTGTATCGTTAATATTTGATTAAAATTTATTATTCATTATTGTAAGCCGTGAGTTTTTGTACTAAATAAGTTAGTAAGTATAATGAGGAGAAAAATAATGAAAAAATTGCTGATGTTGTCCTTGTTGATTGGCTTTCAGAGCAGTCAGGGAATGGATTCATTCAAAGGAAACGAAGAAACCTCATCAAGCCGAAAAATTTCTCGGCCGAATTATATAATTACTTCATCCAATCCTGAGAATTTTCCAAATTCAAGCAACGTGACAAATTCTTCAGCTCAGGGAATTTTCTCATTCTCTACTCATCAAGATGAATTTGCCAAGCCACCGTGTATATCAATTCCATCATCTCAGGGAAAATCTTCGAAACCAATATGCATAATTACTCCATCGACCAGCGGATATTTCAGTTCCGACGAATATATTGAACCTCACTCTTTTACGTCCGGCGAGAAATTGAAGGTCCCTTTAAATTTCAAACGCCGAAATTCTACCCAAATTGACTTATCTCCGACTAAAAATACTGACTCAACTTTGTTCAAAGAAAAACTGGAATTTTACGATAATTTTCCTAAGGAAGCTTTTCACGATTCTGAAATAAATCAAACAGGATGGACGGAAAAACCAAAAGATTTTTATGTAACAATACTGTTGGGCAGACATGTCGGAGACAAAGCAAATATGAATAAAACTGCTCACACAAGCTCGGGGAACAGTGAAATAAACCTCGAAACTGTCGGAATCGATAAAGCACTTTCCCTTATGACGCTGGGATATCTTTTCAAATTTGATGCCATCGCAGCGGGAACTTCCGCTCGACATGACACTACAGCGAGATTAATATCGTCATTTTCTCCAGAAAAGCAGGAGTACAAACTAATGAAAGAATTCGATGAACAAAGATTGGGACATCTCGGAGGGAAACATGAAAAGGACATTTTGCAAAATCCTGAATTTATTCGTATGTTCAGCGACTATAATTACAAAATGAAAAAAAATGAGACAGAGGAGGACGAAGATTGCGAAACTGGGAAAGAGGTAATTTCAAGATTTACCAGAGGAATAGACCAAATGATAAATTCAGTCGGAAAAAGCCGAGAACAATACGTCAAAACACATAAAGCAAGCTTCACATCTCCCCAATCTCAACAGGAATTCCTTTCAAAAAGCATGCTACTGTATGTTTGCACCAGCAGATGTACCCTTAATTGGATGATAAAATATTTTACGGGAAATATGCAGTTACCGCTGCAGCTGAAAACTATCCAAAACTGCAACTTATTCTGCGTCAATTATTACCCGGACAGTGAGAAGTATGATGTTTTGTTGAATAATGAAAATATGCCTTCATGTATTTCTCCATTGCACTTTTCACATTTTGCGCTCAAAAGTCCAGTGTTCAGCCCGTTTATCCAGACTTTCTGCCAGAGAGTCTCACAAATTATAGAAAAGCAAGAAGAAAAACAAGATAAAAAACAGCAAATCATGAATCAGAGCAACAGCGAGAAACTGCTTCGTACGGTTTATTTAAAAATGCTGTCGCAAAGTTTTTCCTATCATCCAGAACCAAAAAGAAAGACACGACAAAGAGCTAAAAGTAATTAGTTCAAAAAGGATTGCAGCCGTGCGGAACGTGTGGTACTTATCACACTTCCCAGCGACCTGCAGTGTTCTTTTTGCGCATTGCATCAATAGATTTTTCAATCGCTAATGAATATTATTCTTTTTTCCACAATATGTTCCGTCGAAAAATAACAATCTTCTTAAAAACAAATCTCAAACTCTGACAAAAAGAATCTCGTAATCTAAAATGATCGGACTTTTTGTTAAAATTTTTACTGCAGGTTGTTCTTTTGTTGATCGTAAATTTGCCCCCAATCTACGGAAATATCTCGCGACTGCGAAAAAATTTTCAAATTCTAATGAATAGCTTTTTGTTTTGAATTTTTTTACTTCGCCCATTGAATTCAGCAATCTTTCAGCAGACGGATAATCAAAAGTAGGAGGAATATCAAAGCAATTTTTATAAAGAGAAAAGGATTTATCCAGCAGAGTAGAAAAAACAAACTCTCCGCAATGATTTTTGATTTTTTTTACAAATTTCGGAATATCATCAAACCACTGAACGCAAAGGTTAGCTATCGCCAAATCATAATTTTCTTTAAATTCGTAACTTTCAGCGTCACAACAAATAATGTTTGCTTTTTTTGGAAATTTTCGAGATGCCATTAACAGCATGCGATCGGAAAGATCGCAGAAAGTATATTCAGCATTTGGAAATTTTTCATATAGTTCCAGAGACGTATTACCTGTTCCGCATCCAATATCAATCACTGTCGAAATTTTCGGAGCTTCAATCAGATTCACCAGTTCATACGATGACAAATTTTGGATTTCAGCAACCGAGTCGTAAGTTTCCGCAGCGGAGCTGAAGCTGCTTTTTATTAAATCTTTCTGCATTATTAATTTACCTTCGCAAAAAATGTTGAATAAGAGCAAAAGTTTCTTTCGCCTTTGCATAACCTAAAGTATGATTCACACCGTTTAAAAATTTTAAACTGATCAAATCGTCATTTTGAAAATTATCCAATAAAACATTTTTCTCAACGACTCGATCGTCTTCACTTCCGACAATTAAAGTAGGGATTTCGCAATGAGCAAACGAAGATTTCATCATCTGCAAATCCTTGACTAGTTTTTTGCACGAAATATCGTATGGAATTTCTCCGTCATATCCGCAAAGTTTATAAAAAAATGCCAAAGATTGTTTCGGATCTCTTTCAAACGCCGAAATCATACGATCCAGATTTTTCTGAAGCAATTTATTAGTTTTTGGATTATTACTGCAGAAATTCAGAAATCCTTGCAACCCTATTAGCGCGCGAAATTTTATGCCCGAATTATTGAGCTTCAAAAAACCGAGAGAGTGCCCAATAGCGACGTAATTTTTATCAGATATAGGACAAAAATATTCATCGAAAA
Organism: Holosporaceae bacterium UBA3830; assembly: GCA_002393025.1. Classification (GTDB taxonomy): domain Bacteria; phylum Pseudomonadota; class Alphaproteobacteria; order UBA3830; family UBA3830; genus UBA3830. Next base: position 3,233 of record DGIE01000030.1, on the reverse strand, counting down.
ATTCAAAATCTCCGTCGAGCAAAGGAACTAAATTATTCCAATATGCATTGGTAAATCCGAAACCATGACATAATAAAAAAGTTGTAGCACTCTTCATTGTAAATTCTTCAAAAGCAAATCTATATCTTCATAGGTGTGCAGAGCATTAACCGCAATTCGCAAGCGCGGTGTAGGTGAAGTTGGTTTTCGCACAGCCGATGTAATAATTTTTTTGTCCAGCAAATTCCTATGTACCTTCAACATTTTTTCGGTTGAATCAAACACTATCGGAACAATATTTGTGCCACTGCCGACATATTCAAATCCCAACTTTGTAAGCCCACTTCGCAAATAATCAGACTTTTCAAAAATATCACGACGAACTCTGTCCAAATTTTTTATCGTCTTCCAATTGTGTTGAGCAACCCCGATACAAAACGGCGACAGTGCAGTAGAATATATGAATCCTTTACTTACCTGGATCAGAAAATCTTTGAAAAGCTTGGAGCAAGCAACATATGCTCCGTTTGATGCAAGTGCTTTACTGAAAGTTCCCATAACAATTGTTGAATGCGAATTTAATTTGAAATTAGTAGACAATCCGTATCCTTTTCCTCCGTACAACCCTGTTGCATGAGCTTCATCCAAATACAGGATCGCCTCATACTTTTCAGAAAGTTCCGATAAAATTTTTATGTCAGCCTTATCTCCATCCATACCAAAGACAGTTTCAGATGCGATTAATTTTTTTGGAAAATCTTTATATTTTTCCAAAATTTCTGCCAATTTTTCGTATTTTAAGTGGGGAAATCGCTTTAAATTTTGATTTTTTGCACCAAAAGTTGGATTTTTTCCGAAATTCACAGGTCCGGCATCTCGTTGATACATACTGGAATGATTTAACTTGTCGAAAATCAACAAATATCCCATTGAAGCGAAAGCGGATATAACTGACGAATTTGCGATATACCCGGAATTAAAAATCAGAGCACTTTCAAAGTGTTTATCCCGAGCGATCAGTTGTTCAAAATCTTCAAAAATTCTTTTATTGCCGGACAGCAGTCTAGATCCTGTACTTCCCACACCGAATTCTTTACTTGCTTCAACACCTGCTTCCAAAGATTCAACATTTCGAGACAAACACAAATAATCATTTGAAGAAAAATCCACTCCTTCAAAACGACTTAAATTTCTGAACAAATTTTGAGATTTTAATTTTTCTAAATACTCAACTATTTCTGACTCTTTTCTCATTGTGTGTAATTTCCTGTACAAAACGTTTTAAACCTGCCCTCTGAATTTATTCAATGTTATTTTAAAAGGAAAGGCGACGAATATTTTTACAAAGAGCACTCAACAATTTACTTTCATCTGAGTCTTCTTTTTTCATGAGTTCTTCATTTTTCTTTTTAAAAAGGCTGCTCCAAACTCTTTCTGCTTCCTTATATTTTCCACATTTACAAAGAACATAACCGTAAATATCCCTGATGGTCGCTTCATCCGAAGGATTTTTTAGTTTCAAAAGCATTTGACCACTGTTATCGAAAAATATGTTCAATAATTTGAAAATTTTTTCGTGATCATCGGTTTTCAACAACAGCTGAGCATATGTGATCCGGCAACAAATTTGATCTTCTTCGCCCAGATCATTGAATAACTTTGTCGCTTTCATATTTTCATCAAAAAACTGCGCAATTATATTCGAAGCGACATCATTTTCATCCTCAGTAAGAACTTCGTTTCCTTTACAAATCAAAGACTTGGCATAGAACCACACGACCATCGCTTTTTGGCGCTCATCCAGTTCAGCAGCAAGTGAAGGATTTTTGTAAAGCGCTTCTAAAACCGCAGTAACTTTTTCATACAAAGCACTCCGATAGAAAAATTCTCCTGCCATTACTCGCATCAGAGGAGAATCTCCGAATTTTTGCAAAATTTCCGAAGGATTTCCGCAATCATCGTAACATAAATTGAAAATTTTCAAAATTTCTTGAGATTTTTTTAACTCAAACAAATCCGTCAAGTAAAATAACAACACCCTCTGTTGAGATTTACCAGATGAAACAAACTCATTCATAGACTTCAAGCTTTTGAAAAGCGGACGCCAGACCCTTTCTGACTTTTTAAAATCTCCCTTGTGAAATAGAAGATACCCGTACAGAGAACGAGCTTTCAATTGTCGGCAACGGTCCATTTTGCGAAACAAATTAAGTTCATTTCCATACTTATCAAACAGTGACGAAAGAATTCCCTCAGCATTATACCAATCATTTGACGCAAACGCTTGAAATCCAAAGTCAACGACTTGCTCGAATCGAACCTGAAAATTGTACTTCGTTTCGTTGCGCCAACTCCACGACAGAAAGGCAGATCCCATCATCAGAACGAGGGCGCCGCCTATTGCCAACTTTCGCCTCATAACCCGCCGTACCATAATTAACTAAAGCAAATTCTATGTAAATTAGTAAGAGAAATCAAGGATGAAAATTTTACAACACATGTCCGTCAAGAGGTTTACCTGACCCGACGGTTTTATGGAAAAACAGACAGAAACCTCTCTAATACTCATTTGTCAGTCTCGACCAATTTACATAAGAACAGTGATTCCTCAGAAATATGTTTGAGGCTTTATAAAAAGGGTTTAATCGTAATCATCCCCTTTTTGTTTTTTATGCTTTTTATCCTTCTTGTCTTTTTTGTGTTTTTTGTCCTTTTTATCTTTCTTGTACTTTTTGTCTTTCTTATCCTTCTTATCTTTCTTGTGTTTTTTGTCCTTTTTATCTTTTTTGTCCTTCTTATCTTTCTTGTACTTCTTGTCTTTTTCACCATTTTCTTCATCATCTGTGCTTAATGAATCACGTTCATCAGCATTCTCAATCAAACTTTCAGAAGATTCGGTAAAGGCTTCTTTAGTTTCCTCATTAGACTCGTATTCTTCATATGCTTGAGTTGTCCCTGGTGGTAACAATAATCCAAAAACAAGCATTATTTTTGACCAATCTTTAAAAAAGCTTTTCATTTATTATCCTCCAAATTTTAACTACCCCATTGTAAAAAAAAATTATTTACAAAAAGTTAATTTTTCTAAAAAATAGATAAAAATCACTTTTTATTCGGCTTCATCAGTTCAAAAGTTTTTGTTTTTTCATTATTTTGAGCAGTAAATACTCTTTTGCAAGATTTTTGACGAATTTATTTTTTCTAGTTATAGACAATCGCTTAACAAAAGCACACAAAAAGTTAACGAATAGTTA
>DGIE01000085.1 GCA_002393025.1 Holosporaceae bacterium UBA3830 | reverse complement strand
ATCTTTTTTGTTCATTTTCATATCTCTTCACCAATAATAGGCTAAGCTAGCAGAGTCGAATGATTTTGTAAAGTAGAAAAAATTAAAAACATTATAAATTGACAAAATTAAAATTTTAAAGGTACAAATTGAAGACTAAAAAAGAAAATCAATTGGGGACTCCCAGGAAATATCTACATCTACAGTCTTTATTTGAGACCAATATTTACTCGGAATCCTCATCAAATCTTTTTCAGTTGTCACCAATTGCGCTCCCAATCTGAAAGCCTCTTCCAACATTTCACTGATTTCCTCATCCTTGTAAGGATAATGATCCGGAAAGGAAATTGTCTTGGCGACCTCAAAATTTGAAAATATATGGAAAAATTTTTGAGGATATCCCAAACCGCAAAAAACGATAAGCCGACCCGAAATACCTCCAAAATCTTGCTTTATATTCCCGTAACAAACCGGAATGTTTTCGAACGATGCCGCACTATCGTCTCCCTCCCTTTTTAGTACGAACAATGCATCTATATCGGATTTAATTTCGTCAAAATCCAACCTATTCGGTCCCAATGGGAGCATTTCTCCATTTCCAAACAACTGCTCATTACTTATCACAGCTATTCTTTTAGTCGGCTCAAGATATTTCTGAGTGAGTCCGTCATCCAAGATTAAGTACTCACACTCTTCTACCATCTCATCAGCCATATCGGCGGTTTCCGCTCTGTTTTTTCCAACAAATACATCAAACTGTTTCGAAAGCATCAAAGGTTCATCCCCGACATCCCTGTAACTGTGAACGCTATTATCGACCTTCAGAGCATAGTTCGTTTTTCGTCCGTATCCTCTACTCAATATCGCAAATTTCTTACCGCGCTCTTTCAGCATTTTGCAGATAGAACTCACAACTACGGTCTTTCCTGAACCTCCGACAGTTATTCCACCTATTGCTATAACTTTCTTCCCGTGAAGTGAAACGTCGCAGGGTAAATGATACCTGTAGTTCGAAACAAGTCTGTAAACCTCGCTGATTGGCTTAAGACATATCTTCTGAAACAGGTTCGGATCTTTATACCAAAATTCAGGAGTTTTAAAAAACATGACCAGCTATCTCCTTACCCCGAAAGTCTCAAATATCATCTGCTACCTCAAATTCGAAACCGTCGCGGTGTTGTATTTCTTCGGAAGCAAAACAAATGAAAGAAGAAGAGCCAAGGCACAACATGTAAGACTATACAGGAAGGTATATTCACACCCTAAACCTTCGGTCTCCCAGATCAAAGCCCCCATCCGAGAAGCAATCCAGTATCCACCGCCAAGAATCAGTGAATAAATTCCAATAGCTGTTGCTCTCAAATAAAACACAACTTGTTCGCAGATGATCGCCAGAAACAATCCTTCTATAGCCGACAGCTGTCCACCCCACAAAAAAACACCGAGGTAAACACAGCAAGCCTGCGAATTTATCACAAATCCCTCACCAAAAAATCTCGACAAGTCAATGGAAAAATTTAGTACATTACAAATACATCCGGCTAATAAAAACAGCAAATTCGACACAATCATCAAGGACATGCAAAATCTGATAAACTTCCCTTTTCCGAATTTATCCGCCAAAAAACCAATGGTAAATGCCAGCATGATCTGTCCCGTATTTATAACAAGTCCAACCGAACCGGCAACTCTGGTATCGACAAAATTATTCATGTAAATAGGAAACAAGTGTTCCGTAAAATGCCCCAGCTGAAAAATGAAAGCCAAAAGAATCAACTTCCAGAAAGAAAAATCCAATGATTTCAAATATCTTCTTTTAAAAGGATTTTCTCTCTTTTCTGCTTTCTCCCTATTTTCCCGATTAGATCCTTTTACAAACATAAGGCAGATACCCGCCAGCACTACGGGAATAATCGCAAATTTAAAAACCTCTCGAAAATTATTGGAATAATATCCCATTAAAGCAATAGCTGTAACTCCCCCAAGCAATCCTCCCGCTGTTTTTATGGAGCGAGTAAGTCCATAAACTCTACCCCTTATGCTTCTCGGAGTAATATCTGCAATCAAAGCATCCCTCGGAGGTGCTTGCAAACCATTTCCTATCCTCTCAGAAAGTTGCACTCCAAAAATTCCGGAAAACCCTGATACAAAAGGAAGAAACGACCTGGCCCCCAACGTGACGAAACATCCTATACATAAAATCAATTTTCTTTCCCTGAAAAAGTCACTTATCGGTCCCGAAAACACACGGGTGATAAATGCGGCACATTCCACAAAACCATCTAAATTAGCTATCTCTGAAACTGATAAGCCAAGGTCATTTTTCAGGAATAGGCTCAGCTGGCTGTAGACCATGGTTGTAGACATCCCGAGGAATAAACCAAACAACGATATACCCCAAATTCCCCCCGGAATATCGGAAATGATAGAAAAAAAGCCATTTTTACAATGGCTCGACTCTTGATCCGAAAAATTTTCCTGTATCTGCTCATCCTTCATTACTTCTGTAGATCTCACCGCATTACTCACTTGCACCCCCGAAGATTAATTAATGTTAATTTTCGATAAATTTATCATTTCTAGCAAAAAAAATCCAGTGGATATTCTTTTCTATTTACGTCTCCTGCTTAAATAAGGTCTCCTTTTGTATTGTACTGCAGCCAGTTGACTCTCCTTTGGCAGACAAGTCACTCTGACTTTTGCCAATCCCTTTTTCCTGAATCCCAAAATCTCAGCTGCCTTCTGAGAAACATCAATAATTCTTCTGTCGGTACGAGCAAAAGGACCTCTGTCATTTACAAGTAACTTTACTTTTCTCCCATTACTCAAATTCTCAACTATCACTACCGACGGAAGCGGCAATGTCCTATGAGCCGCTGTCAACTTGTTCTTATCAAATCTTCTGCCGGTTGAAGTGGGCTTACCATGAAACCCCGGACCATACCAACTGGCATATCCGACAGCGCTATACTGATAATTCGTTTGTGGATAATACCTGACTCCTTTTATCTCATATGGTCTTTCCGACCCCGCATGCCAATATCTCTGCCCCTGTTCACCGGAACAGGAAGATAAAAGGAAGAAAGCAACCGCTGTAAATCTAACGAATTTTCTGTTAACATCCCTCATACAAGCTACCTTATGGAGTAAAGATGGAAAACTACCTCAAAGGAGTAAAGCCCTTAACCGTCGCCCATGTTATCATACCGCATAAAAAAATCAATATTAATAAAAGGCTAGTTACGGAAGGATTCGAGCAAACTTCAACCTGCAAGAGAAGCACATTAACATCCATTAGTCGCAGGCAAAAAAGGAAATTCAAGATAGAAAAAACCATTGATCTACATGGACATACAAAGGAAGAAGCATTCATGGCTCTCATAAAATTTTTTAATATCTGCCAGAAAGAGGGGGTCCGAAAAGCATTAGTGATCACCGGGGGAAATAACTTAAGAGAAACAACTCTCAGAAAACATTTCAAAATTTGGATTCAGGAAAATTTCGGAAATTATGTGGCATCCTGTACATCCGCTAACATTTGGCATGGAGGTCAAGGAGCTTTTTATCTAACCATTAAACACCATTTCTGCCCTTAACTTAAAAATACGTCCATTCAAAAGCGCGGAATATCATGTAATTCGGAAAATTTCTGATTTTACTGTTAAAACATTTTTGATATACTACACTGTCAGAATTGGAAATTTATGAATGGAGATTAACATATGAAATTTAAATTAAGCTGTGCCTCTGCGGTCCTTATGTTTTTGTGTTGTGGTTTGACATGGGGTGGTGCTTTAAAGAATTCGTTTACGAAAGGCGAAACTAAGGTCGAAACCAAGAGTGAAGAAACTGCGAAGAGTGAGGAAAGGCCTCAGATAGAAAATAACAGCAATAGTTCTTCGACTCAGTCTAGCATGAAAGTCAGTGAGCAAGCCACACCGGCTCAACCTCCGAAAGCGAAAAAAGAGATTAAGGGTAATCCCGTTATTTACAGAATCGGGAACAAAGAAATTCATCGCGATGAGATTTTGGCGGATATGAGGTCGTTGCCTGCTCAGTTAGTACAACAAACTCCGGCAGATAGATTGTTCGATATAATGAAACGCCAAAAATTAATGACGTATTTGGTGGTTGAGCAAGCAAAAAAAGCTGGAATGGACAGAGAAAAGGGATATATCAATCAAATTGAGAAACTGAAAGAAAGAGTCCTGTTTGAAAATTATTTGATAAAAGAACTTGAACCGAAGGCTTCCAATGAGACCACTTTGAAGTCGAAATATTCACAGTATCTGGTTGAATTCAAATCCGGAAAAGAGATAAAAATTTCTACTATTGCTTTAAGCTCTGAAAAAGAGGCTAAAGAGGTCATAGACGCCTTGGGTAAGGGAGCTCCATTTGATAAGTTGCAGAAAGATAAAGGACTCGCATTATCTGAAAACAGCGACCGTTATGTCCCTGTATCCAGAATGCCTGAGGATCTTAAGAATAAGTTCAAGGAAGTGGCGAAGAATGCCGTAACCAAAGAACCTATAAAAATTGCGGATGCTTATCATGTGATAAAGATCACGGATATGAGAGATTCTAAACCAGGAACTTTTGAGGAAGTAAAGCCGGCGTTATCACAGCTGATCTTGAGAGAAGAAATGGATAAGTTGATGTCTAAATTGGAGAATCAGTACAAAGTTCAGAAATTCAATGAAGACGGAACACCTGAAACGGTAGCATCTTCTCCTGCAGCATAAGGTAGATTGTATTTAGCTAAGTATTCACCCCTGAACTAGTTTTGGGGGTGTTTTTTTAGGAGTTTTTTGTGCCCACGAAAATTCTAGCCGGTCAGCTAAAGGGATCTATTTTGTCCGTCCCAGATTCAGCTCGACCCACACTTCTTCGATCTAGACAGTCCTTATTTGATATCTTAACGGGTGTTGCGTTAATTTCTGATAATCCAAGAGATTCCTTTAAAGATAAAGTGATTCTGGACTGTTTCGCTGGGTCAGGAGCTCTTGGAATTGAGGCATTATCTCGAGGCGCCTCCTTTGCATATTTCATAGATATATCTCAGAAAGCAATCAATACAATTTCCGAAAATATCCAAAAACTAAGACTAGAAAATCGCAGTAAAATTATAAAAACCAATATTTTGAATATTAGAAAATCAAATAAAAACACAGCATGTAACATAATATTTGTTGACCCTCCTTATGGGAAAGTTTCCATAAAAAAAACATTACAACATTTATCTAAGACCGAGTGGATAAACGAAAGTTCTTTGATTGTAACCGAAGAAGACTCACAAAAAAGGGAAGATTTATCCGATATAACTCATCCAATCATAGAAAGAGAAAAGGGGAAATCCCTCTTCAGAATAATAAAGTTGAAGTCTTAATTGAAAATAACGACGCAGATCATCACCAGGCCTGGTCAAATCTAATGGTAAATTCTGCATACTTGCCATACACAGATTTGCAATAAATATTAGCATCCATCGAACGAAGTGCTGTTTTACAGAAATACAGACCTACACCCGTCCCTTCATTTTTAGAAGTAAAAAATGGCTTAAAGATATCATTAATATCCTCGGGTTTTATCCCTGCAGCAGTATCCTTCACGGAAATAAAAGCACGCTTCTTGGTTCTATCTATAGTTATAAAAATTTGCCCTTTCCTTTCTGCTTTAATCTGATACAACGCATTCTGTATCAGATTAAATATAACATGAGCAAACAAATTTTTACTGGCAGAAAAGTGGAAATCCTTCACAACTTTTATATGCACCAGACTGCGATCTCCTTGAAAGAAGGGATACTCCTCTATAGCACCTCTTATACAATCTTCCGCGCTTAACTCCTCATGATCCAGATACTTATTGCCATTGAAAGCGAGTTTAGTCAATGTCGCATCTATTATATTAAAAACGCAATTAACCTCCCTTAGCGCCATGTCCCTTTTCGCAATCTGTTTTTCTCTTTTTTCCTCAGGCATATCATCTAGATCCAATCCGTGTAAAATCAAAGAGATTGTCGATAACGGCGTCCTTATTTCATGGGTAATAGAGGCAGCTAATATTCTCATAGCTTTCATTCGTATGTCATACTTTTTACTAAGATCACGCGCAAATATAATTAAAATACCTAAAACAAATATCATCATATAGAAGTATGGATACATCAAATATTTTGGTAATTCGGCATCCACCATGTGTCCAAGTAAATATGAAACAAATATTCCCAACAAAACACCCACAGAATACACAACTGTGAAACTTCCAAAATCCAACAAAATAATTCCAAATAATACGGCTATATTTATATTCACAATCCAATACAAGGTAAATCCGTCAAATAGCAACATAAATGTCACCAAAAATGGAAGACAAAACATAACCGTAAAATGCCAAAACAATGGACGGTATTTTTTAAACGAATCATTCCAGGAATCGGAAACAGCAAGTATAAAGCTCAATACAATGGCAACTATTCTGACAACGTAAACCGAAACATCATTCGCATGCCATTCCGACCACATGTACATAGGTATAAGATAATTAACGGTGGAAAAGACACCGAACGCCACATACCGCGCACCATACTCTTCCACTCGCCTTTCAGAAATATCTGCCAGACTATCCAGCCAATATTTAAACCATCCCATTATCACCGACAGCTACCACTCTCAGGCTCTACTAACCACTAAGTTCGAATCGTAAGGATGACTCAAAGTCTCCAAATATTTTCCCAAAACATACATCGTAATAAATGTCACGAACGCTCCTACAATTTGACTAATAACAACATAATCTCCCGGAACAGAATACCTGAAAATAATGATAGAAACAAATCCTACCGCGACACTAACCAAATAAGTCTTTATATCCGTTTTTAAGTTAAACAAGTACAAAAACATTGGAGCGACAACAGTCGGAGTCCAGAAATTTGAAAAATATAATCCGAAATCAATCATACTGTAAAACATAGTTGCTACGTAAATGGAAACAATCCCAAGCAACACTGTAATTCCTCTACTCAACAGCAATTCCGATTTGTCACTCATCTTGGAGGTCCTTAACACGGATATAATATCCCTTGTCACAGCAATAGACGAAACATTCAAAAACGAATCCGCCGTTGACATAATAACAGCAAGCACTCCGGTAATTGCAAATCCTTTAACAACCGTCGGAAGAGAATAATTCAAGACATTCAAGAAAGCATTATTCGGATCTATACCGGGAAACATCAAAACGGCACTTAGTGCTATAATAGTTATCACAGCATAAAACGGAACATACAAAATACCGGAAATTACAAGAGATTGCGAAGCTTGTCTTTCATCTTTTGCCATCAAAATCCTCTGAATTAACATTGGACTAAAACAAGGAAAAGCACAAAAAGCAAAATACGCAACAAATAACCAAAATGACCCTTGATACGAAGTCAATTCAAGATGCTGTTCAGGCAAATTTGAAAGAAGGTACTCCCAACCTCCCACTTTCTCCAGAGCGACATTCGCCATCAATGGTATCCCGATTATCAAAACACCAAATTGTAAAACATCAGTAAAAACCACTGATCGTATTCCTCCAAAAGAAGAATACGCTATTATAATCATGCTACCAATCACTATTCCGAAAAAAGAAGATATTCCGAAAAAAGAATTACAAATATACCCAATCGCTTTGATTTGAACAGCAATATAAGCAATCGAAAACAACACATTTGCAATACCACTTATCACCTGTCCTGGTTTACCATACAAATCTCCCATTATCTCACCAATTGAAATTTTGCTGGGAAAACCTCTGAGAACTTTCGGAGCAATGACATAAGCATGAAAAAAAAGGCTCAATGATTGACCTAGCGAAGTAACAAGAAATACTGCACCAACGCTATATATTCTCTCACTCACGCCAATAAGATCATCGCCTCCCATCCATGTAGCAAAAATTGTAGACACCAAAACAGATGTAGGAAAAATCTTCGATGAAACCGAAAAATCCTTCATACTCTTTACATTGCGTCCCGCAAAAATTCCCACTGCGAGAGTTACAACTAAATACAAAACTACAATAACTAAATCTATCATGAAAAAATCCTTTTCTCACTCACTAAAAAAAGGCTACTAAATTATAAACCAAAACTCAACACGTAAAACAACGACAAATTCTATATAAATTTTACTAAACACACTCAAAAGAATTCTCAATTAAGAGAATTCCCCTTTCATGATGTCATTCTGACAATAATTTCTTAGATTCTACTAACTACCAAATCAACATCGTGAGTATGATTAAGAGTTTTAAAATATTTTCCAAACAAAAGCATAGAAAAAAATGCAATTATTGCTCCGACGACCTGACTTATAATAATGTAATCATCAGTAATGGAATATCGGAAAACAACAATAGAAACAAATCCTATGAAAACACTAATAAGATAAGTCTTTACATCTGTTTTTAAATTGAACAAATATAAAAACATCGGAGCTACAACAGTCGGTGCCCAAAAATTTGAAAAATACAGCCCGAAATCAATCATACTGTGAAACATCGTCGCTATATAAATAGAAACGACCCCCAACAATATCGTTACTACTCTGCCCAACAATAACTCCGATCTATCATTCATTTTTGATGGCCACAACACAGAAAAAACATCCCTCGTCGCTGAAATCGCGGAGACATTTAAAAACGAATCTGCTGTGGACATGATCACGGCAAGTAAACCTGCAACAGCAAACCCTTTCACAACCGTCGGAAGAGAATAGCTTAACACATTCAAGAACGCAGTATTCGGATCAATACCAGGAAACATTAAAACAGCACTAAGTCCAATAATCGCTATTACAGAATAGAATGGAACATATAAAATCCCTGAAATCACCAAGGACTGAATAGATTGTCTTTCATCTTTCGCCATTAAAATTCTTTGTATCAGCGCCGGATTAAAAGCTGGAAAAGCACAAAATATGAAATAGGCAACAAACAACCAAAATGATCCCTGATACGATGTCAACTCAATATGTTGCTCAGGTAAATTGGAAAGCAAACACTCGTAACCGCCTACTTTTTCCAACGCGACATTCGCCATCAAAGGTATCCCTATTATTAAAATACCGAACTGCAAAACATCGGTAAAAACCACTGATCGTATTCCTCCAAAAGAAGAATAGGCTATTACAATCAAACTACCAACAACTATTCCGTAAAACTGAGGCATTCCAAACAATAAGTTACAAACATATCCTATCGATTTGATTTGTACCGCAATATATGAAAGTGAAAATACTATATTCGAAATCCCTGTCATCACCTGCCCGGATTTTCCGTACAAGCTCCCCATTATTTCACCAATTGAGATTTTGTCTGAAAACCCTCTCAGAATCCTCGGAGCGACAACATATGCGTGAAAAAAAATACTTAGAGATTGTCCCAACGCAATAATAAGAAAAACCAATCCGACACTATATATTCTTTCACTTACTCCTATAGTGTCACCTCCCCCCATCCATGTCGCAAAAATAGTGGACACTAGAACAGATGTGGGAAAAATTTTCGATGAAACCGAAAAATCCTTCATACTCTTTACATTACGTCCCGCGAAGATTCCCACCACGAGAGTGACCAAAAGATACAAAGCGACAATAACTGAATCTATATCCATGAAAAATTCCTTTTCTCACCCATCAGAAAAATGCTACAGGATTATAAACGAAAACTCAATATAAAAAAATTAACGCTAGGTTTCTTTCAAAACCTAGCGAGATAGTGAGATATACAAAGAAAGAATGAAAACCCACAATTGCGTGGATTCCCACTTATATAGCGCCGGGAGTACCCGACACAGCGTTAAGTTCATGAGGAGAATCTAACGCCTTTTCGCTCGATTGCGAATCTATATCTTTTATAGTGTATCCTCTGCCCCAGATAGTCTCAATGTAACACTCTCCACCAAGAGCATCCATGAGTTTCTTCCGCAACTTGCAGACAAATACATCTATTATCTTTAACTCAGGTTCGTCCATGCCACCATACAGGTGGTTCAAGAACATATCCTTGGTCAATGTGGCACCCTTTCTCAAGCAGAGCAACTCTAAAATTGAGTACTCCTTACCTGTAAGGTGTAACACATTGCCATCGACTTCCACGCGACGACTCTGAAGGTTAACTGTCATTCTGCCTATCTTTATAACAGACTCGGCATGGCCCTTAGACCTTCTTATTACTGCCTGAATTCTGGAAACTAACTCCTTCCCCTCAAAAGGTTTGGTGATATAGTCATCAGCACCAATATCCAAGCACTTAACTTTATCCTTACATTCAGATAACCCTGAAACTACTATAACCGGCGTTCCTATATTCGCACTACGCAGCCTCTTGATCACCTCTACCCCGTCAATGTCAGGCAACATCAAATCCAAAATGATACCATCGTAGTCATAAATCTTTCCGACTTCTAAACCATACTGTCCAAAACTCGTAGAGTCAACCACTACACCTTCCTTTTTCAACAGAGACTCAATCCCCTTAGCAGTTAAGGTATCATCTTCTATTAATAATACTCGCACAACTTACCTCCAAATACCAACTAAATCAAGATCAATATTTCAAATATATTATCCTTAATTGGTAAGCTATCTAAAATTTACTAAAAATTTATTAAGATTTTAAGTGTTTTCCTCAGATTTTTTGTGTTTTTTTTCATCCTTTGTTACATATTCCTCATTTTTGAGGGACTCTTTCGTTATAATATTTTTAAATTTTTCTTCAGAAATCTTAAAAATATTCATAATTTTCGAATCCTCAATTTTATTTTCATGAAGAATTCGAATAAATTTGCTTTTTCGATCCTCTAGCATACGATTTATCCTGGAACTAACTTTATCAAAAACTATATTCACTATTTTCATGTAGGCTTTGTGACGTTCAGAATCAACTGTTCCAATTGACTTATTTCCCGTCATTATAAAGTTATCAATATATTCGTATTTCGCCATATCTCTCCAATGAATACCACATCCGAGCCTTTTTACGATTTTATAAGTAGGTTCCATAACTTCACGCTCGTTGAAATAAAAATCCTCCATCTTTTTCAACATTTCTATAGACTTATTTTCTTCTATGCCAAGCTTGTTACACATCCTCCAAAAATACTTACGAATCACATAATGAAAGATATTCGGTAAAGCATTGTGAATCTCCTGAAAATCATCAATTATCTCTTTTAAATTTTTCAAAGAATTCTTATCTTTCACTATACTTTCTATTTTCTCATAAATTTTTTCCTCAATGATCTCTGAACAAGGACAGACATCCATTATTGATTGTTTGCAAAGCTCATATATTACTTCCTCATCAGAACGATTCGTTATTCGCTGAATACGCCAATCGTCCATCCACTCCCCTGTTTTCTGTAATATTTCCAGCTGTTGGCTTATTTGATCTTCTGTAAGTTTTATCCTTTGATCCTGAGTTTGAAAATTAACTAGTATTTCCTTTACAGGAAGGTTGATTTGCTTGTAATCAAGATTTAAGGATCCATCATGTACAAGAATTATTTTCTTTATGGAAGTTACCTTAGCCTTATTTCCTTTATTTGTTTTTTCATTTCTTTCTGCATCCGAAGTTAATACTTCCTTTCGATTCGTTAACTCTTTCACTATTTTGGCGATATCAGACGAAATCGTTTTTGAATCGGTAACCAATAATTTTATCGAAGCATTTTTCTTGGTATTGAGCCCTAGATCTTTGAGAATTGAGGTCATAAACGAACTTATCATCCCATCATTACGAAACTTCATCCTATCTTCATTAGCCTGATATACGCAAACTATGTTCAATCCTTGATTTTTGATTTTTTGAAAATCCTCCTTATGCTTCATATCGATTATTCCTTTGGGAGCGAAAAACAAGGCTTGATCTATTCGTTTATTCTTTGCTTCGTCCAACTTTGAACGTTTTTCAGAAAAATCTGACCAAATATTCTGATTGCCCTTAGAAAAAGCAGTGTCTAAATACTTAAACACAATATTTTCACAGTTCAATATTAATAAGGTTTCTTTATCTGCATTTTTCAGCTTCGAAAACATATCGTCTATCGTGGACACCACTATCTGCTCATCTCTTTTCAAATTTTGAATAACATTATCATCTGACTTAAAAAGCGTTATATTATCTCCATTCTTAGAATTTACAGTCTTTCTATTTAATTCAGATGATACTTCATCAAAATCTTCTCCATAAACCATACCTAAAATAAAAAATAAAAATACTTTAACAAAATTACGCATAAGCTTTCTCCCATACAAAATATAATTGTATATCTTTTTTAGATTATTTTTATATAAATTTATTTAATTTTTTGATTTTTACCAATAATACCTCTTCGGGAGGAAAATCGAAATCTCCCTCCCTTTTACAAAGACGTCATGGAAAGTATTGAATCTAATCTGAGACTGGCAAACTAATCCCAAATGGAGAAATAGTTTCTTGTTTATAAGATATTTGTTTTTTCAGGAAATCAACAATCTCCCAATGTTGTCCTAAAGCAGCAAGCTGAGGAGCTGTTGATCCGTCATCTGCACGAGCATCCACATCGGCTCCCTTATCAACCAAATATTTTACTATACTGAAACGTCCAAAAAACGCTGCTTCCATTAATGGAGTTATCCCTTTATCTCCATGAATATTAATGTTAACTCCTTCCTCTACTAGCGATTTTACGATTTCCGAATAACCTTGCTTGGATGCCACAATTATTTTCTCATCTTCATGCTTCTCTGTATCACT
This sequence comes from Holosporaceae bacterium UBA3830, assembly GCA_002393025.1. Lineage (GTDB taxonomy): Bacteria > Pseudomonadota > Alphaproteobacteria > UBA3830 > UBA3830 > UBA3830. The sequence continues at coordinate 546 of DGIE01000085.1, read as the reverse complement.
TGCCATTAAATCCTGGTTTTCTGAAAGCAAATCGAATGAATCAGATATATTTTTCATCTCCATTTTTGGATATTTATGATCTAGCTGCAACACATCATTCGGCACTGCGGAAGAAAACTGAATATTCCAGAGCGACAAGATCACACATAAATTAAAAAACTTGAAGTTCACTTTTTATCTCCTAGCTAATTTTATTCTCTATAAGAAAACACCTAAACTACCTGTAGAGCCTTATATAAGGCATATAATTAAAATTATCAACAAAAAAATAGATATTTTAAAATATATTATCAAAAACAAAAATCAAATTTTCCCTCTTTGTATAATGGAGTCGAAATATATTTGGATGGAGAAAAACGATAAGTTCGACACAAAACATTGATCGACTATAAATTCAGAACAAGATATTCTCCCAATATTGATATTGTAAAAATTAACTACTATCCTAGATCATGTCGTCACAAAAGTTATAATATATTAAAAGTGAAAAAGTAGTTAATGTAGGAGCAAAATGGAAGACAAAGACATACACAGACATGATATATC
>DGIE01000058.1 GCA_002393025.1 Holosporaceae bacterium UBA3830 | reverse complement strand
CCGCAAGCGGTTGACGGGCTAAGAAAGGAAAAAGACTCTCCAGACGTTGGGCTGCCTCGACTATTCCGCAATTGTAAACGAACATTGCGAGGTCGATAACACTGCCGCCCCTGTCTACAGTTGCGAAGTCATGAAATCGCCCTGTGTTGATGTCGATTCTGAACGACCCCAGTTTGCTATCTTTTCTCCTCGGGTTGAGGGCAACGTAATCGCTACCCTCAATTCTTCCTTGCCCAACGAGTTCCCTCAAAATAGGTAGAGGATTCTCCCGATATTTCTCTTTGATGTTTCTAAAATCCGCCATTACACATCTCCTCATTCTCTGAAGAATTGTGATTGCCATTTATGTATGCCTGTATATCGGATTCTCTCCAAACAGCTATTTTGGCACTCAGTTTCTCCGGTTTCGGAAATTCTCTTCTTTTGATTTTTGCCCATAGGGTCGATCTTCCTATTGGAATTAGCTCCAACACTTGTGGAAGTCTCAAAAATCTATCAAAATTATCTCTTTTCATTTATTACACCTCTTCTATTTACAAAATCGTCGCGCTACCTGCACAACTACACGCAAATAGTACCAACAAGTCTCAATTGATTCATTTTCTGCACGGTTCGTAAATATTTAAACCTCGTGCATAATCCAATAATACTGAAATTTGAGCAATCTAATCTGCACACGCCGTGCGGATTTAACTTATTGATTTATAAGGATATTTTTTTCAATAACTATATTTTCATTTAAAAGCTTACTTTTCGTATTTTAGCAATTTTTTGATTTCGTCAGCTTCCTTATATAGCTTCCGATATTGAGTTTTTTCAAATAAATTAGAAATCATTCGGAGTATATTGTCTTCTTTCTCTTTCATTTCTTTCGATTTTTTCCCGACTTTATTATCAGTTGACAGTAAATTTTCATCAGTAAGGATCTTCCTTAGAAAGCTCACGGAAAGTCCTTTTACTTCTTTTCTGTTAGAATCGATTACTGATCCGTAGGCATCCGCTTTCAAACCTAAAAACATTAAAACTGACTGTACTATAACTCCATCTATCGTAATGTGATTTTTGGTCATATCTTTCTTTATCTGAGTAGCCAAATTCAATATAAAAACCTTTATTTTTGAGCGATTTTGAGTTTCAGAACCTTTTTTCTGTAATCTTTTTACCTCTTTTCCCAGGATTTCTTTTTCCTGCTTTAGTTCTCTGTTTTCTGCCAAGAGCTCGGAATAAGAAGGCATCGCTTGCTTTTTTTTACAAAATTAGACGAAATCCTGAGGCAGCATATACATGAAATCAGGATCAGATTCAGCCTCTTTTTCCATCCAATTTATTAATTTCCATTTGTTAAAGAGAAACATATACGGCACTTTTTTGCACTTCAGGTTAGACTTCACTAGTTCGCCAAAAGCATACACATATTTATATATCGCATCTCTGTCTGAAGGAATGCTATCAAAGCTCGCAAAAATTTTGCTTTTCGCAGAAGGAGTTAAATCGACAATGTTCGCGATTCCTTCCAACGAAATCATGTTCCCGAATCTGTACTCGTACCACGCACAAGATTCTTCATTCTTTTCTTCAGCAGCATTTTCAGTAACAGATGTCATTTCTCCTCCAACTTTCCAACAAAATCACCCCACCAATTCATCATTTCTCGGCGCTCTTGTAAATACTGCGCATGATTATAACTTGCTCGCACTTTGTTTCGCTCGCAATGAGCTAATTGCCTTTCAATAACGTCAGGTTTAAATCCGTTCTCATTTAATATAGTCGATGCTGTTGCCCTCATTCCGTGAGGCGTTGCTTTTCCCTGATATCCCTGATCTCTGAAAGCCTTGGAAAGAGTATTGTCGCTCATTTCTTTTGTTGGATTCATAACGGACGGAAAAACTAATCCTTCTTGCCCACCGTTACTTGAGTATTTTTTCGCCTCATCTAACACCTCGAGAGCTTGCTTTGATAACGGCACAATGTGTTGCTCCTTCATCTTCATGCGCTCGGCAGGAATGCGCCATTCGTTCTTTTCAAAATTAAACTCTTCCCAACGTGCGCCCCTCAACTCGCCACTTCTTACAAAAGTAAGTATCAAAAATTTTAGGGCTAATTTGGTCGTAACGGTTCCCTTAAAACTACTGAAATTCCGGATAAATTCCTTCAATTCTTTCTCTGAAAAATTCGGATGGTGTTTTGTGTTCGGTTGTTTATAGGCTCCCGCTGTTTCTTGCACTAAATTATGCTCCGCCCTTTTAGTTGCTATTGCATATTTAAAGACTTGTCCAACAATACTTCTAGTTTTCCGTGACTCTGAAAGAATTCCCTTATCTTCCATCCCCCACCATCAAATTTCTTATAGCTTTTATCCTGTGGCTGAAAGTTTTTACATTGTAACTCAGTTAACATCGTGTCCTCCATCATTTAATTATCAAAAAAAAGTACCCCCTAAAATACCCCTTTTTAAGCTTAGCTTTGAGCAGTTTTTTCAAGACTCACTCAAACTAACTAAGATCATTATGTACTGAAATTTGAGGAACTCAATAGATAACCAGATACAAAACAAGATTGATAAAAACAGATAAGTGGCGGACAGAGCGAGATTCGAACTCGCGAAAGAGTTACCCCTTTGCCGGTTTTCAAGACCGGTGCCTTCAACCACTCGGCCATCTGTCCACAAACTCGGAGTGCATGATAGTATATTTTATCCTTTATTTCAACATAAATCTGACGGGGGACGATATCTTGATAGCAGTACGTTGTTAACAGATTTTTAATACATTTTCTGTAATATAAAAATGAAAATGTTTAGGAATTTAAATGTTGATGTATTTCATAATGGGAATCGCTGTTATTGTCCTTTGGGTTTTGTTTAAACGGCTTATAACACTAGGAATTTTTCTAGTTGCTGCCGGTGCATTCTATTTCTTCGTTACGAATAATCAGCCTAATCCGACGAATGGAATTCTTAACTTAGTGAACACCAATAAACTTGAAGAAGTGAAAAATATGGTTGGTCAAGAGGCGCAAACGGTTCTTTCCTTTTATTCAGCTCTATCGAGAAATCAAGGGAATTTAACAGACCAGCTTGAAATGTTGTCAAATAATGGGGGGGGGTAAGTCAAAACAACCAAACAATTCAATCTAAAATCAATGAGTTGGTCCCGAATAAAACAAAAGAAATAGTTGATAAAGTATCTTGTTTTGATCCTAGAAAAGAAGCTTTGCTTTTCGCTGTCTCCAAAGGTCAGGTAAAAGTAGCAGAAATGCTAATAAAAAATCAATCAAACATCAATATAAAAGATAAATACGGGCGTACTCCTCTGATAATTGCCGTAATCAACTATGATACAAAAATGGTGGAGATGCTATTGATCAATTATGCAGACATTAATGTGGAGGATAATAATGGCAATACAGCGCTAATGCATGCGACACTTATGGGTAATTCAGAAGCATTTAAGTTGATGATGGATAAATACTCAAGTCAGATTTCTAAGAAAAGTAAGCAAGGCTCTTTGATCCTTGCTGCAAAATTGGGACGTGCTGAGATGGTTAAGGCTCTTATAAAAGATCATTCAAATATCAATGCAAAGGATGCAAAAGGGGAAACAGCACTGATGCATGCTGCGTTCAGAGGTTACACGGAGATAGTTCGATTGTTGGTGGGGAGCAATGCAGATGTTAATGCGCAGGATAACAAGGGTCGTACGGCATTGATGCTTGCAAAGAAAAAAAATCGTACGGAAGTGGTAAAAATACTTCAAAAAGCAGGTAAGTAATATTACGAAAGTTTTACAATCAAATAAAAATGTCATCGAGGCTGATACGTTTGGCTTGATTTGGTAGAAATGCCTTGTATGTAGATATGTGAAAAGTAAAAAAAGTTACAAAATTAATAAAAAATTAACTTTTATTGACTAAGATAGGAGATAATGGTCGAGATTCACTGAAGAATAGAGAGAAAGGGAATAAAGGAAGAGAATAGATATGGTAAAAAAATTGGGTGATATGAAGAAAAAAGTAAAAAAACATAAAAAAATTGGTTGACTGGGGAGAGGGGAAAGTATATAAGTTTAGACACGATCATTGAACGAAGTAAAGAACAGAAACGAGAGGATATATAGGCGGCGTAATTTTGGTAGTCGCATATATATTTGACTTGCGTCAGATAGATATGAGGCAGGAGGCTTTCTGGGGACAGAAAGTTTAACTTGAGAGTTTGATCCTGGC
>DGIE01000039.1 GCA_002393025.1 Holosporaceae bacterium UBA3830 | reverse complement strand
ACTTTTAATTAATACTTATCCACTGAACCTGTGGATAACTTTGTGGATAAGTCTGTGGATTACCTAATTTTTTAGCGATTCACCGAAGTGCTGAAAGATTGGGCAATTGTTTTAATCGGTTTTATGTTGTTTCCTGAATAACTTATTGAAAAATAATAATATTTTTGTCGCAGAAATAGAAAATCAAGGAGTTTCAACAAGTTGGTTTTTTACAAATTTTATTGAATTTTTTTTTAACGAATTCGTTAACATCACCTGTGGATAACTTTCAGCTGATATTGGTCAATTTTTTCGGCAAAACGCTAAATTTTTTGTGGAATGAACGGAATCACAAAAATTCCGCTGACGGTGAACAAAGTAGCGATCAAAATTGATTCGATTGATGACTCAAATATCATTAACCCACAGAAGATCAATGCCAAAATTGCGAGAGATATCTTTTTTGCGTTGCGAATTTTTACAGCAAATTTTAAGTAGGCGAGCGAGCAAATTGTGTAAACCAACAAAAATGATTTTACTGAAAAATCAATGATATACGTAATTTGCGATGATAAATTTTCGTTTTTGGTTAAAATCAATATGGGGATCATTCCCAAACAACTGATTAGTACGCTTATATAAGGAGCTCCGTTTTTGTTTTTTTTCGCCAAAACTTTCGGAAGCAGTTTGTCTTTCGCTAAGCCCAGTGAGATTTGAGAGGAGGTCAAAATCCAAGCGTTCAGGGTTCCTATGCAAACCAGCGAAGTGATTACCGCGATTATCATCGAGCAGTTTTTCCCCAAAACTACGCTTATCGAATCAACGAACGGAGCTTTGCTGTTTGCCAAAATTTCGCTCGGAATAACGCCCATAATCGCGATGTTGTTTATCAGATAAATTAGTGCAACACTTACCGTTCCCAAGATTATTGCTTTTGGGATTGTTTTTGAGGGATTTTCAATGTCTCCTGCAGGTGTCGTCGCGCACTCTACTCCGATAAAGCACCAGAAAGCAACCGACGTCGCTAAAAGCATCAGGTCCCCGAAAGGCATTTTTGTATACTCAGGCAGAACACAAGTCTTGGATAAGTCAAAATTCTGAAAAATTATCGCCGGCACTGCCACGAAAGGAATGAATTTCAGTAACGTCAGAACGAATTCTAACTTTCCCGACAACACAACGCTTTTGCAGTTTATGTAAGTCAAAGCCAATAATAGAGCTATTTCCAACGTCAAATATAGATACGGAGATTGGTATTGTCCGAAAAAAGGATGAAGGCACGCAACTGCTGTGACAACCACGACGGAACTGCTTATCCACGAAATCAGCCAATAGGTCCAGCCTGTGAAAAAAGCGGCGATTCTTCCGAACATTTCGTTGACGTAAACATGAGGTCCGCCAGTTTTCGGAAAATATGAGCACAGTTCAGCAAAAACAAAAGCCAAAAAAATTGCCCCCAGTCCTGCAAGAATCCATGCGTAAATGCTGTAAATTCCGAACGGAGCCAGCGCCGACGGTACAACAAATATGCCCGAACCGATCTGACTTCCGAAAACTATCGCTAAAACTGAACCAAATCCTAATTTTTTTGACATAAAACCGCTTTCTTTGCTCGCATTATCGATGATTCATGCGCGAAATGCAAGTGTCGAAGGTGAATTTGCGTTTGTTCCCTCATATGATATACCGGGCGGGTTGGAGGATGTGATGCAATTATCGGAGCTTAGAACAAAATTTAGGGATAAGATTTTTGTTATAGCCGATGAGTGCCATATTGCGACGATTAAAGTTTTTGGGTCCACCGTTCGGGGCGATGCGAGAGAAGACAGCGATATCGATCTGTTAATTTCTCTGAAAAAAAATGCAGGATTGTTGGACGTTGGTCGGTTCAAATGGAAACTTGAAGAATTGTTGAATAAGAGAGTAGATGTCGCGTTTGAAAATCACATTCATCGGAGTATTATGCAACAGGTTTTCAAAGAGGCTCAGCCATTATGATTAAGTCAGATGCTTTGTACATCAGTCATGTTATTGAGTCCATAAAGTTGATAGAATCGTATACGGAAGGAGTTAGTTTTGACGAATTTTTTGCGAATCGGATGATGTACGATGCAGTGATTAGAAATTTGCAAGTTCTTGCGGAATCGACTCAAAAAATTTCTCTTCGGATCAAAGAAAAATATCCACAAGTTCCATGGCGGTATATTTCGGGGTTTGGAAACATTTTGGTTCGTGATTATCTGGAAGGGATCGATGAAAGTTCGGTATGGCATGTGGTGGTTTCAGATTTGCTGGAGTTGAGGATCCTTTTTGAAAAGATGAAATTCAATATTTAACGAGTTATTAACCAATACCTGCGAGAATGCTTTCGTACGAGTTTTTGTAATAAGGAGCACGATATGAAATGGTTTGCCAAGAAGGTATTTGACGGGGGGGGGTAAGGACCTAAAAAATCGTTATAAATCATGTGGTTATTTCTTCAAAATCTTTAATCTTGTAAAAATCAGAAAAATCTTAACAGAAAAAACGAGCAAACTGTTGGATAGATGTACAGAAAAAAATACCGGGTCCAGCGTCACGCTGGTTAACGAAAAGTTAAGATTTGCGGCGTATGAGAGGAGAGCCTCCGCGGGCATTTTAGGGAAAAATCAGTTACAGCTCGCAGAAAATCATAACCCTCTCGGAGAGAAATACCGGGTCCAGCGTCACGCTGATTGTCGAGCAGTATGCAGGGAGATCACAAAAGTTGTTTTAGATGCGCAGGGCAAACTGTTGGATAGATGTACAGAAAAAAATACCGAGTCCAGCATCACGCTGGTTAACGAAAAATTAAGATTTGGCGCGTATGATAGAATCGGAGGAGTAGGTGCCCGTGCCGCCCGTGGTTTTGGGGATATCTCTCGTAAATTTCGCGCCGCTAAGTTTGTTTCTAAATTGAAATCAATTCTAATTAGTTTCAACGAGAAAATAAACCTTCACGCCGCCCGTGGTTTTCGTAATGTCGTCCGCAAATTTTGTGGCACCCATTTTGGATTCCACATAACGGCGTTGTTTCAAAAATTTCCTCTCCGTGTTGCTAATCGCGGAGCAATTCTTATCGAATTCGCGATTTGCATGCCGATTTTGATTATTTTGCTGTTTTACATAAACGACTTAGTGAGGATCAAAAGATATTACTCACAAACTGAATTTGTCGCGCAACAGATGGCAAATATGATACAGAATATCTCACAAAATAGAGAAAGTAAAAAGATAACAAAAATTGATTTTCAAAATATCACTGCGCTAGTTTGGCTAACGATGTTCTCAGGTACAACCAGGTGGTCCAGACCATTAGGATACTGGCCCGGATTTGCGATGTATTATGTGAAGGGGGAAGAAAACGGAAACGCCTCATGCGTTTGGAGAGTATGGTCAACTTATGAAAATTCCACCAGTCCTGAGTCAAACATGCATTGGGATGTCGGGAATTTTTCGTACAATTTATCAAGTGTGCACTGGAAGAACAATTCCTCTCCATCTTCTATTCATCATTTATTAAAAATCACCCCAGGAGAATACAAAATTATTCTTGAAACGGCAATTTGTGGTCATCCGAATGTAAAAAATACGGCAGGAGCATCATCGATAAAACAAAAAATGAATCTATACATAGCAAGTCCAAAAATATATGGTTCAGATGAAGGGTTTCATACTTGTTTTAACAGTGTTGTCATTTTCACCCCAAAACCCGGATTGTTCAGTGAAACTGCACCGTCATAGTTTTTCATAACCGAGAGGAACCGTCGGATATAGATTTTCGTCGGTATATTAACTACAATGACCAGAAGGGGAAGTAGGATATTGAAAGGATATGAAGCATGCCAGAAATTGCACGTTTTTACGGAATAATAATAAAAATGTTTTTCTAACCAAAGGAACATGAACCGAGTCATATTCATGCTTTGTACGGAGAGCATGTAGGTATTTTTGATCTGGAAACAAAGAAGATGACCGAAGGAGATCTTCCCAATAAGGCTCAGGAGCTTGTTACAGAGTGGCTGAATCTCTATCAAAACGAAATGTTGGAAATGTGGAAAAGTCAAAATATAAAAAAGTTACCTCCGCTAAAATAGGAGAGAAAGATGATACCAAAAATAGTAAGCATAAAGGCTAAGAAAAATTATGTTTTGGACGTCAAGTTTGAGGATGGTCTCAACGTTTTATATGATCTGAAGGAAGATATAGAGCAGTTACCCGGGTATTCAGATTTAAGAAATATAAGCGGATTATTCGAAAATGTTCAGCTGGACGAAAGCGGAACTTGTGTGTTTTGGAACGATTATATAGATTTATCCAGCGACATGATCTATGAATACGGCAAGCCTCGAAAAGATTGAAGTTGAATCCTCCCAAAGATTGATATATTATAGCGCCACGAGAAAAGGGAATTATTTTCATGAAAAAGAATGTGCATCCTGATTACCACAAAATAACGGTCGTGATGACAGATGGCTCGTCCTTTGAAACCAGGACTACCTGGGGAAAGGAAGGCGACACCTTGAAGTTGGATATTGATTCGAAATCGCATCCAGCTTGGACGGGAATCAGGCAGTTGGTTGATACCGGTGGTCAGGTGGCGAAGTTTAAGAGTCGTTATCAGTCTTTCGGATTGAAAGCGGAATAATTGGAAAAGGGAGTTTCTCCCTTTCTGTGTTTTTTAAGATGAGATCGCTTGTACTGTTTCTCTTGTTGATCTGGAGTTTTATGGCGGGGGCTGATGTTCCGGTAAAGGCTGCCTTCGTGATGGACGCCAGGACGGGTAGGTATGTTTGCGGGTATAATGAGGATGTTCAAACTCAGCCAGCATCGTTGACGAAAATGATGACTTTGCTGTTGACTTTTAAGGCCCTCAAGAGTCGAAAAATTTCTTTGAATTCAAAGCTGAAAATTTCGAAGAATGCAGCGATGCAGCGCCCATGCAAGTTGGGGTTGAAGGTAGGTGAAAAGATTACTGTGAGGAATGCGATTCTTGCCCTTGTAACGAGATCTGCTAATGATGTTGCTGTGGCTTTGGGAGAATTCGTCGCAGGGAACGAAAACACATTTGTTTATTTGATGAATAAAGAGGCTCGTAGACTGAATATGAGATCTACGGTCTTTGTAAATCCGTCGGGTTGGAAAAATCCTAAGCAGCTTTCAACGGCACGGGATATTGCAAAGTTGGCCAGAGCGTTAATTAGGGACTATCCGAGGTATTATCATTTTTTTTCTACGAAAAAGTTCTCATATAAACGAGCAAGTATAGAAAATCACAACAAGTTGTTGGGCGCACGAAATGGTATAGTTATTGATGGTATCAAAACAGGATATGTTGCAGCGTCTGGGTATAATCTTGCGGCATCTGCGAGAAAGGGGAAAAGAAGATTGATAGCGGTTGTTCTTGGGGGTAAAACCGCAAAGCAACGTGACGAGGAAGTTAATTGCCTCCTAAAAAAAGGATTCAGCAGAAAAAAAGGGAAAAGTATGTCGGAAATAATATCTCTCAAAAGTAAGAAAGTTTCTCGGAAGGTGTAAGAATGATAAAAGAAAATTTAACTAAGTTGGATAATGGTCTAAGAGTGGTCACTAAGTCGATAGATAATTTCGAAAGTGTAGTTCTTGGGTATTGGGTTGAGGCAGGGGCTGTTTGTGAGGACAGTTCTAACAATGGAATTTCCCATTTTTTGGAGCACATGGCATTTAAAGGGACCTCAACTCGCACCGCAAAACAAATTGCAGAGGCTATTGAATCGGTGGGCGGATATTCTAACGCTTATACTTCTCGAGAAACAACGGCTTTTCACGCGCGAGTCCTGAAAGATGATAAAAATATAGCGATGGATATTTTATCGGATATTATGCAAAATCCAACTTTTCAAAAGGATGAGCTGGAGAGAGAGAGGGGAGTGATTCTGCAAGAGATTTCTCAAACGAACGATACTCCGGATGACATAATTTTTGACTATTTTCAGAATGTTGCTTTTCCAAATCAACCAATGGGACATCCCATTTTAGGACCTGCAAAAATTGTTTCGAAAATTACATCCGAAGATCTGAGAGCTTATCGAGACCAGTATTACAACGCGGATAATATGCTTTTTTGTGCGGCGGGAAATGTTTCTCATGAAGAAGTTTTAGATTATGCAAACAAATATTTTTCGAACTTTAGCTGCAAAAAAACAAAAGTCCATGATAAGGAGTATAAATATCATGGCGGTTTATACTCGGATGTCCGTGATCTGGAGCAATCTCATGCAATTATTGGCTTTAAAGGTGTTCCGAGTCTGAGTAAAGATTATTATAAAATGGCGATTTTTTCGTCGATTTTGGGCGGAGGAATGTCATCTCGATTGTTTCAGGAAGTTCGCGAGAAGAGGGGACTGGTCTATTCAGTTTATTCCTTTACCTCGTCATATAAGCGTAACGGATTGTTTGGAATTTATGCTGCGACATCCAAAGACAAATTGGGTGAGTTGGCGACTGTTGCTACAGCTGAATTGCTGAAAATGAGAGACGATATTACAGACAAAGAATTTAATCGTACAAAAATGCAATTTAAGGCGAGTTTGTTGATGTCTCAGGAGAATTGTGCTGCAGTTTGTGAGCAAATAGCCAACCAGACGATAGTATTTGGTGGTCCACTGAAGCGCGAGGATATTCTCTCCAGAATAGATGACGTTACAATCGATGATATCAAAAAATTAGCTGATAGAATAGTCGCATCGAATGTTTCCGTTGTTACAGTGGGGCAAGGCAGTACAGACTTGATAGTTCCGTCTCTCGAGCGTAACGGATTGCATATCGGCTAGTAGACAGCGTTATAAGCTGGTAATATATGCATGTCATTGTGGGGTTAAAATGATTATTTTAGATTTCGAAAAGCCTATTTTTGAGCTGGATGCTAAAATTCAAGAGTTGAAAAAATTAAATACAGGCGATTTGAGCATTATCGAAGATGTGAAACGCTTGGAGACAAAGCAAAAGAAGATGCTGAAGAAAATTTATTCAGATCTTACTCCGTGGCAAAAAGTTCAGGTGGCGAGACATCAGGAACGTCCAAAAACTGTTGATTATATAAACGCATTGATAGATGATTTTGTTCCATTGGCGGGAGATAGATTGTTTGGTGATGATTTAGCAATTACGGCTGGTATAGGAAGATTTCAGGGGGTTTCAGTTGCGGTTTTGGGGCAGGAAAAAGGAAAAAATACCGAAGATCGTATTAAACATAATTTCGGAATGCCTCATCCTGAAGGATATCGAAAAGCTCGCAGGATCATGGATTTGGCGGATAAATTTGATCTGCCATTACTGACTTTTATTGATACCGCCGGAGCTTATCCGGGAATCGGTGCGGAGGAAAGAGGACAGGCGGAGGCCATTGCTCGGAGCATTGAGAGATCTCTGCAGTTCACTCGTCCGATTATTGCAACGGTTATCGGAGAAGGTGGTTCGGGAGGAGCGATTGCTTTGGGAGTCGCGAACTATGTGATGATGCTAGAGCATTCCATTTATTCGGTTATTTCTCCAGAAGGATGCGCTTCGATTTTGTACAGGGATTCTGAAAAAGCTGAAGAAGCTGCCAATGCGTTGAAGTTGACCGCTCAAGATTTAATGAAGTTCAAAGTTATTGATGAAATAATAGATGAACCAATCGGTGGAGCTCATCGTGATCCCAAGCAGGTTATAAAAAAGGTTGGAGAAAGTATAAAAGCTGCTTTGGCGAAAATGCAGACTATTGCTGATTTGAAAAATGATCGGAACGAAAAATTTTTGAATTTCGGCAGGATGACAAACGCATAAATTTTTTCTCGGTGATTAGGGATGAGTAATGATTAAAATAGACGTGAAAAAGCACGAATCTTTGATAGGGGCTCTGGGAAATGTCATGGAGTGGTACGATTTCGCATTGGTAATGCCGATGTTTGTCGTCCTGATGGAAAAATTTTTTCCGAGCGGAGCTTCTGACTGGGTGAGAGTGTTGGGCGGTTTGATCGTTTCCATGGGCTTGTTTACTCGTCCGTTGGGGGCTTTTATTTTCGGACCTATCGGAGACAAATTCGGAAGGCAAAAAGCTATATCCATATCGATTTTGCTAATGGCGATTCCGACCGTATTGATGGGAATTCTTCCGGGATATGACAAAATAGGCGTTTGGGCTCCGATTTTATTCATGTTTCTGAGAATTTTGCAAGGAATTTCCATGGGCGGTGAATATACTGCAGCCATGGTTCACATAGTCGAAAAAGCTCCTAGCCACAGAAGAGGGTTTTACGGCAGTTGGAGTGATTTTGGGAATCAGGTTGGTGTTTTGCTCGCAGGGCAATCTGTTGTTTGGCTTCATTCGTTTTTTTTGGAATCAGACGTTTATTCTTTCGCGTGGAGGATTCCATTTTTGTTTGGTATTTTTCTTGTTCCGTTTGCATTTTTGATACCTAAACAAGAGAAAAAAGATACAACTTCCTCGCAAAAATCTATTTTGAAGATGCTGGTGGATCATAAAAAGGAAGTAGTTTGTACGGTTTCAATTACTGCTTTCAGCGCAGTGTCTTTTTATACCTTGTGGACCTTTCTTCCATACTATTTGGTGTCCAATGGTATTTTGAGTTTGAAAGAATCTGCATTTTGCGGTGCTGCTGCATCGGTGGTTTCAATGATTTCCATTCTCGTTGCGGGATATTTATCTGACATATTCAAGAGAAAGCCGTTTCTGACGATAGGAATCTTGGGAACGCTGTTTTCGGGTGGATATATGTTTTTTGCTCAGTCATCTTCATATCATTTTTGGTTAACTATGCAATTGGCGATGGGATTCTTTTTAGGAGTGTATTATTCCTGCAGAGCCGCGTTTTTTGCGGAGGCTTTTCCGAAAGAAGTGCGTTGTACGGCAGTGTCTGTTTCTCTTAGCGTCGCTCAAGCAGTTTTCGGAGGATTAACTCCTGTCATAATGGTATGGCTTGTCGGTAAATCTTCTTATATGGCAATTTTCCCTATATTTCTTGTATCAATTTGGGCTTTGTTTTCACTTTGTTCATTAGAAGATCGCGCAGGAAAAGAGTTTATATAAACTTTTTGTTAACCTTTTTCATGTAGACTGTTTGTGTGTCGATTGTTAGAATCATTAGCGGAGGTTGGTTGGATACAAGGGAGAATTGTCATGAGTGAAGCAGGCGGATCCGTATTAGGATTTTTGATTTTTTTTCTGCTAGTTATTATTTATAATGGGTTTTTTATTGTGCAGCAGCAAAGTTGTGCGATTATTGAACGGCTTGGAAAATTCCATCGCATAGCTCATTCGGGATTGCATTTTAAGATTCCGCTGGTCGATAATATATTTACTCGACTTTCCTTGAGAATCAGTCAGTTAAATGTTTCGGTGGAGACAAAAACTCAGGACAACGTTTTCGTGAACTTGGTCGTGGCAGTTCAGTACAGAGTGCTTCCGGAAAAAGTTTATGAAGCTTGCTATATGCTGCAAGATCCGGAACATCAGATCCGAGCCTTTGTTTTTGATTTGGTCAGAGCGCAAGTTCCGAAGTTGGTTTTAGATGACGTGTTTTCCAAAAAGGACGATATCGCGATCGCTGTGAAAACAGAGCTTGAAGGACAGATGGCGGAGTTCGGTTACGGAATTATTAAAGCGCTGGTTACCGATGTAAACCCGGACGCAAATGTTAAAGCTGCGATGAACGAGATTAACACTGCTCAAAGGTTGAGAGTCGCTGCTACTGAAAAAGGTGAAGCCGAGAAAATCATCAAAATTAAGCAGGCTGAGGCTGAGGCGGAGTCCAGCATTCTGCATGGAAAAGGTATTGCGGGACAGCGCCAGGCGATCATTGAGGGAATGGGTCAGTCAGTTGAGGAATTCGTCAAGCAGATTCCGGGAACTAACGCGTCTCACGTTATGGATATGGTTTTGATGATTCAATATATCGATACGCTGAAGGAAATCGGCGGAAATTCAAAGTCGAATGTCGTGTTTGTGCCTCATACTCCCGGAAATATGAAGGATTTGGCTTCTCAAATTCAAGAGACGATTTTTGCTGCGCAAAAGTTAGGAGAAGAAGGTAAAGTTTAATTTATCAGTTGACATAAAAGCTTGTGTTTAGTATAAATACCTACGCTTAATTAAAAAGAGGTTTTGAAATGGCTAGAGTGTGTCCATTGACAGGTAAGAGGGTTTTGTACGGTAACAGAGTCAGTCACGCTAATAACAAAACCAGGCACAGATTTATGCCGAATTTGCAGAATGTTTCGTTTTTGAGCGAAGCTTTGGGAGTAAAGGTCAGGGTTCGCTTGTCGACTCATGCGGTTCGTTCCGTTGAAAAGAGTGGCGGTATTGACAATTATCTAAGAAATACTTGTGATTGCTTACTTTCATCTCGCTTTCGCAAGATGAAGAAGATGTTGGAAAGCAAAGCAGTTTAAGATATCTTTCTTTGTTCTTTTGCACGCCTTTGGGCGTGCTTTTTTGTTTTAAGTAAGATAGTTCGCAACGATTTCCGTTTATGAAAGCTGGTTTGCTGGTAGGGGTTAAGGAGGTTGCTGGTTGTTTTGCTTTTTTATAGCGATTCTCTAATCAAGAGAGGAAGTTAGCAATTCGTTGATTTTTTATTTCGCAAAGCCCTACGCACCCACCCGTTGGTAAGGTAGCACAAAAAAGTTAAAAAACCGT
>DGIE01000086.1 GCA_002393025.1 Holosporaceae bacterium UBA3830 | reverse complement strand
CAGATCGAAGTTACATTTGATATAGATGCCAACGGAATCGTTCATGTTTCGGCAAAAGATAAAGCGACGAACAAGGAGCAGTCCATTAGCATCAAAGCATCTGGCGGATTGAGCGATGATGAAATCAATCAAATGGTAAAAGATGCGGAAGCTCATGCTGATGAAGACAAGAAGCGTCGTGATTTGATCCAACAGCGCAATGCTGCTCAGGAAATGATCAACGGAGCTAATAAAATGCTGTCCGAGAACGGCGACAAGATTTCTGAGGATCTGAAAAACGAGATCAAGACGGAATCCGAAAATGTTCAGAAGGTCTTGGAGAGCGAGAACACCGAGGAGATCAAGCAGGCGTCTGACAAGTTAATGCAGGTCATGATGAAAGCCGGCGAGTTGATTTACAAAGCAGCTCAACAATCAGGCGCAGACGCTGCAGGAGCTGCGGGGGCAGAAGGAGCTCAGGCTGGTGCTCAGGCGAATTCGGGAGCTTCGAAAGATGACAACGTTGTCGATGCAGATTACGAAGTCAAAGAAGAAAAATAAAATCTCCTATTTTAAACGGCGTGTGTTTTGGCACGCGCCTTTTTTCTATCAAAAGGATTTGCTATGGATTACTATCAAACTTTGGGATTATCCAAGAGTGCATCTGCGGATGAAATAAAAAAAGCTTATCGAAAGCTGGCGATGAAATATCATCCCGACCGCAACAAAGGAGATAAAAAAGCTGAAGAAAAGTTCAAAGAAGTCAACGAGGCTTACGAAACTTTAAAAGATCCTCAGAAAAAAGCAGCTTACGATCGTTACGGACATGATGCTTACAAAAATGCGGCCAGCGGAGGCGGATTCAATCCCGGAGCAGGCGGAGGATTCAGCGGGTTCTCGAACGGATTCGGTTTCGATTTTGGCGGAGACGCTTCGGGATTTTCTGATATCTTCGAGGATTTTTTCGGAGGAGCGATGGGCGGAGGAGCTCGCACAGGAAGAGCCGAAATGCGAGGAAACGATTTACGCTACGACGCAACCATCACTCTGGAAGAAGCTTTCCATGGGAAAGATATCGAGTTACACATGCGTACCAACGTAATGTGTGAAGATTGTAAAGGTACAGGTTCTGAAGGCGGAGTGAAACCGAAGACTTGTCCATCCTGTAAAGGAACAGGGCGTATGAGATTTGCTCAAGGATTTTTTTCGGTCGAGAAAACATGTACATCCTGCAACGGAACGGGGCATATCATCGAAAATTCGTGTAAAAAATGCCGCGGCGCCGGAAGAGTCAGCAAAACGAGGGATATCAAAGTTTCGATTCCTGCGGGTATCGAGAACGGAGCACGAATCAGACTTTCGGGAGAAGGCGAAGCCGGAATCAGAGGCGGTCGCGCAGGAGATCTATACATATTTGTTGCGGTTAAATCCCATAAATTGTTCTCGCGAGAAAAAAGCTCTATTCATTGTGAGGTACCCGTTTCGATAGTCACCGCAGCACTGGGCGGAGAAATTGAAGTTCCGACAATCGACGGCAAAAAAGCGGTGGTAAAAGTGCCGGCGGGAACTCAGTCGGGCCAGATTTTGAAATTGCGCGGAAAAGGAATGACAGTTGTCCGCAGTTCCATTCGCGGAGACATGTTTGTCCACGTCAACGTCGAAACACCTGTTAACCTTACGGATCATCAGAAAGAATTGCTTCGCGAATTCGACAAAGACCACAAAGCCCACCCGAAATCCGAAGGCTTCTTCGCAAAAGTAAAGGAATTCTGGCAGGAATTGTGACTGGCGATTCGGAGGGGTTTGAGAAATAAAGACTGAGGTCATGGAAGAAAATGTATATTTTTCGGATGAGTTAGTTCTGAAAGTTGATGATCTGGTCGACTTAAAAAGGGATCAAGAATTTTCAACACTCAAAAAGTTAAAAATTCAAGAGATTGTTGGGGATGAGCTTATCGGGGCAAATCCTCGACTACTGAATCAGTTAGAGATTTTGTTATCAAAAGCTCAAAATTTAGAGGAACTAAGTCTGATTGACTGTGGATTAATTGAATTCCCAAAATCTATTTGTGATCTAAGGCATTTAAAAACATTGAATCTAAAAAGAAGTAAGCTATCGTCGATTCCAGAATCGATAGAAAACTTGTCCGAGTTGAAAGTGTTGAATTTGCGAAGTAATTCATTAAAATCATTACCGGAATCTATCGGAAATTTAAAAAGTCTTATCGAATTAGACGTCGAAGACAATTCTTGTCTAAAAACTCTTCCAAAAAACATTAGTAATTTATGTAATCTAAAAGAATTGTGGGTCTCTGAAAATACTTTTACGGAAATTCCAAATTGTATAGGAAATCTGAAAAATCTAGAACTTTTAGATGCGTCTAGTAATCCAATAACCTCAATCCCTGAAAATATCTGGAATTTGAAAAATCTAAAGGCATTATTTCTCGGATATACTAAACTGAATTCAATTTCTGAATCGATTGGGAAATTGGAAAATCTGAAAATTCTAGATTTATCAGGTCTTGAACTGAAATCGTTTCCATCCAGCATAAGAAATTTGAAAAAACTAGCCAGATTAAATCTTTCGGAAGGGAAGTTAACTACGATTTCCGATTGTGTTTTCGAACTATCGAATCTAAAGAAGTTAGACATATATCGCAATCAACTGGTTTCAATTCCCGAAAAAATAGAGAAATTAAAAAATCTGGAACACCTATGCATATCTGTTAATCTATTAGTTTCGCTTCCGAAAAACCTAGGAAAATTGAAAAATTTAAAGATTTTAGATGTAGGTTATAATCAATTGATTTTGATTCCTGAAAGCTTAGGAAATGTGCAAGAATTAGATATAAGTCGTAATGCTTCCTTAAAGTGGCCTAAGGCGTTAGAGAAATCGAAAAATCTAAAAAGGCTGACAATTGATGTTGATCAAGAAAAAAAATGGTCTCAATCAATAGAGAGCTGGGAGAAAAGCCATAAAAATATAAAGACAATTCGAAATACCCCTTTTGTAATAAAAATTTTTGACGAGAAATAATGGCATGAATTGTGACTGGCTGCGCTGAGTATTGTCGAAAAAGTTTTCAGATCTTGAGTTTTTGAATAGCTTTTGTGCTTTAATGTTTGTCCCGACATTGTGCTGCTGACAGCATACTCTTATAGACAATCGCATATCAAAAGCACACAAAAAGTTAACGAATTGTTAATTCAACGTTTTTTAACTTTTTTGTGCTATCTTACCAACGGGTGGGTGTGTGAGGCTTTGCAAAATAAAAAATTAACAAATTGTTAA
>DGIE01000028.1 GCA_002393025.1 Holosporaceae bacterium UBA3830 | reverse complement strand
GAAGAAATCGCAGAAGCTGCATAAAGTAAACCCCTCCTCGGAGGGCTTTTTCACAAGACATAAGAAATAGCCGTTCGTTTCCCTAGAGTTGAACGGCTATTCTTATATAGACTTTTAATTCGCCGGGTCGGGTGAACCACACTCACCTTCCGACTTTCTTATGTAGGTTATTATATCACGCTTAATATAAAACAAAACCCCCGAGAATAAATATCTCGGGATTTTGCGAATCACAGCTTTGTACTTGCATTGATAGGTTTTATTGTTTCTAACAATAAAAAAATAACTGCTCCGTTTGACGAAGCAGTTATTCTTTGTAATATAACTTTCGCCAGAAAGATATCTTGACTATCTTTCCGACTGCCTTTGTAAATTCTTTATATCACGAGGATTATTATATTCAATCATAAGATTTAAGAACTATTCGTTCCATCAAATCCGCCAAATCTTCACTGCGCTTTTCAATCAGCGATTTCGTCCACTGCCCATTCGGAGTTGAATACTGTTTTTCAAACATATTTATGTATGCAAATAGTTTCGTATCCAACCCATTTTTTACAACCGTTTCAACTGGTCCTACAAGCGTTGATGTCATAACAAAATCTGAGCTTCGATACGCGGGCTTTTTATCCTTAAACTCCCCATTACCTACTGACGAATTATCCGTATTGTAAAGCAATGTAAGATTTCCAAATCTATGAATATACTCCTTCTTTTCGTTTTCATCAGAAAATTCCAAATCCGAATATGAAAGATCTGTCATATCAAGATTTCTCGACAAAATATGTTCAACAGTAATCTTCTTTTTCTTTGGAACACTTTGAACTTTTGTATTCTGATTAAAGTAAAGTTCAATAAACTTAAGCATCATCAATGCTTTACTATGAACCTCTCCATTTTTACCAACAAAATTTCTAGTGGATAGATTTGCTTTCATTATCGGTGTCAAATCTTTTATGTTCTTTTCAAGTTCCTTAACGAGGTTATCTAATGCCGCTTTCTCATCCTTCTCATATGTTTTCCAATATGCTTTTATTATTGGCGGGAGTATTTTTTCTATGTAATTCGTTTGTGTATATGAGAACAAAACTGTAGCTCCCAAACGCGTTATACTATCCAAAACACGCTCTTTAGTATCTTTGTCCGCATTATAAAAAATCATTAGCAAAGGATGAAACTGCTTAATTCCAAGTAGCTTAAATAGGATAAACATATTTTGGTCATCTAAAAAAGCATCAAAATTGGCCAACTCAATTTCTCTATAAGTCTTTGATACTTTACTCATATTACTTACAAAGGAAAGAATTGTGGTCCCATCAAATCCATTATCCGTACTTTTGAAATAATCAAACAATTGATCTGCTTTTATATTATCTCCACGAAACGCAATTATGAATTGTTTTAAAAACGTAGAGGATGCAACTTTTTTCTTCGGATTCAGTTGCAAGTTTGACATCATATCTTGCCAGTCTGTATTAAAGTCAGAGATTTGCATCTGAGTTTTTCCTTCAACTGACAAAACCTTTAAAAATGTATTTTTTATCAGATCCATTGGTTCTAATGATCTGCCTCTATCATTAAGAATCTCAAATAATTGAAAGGCCTTTGCTTCAGTCGGAGCACAAGTAACAATGATTTTTACCTTTGTTTTATAATACTGAATAAACTTCTGCAGTTGATCTTCAGATAACTCCTTCAAAAACTCATATATCTTGGAATAAACTACATCAACATTAATATCTTCCTCCTTAATGATATCCGAAGTATCATTATCATCTGCAATCAGTTTTTTATAATAATTTCCAAAAGCCAAACTCGAATCATGCTGTATTTTCAACCCCTGCACAGCATCAGAGTCGTCCATAAGATAAAAACCTTTTTCTATCTCTCCGACTCTTTTTGACCAGAGCTGAACCTTTTTCATATCATTTGCTGTCACAGCTTCTGTAATATGCTCATTTAAAACAGTATGGATCGCCTTAGCAAACAAAGAAAGTGTCGTTAGCCTTTGCTGGCCGTCAACAACCACTTTTTTCTTACCCTGATCTATTAGCACAATATTTCCGAGTAAGTAACCTTCTAAAGCATTAGTATCAAGTTTAAACTCCTCTGTATCCTCGTTAAAATCGTTAATCAGTTGTACAATTTCTTCCTCGCCCCACACAAAATTCCTTTGAAATTCAGGAATATAATATGCAACTGAATTATCCAATAAAACAGAACTGATATTCTCCATTTCAGATACTATTTCTTTGTTGCTTTGCATACAAAACCTCCCACGATTTATTCACTATTTTAATTAGATCACACATGTAAATTGATTTCAAGATCTTGGCTATACAAATCGAATCTTTCTACTTTCAATTATTAAATATTTATTAAATCTTTCGTGTTCCTATTTACTTTTTCTGTAAAAACATTTATATTTTTCTCACCTTCTAGTTCTGATTTTCGAATTCAAGGCGTATCGCCACATTTTTCAAACATTAGATTTAAAACTATAGAAATGTATAAGGAGGGCACTGCATGGACCACGCTTATGACAATGCATTTCGCACCATGGAGATGGATTGTCCAAAACTACTAATTCCAGTGGTGAATGAAGTCTTTCATGAAAATTATCCGCTGGATTCTACGGTTGAAATTTTGCCAAACGAGCAAATGATTACAACCCCGGAGGATGAACAAATCATCCGAGTTACGGATTCCAATTTTATGGTAATCGGAAATCAAAGAAACAAGTATCATATCGAATGTGAATCTAATCCGAAAAATAATGAACTTCTGATTCGGATGTTTGAATATGATATGCAGATTGCGCTCAATAGCGCAGTCATAAAGGATTACAAACTGTACGTAAAAATTCCAAAAAGCGCTGTAATCTACTTAAGATATTCAAAAGATACCCCTGATTCACTTTATATGGTAATTCAAGACGAAGAAAACGAACTTACCCGAGAAATACCGGTAATAAAGATTCAAAAGTACTCACTGGACGTAATCTTTGAAAAACACCTTCTGTTTTTCTTACCCTTTTATGTTTTTATACATGAAAGAGAACTTTCGGTGTATAATAAGGACAAAGAAAAACGGAATATACTGATGAATGAATATAAATATATCTTTCATCGATTAGAAGAATTATATCAAGCAGGCGAGATTGACGAGCGGGAACTCCAGTGTATTATTACTTCCGCTCGAGAAGTGCTTCGAATGATTGCAAAGAAATATCGAAAGATTGTAGAGGAAGGAGAACGCGTTATGGGCGGAGAATTATTAGATTATCCGGCAAAAAGATCATATAGAGAAGGCATGAGTGTTGGAATTGAAAAAGAGCAAGAAAACACTATAAGGAAATTGCTTTCTAAGCATTTACCCGTTGAGGAAGTTGCCGATCTTCTTGACTTGGACATTAACAAAGTAAAAGAAATTGAAAAATCAATGTTAGCTCTTAATTAAATAAAAACTCCGAGGAATCTCTCCTCGGAGTTTTTTCATTAGTTTATATTAATGCGGATGCTGTAGTCCGGATTATTGTTACTACCACCACCAATATAGTTTCCTGTGGTACGATCCTTCCAATAAACATCGATATGCGGATTATCTCCAAGGGGATAAATGGAAACCAAAACTACACCATTTGAATAGTCCGCACTTGGATCATAAAACTTTCGATCACCGTTAAAGGTATACTCTTTTCCGGAGTCTGTTGATGTTCCTTTTCCGTAGGCGGCAGGAGCGCCGCTTTCATTCGACTTTTTCGGTGTAAAGGTTCCGCTGGAGGGATTATAAATACCTGCGGCATTGGCCTGATTCTTTCCGTCGTTTTTCCACCATTTTAGTCCGGCTTTATTTGCACTGGCTTCACCCACAACACCATCATAATAAAACTGGGTCGCTAAGGATGCAGCTTGACGCATGGTA
>DGIE01000069.1 GCA_002393025.1 Holosporaceae bacterium UBA3830 | reverse complement strand
GAATGTTAACTTTCTCTTTTGTTAGAAGTATCGCTATAACAAAAGGCCAAGTGTGGAGACCATGCAAAAAAGCGCAGGTGTGACTATACAGCCACATCCCAGGCAGAATCATTGGCGAATCAATAAAATCTTAACCTTTCCGTGATATTTTCTCCAGGGTGGGGCAGAGGGCGCCTTGCATACTAAAGGTTAACGAAAAGTTAATTAACGGCATCTTAACTTTTGGACACGTTTCGATGAAATAGCAGCCGACCCTGTAAAACTGAGAAAATCTTAACTTTTTTCCGTTATTTTCCCAAGGATTGCAGCTGCGGAACAAATTGAAGTCCAAAATTAGTATTTCCTTCCGTAATGAAAAAAACTGCCAATCAGTGATGTAAGATCGCACTGCCATTCTTATAAACAAATTTTTAAGTGTTTCGGTAAGTGATCAAAACGAAAATCGAACAGAATATCAGAAAAATTTCGAAATCTTTACAAAATAGTAACTTTCTTTCTGTAGGATTATCGTAACTATTGTACGTAGGTGTGTAATGTTTAAAAAGATTTGGAACATAATAAAAGTAACCGGGATAATGTGGATATGCATTTTGGCGCCAGTTCTCATCGGATTTGCAAGCATTAAGTCTGCTTCGGAGTCTGACGTGAGAAAATACATGGATTCCTATTTGGACAGCGAAGCGACAAACCTATCCAAATACATTAGCTTGCAGCTAAAGAACAGCGGTAAGGAGATTCTGGAAATTTCCGATATTTTAATGCTGACTCACGGAGAAGATGATTCGTCGGTAGAGAGAATTTTGTCGGAAGTGATAAAGGACAACAGCAATATTGTCTCCGTAAATATGTATGACGAAAAAGGGACAGTCATCTATAAATCCGGGAATGATGAATCTTCAGATGTTTTGGATGTTAATGACTATGCTATAGCAGATTTGAAGGATAAGGACATATCTTTCTCGTTCAGACAGGCTGAAGATGGATCTGTTTTAGTCGATTTCGTAATGAAAAGGGAAAAAACAAGCAACATAGAACCTTTTTATCTGTCCGTTGCCATGAAATGGTCGCAATACGAGACTTTTCTGGACAGGCTGCAGGATGGTGTGTTTGCAAGAAAATTCTACATAATTTCGCCTGATTGCGCGAGATACATTTCCCTCAATTCGTTACCACACGGAGCAGAAAGTAACAGAAATTTGGTCGCTCTCGGTTGGCATATGTCCGGAAAAATTAAGGACATAGCAATTGGAAGTTCCGATGTAAATCTGGAGGGATTAAAATACAGAGTGTTCAAGAGCGAGATTAAATCTCCTGAAAAAATGGACGGAAGTCAATTGTTTATAATTGCCGTTACCGATGAAGAAGCTTTTGAAGCACTTGTTAAGGGTATATTCCGTAAAACTCCGACCACAATAGTAATATTGCTTTGCATTTGGTTGTGTTTTTGTTTGGTTGTATCGCGGTTTTATAACCATACAAAGGAGCAACTTCAGATATCGAATGCAATTTCAGACTATACACCTTCAGCCATTATAGTATTTGATTCCGAAACGGGAGAAATTAAGAGGATTAATCCTTCGGGATTGACTCTGACCAGGCTGATACCCGAAAAGGTTTCGTCGGTCAATGCGTGGGATTTGTTCATATCTGAAAAAGATCGTGGATACATAAAAAACGCAGTGAAAAACAACATAAATATAATGAACTACGAAGTTTTGGTGCAGAGTTATTCCGGTAATACTTTCTGGTCAATATGTTCTGCCAATCCGTTAGAAACCACTATGGGAATAGATCGCAAAGTGTATGTCGTACTCTCGATTTTGGATATAAACAAAAGGAAGGAAATAGAGAAAAAGTTAGCGAACAACGCGGAATTGCTTGAGAAACAAGTTACGGAAAGGACGGCCGACTTGGAGATCAAGGCAAAAGAACTTGAGGAATCCAATAAAGAGTTGGATCGAGCGAAACAGGAAGCAGATGTGGCAAATGCTGCTAAAACAAGGTTCCTAAACAGTATGAGCGTCGAGCTGAAAACACCTATTAACGCGATTATAGGATACAGTGAGATTCTGCAGGAAGAAGCTCTTGACAGAAAAGACAATGTTTCGGCGGATGACCTTGCAAAAATTATTGGATCTTCCAAGCATTTGCTTTCGCTCATTAACGAAATTTTGGATTTGTCATCCATCGAGTCCGGAAAGACTCAGTTGTTCTTCGAAACAGTGGGAATTGAAACATTGATAAAAGAAATCGAGGGTGTATCCATGCCGCTGATCACCAAGAATGAAAACTCATTCTTCAGCGAATATCCGAGGGATATCGGAGAAATGTTTGTGGATCAAACCAAATTGCGTCAATGTCTTTTAAATATAATCGATAATGCTGCGAAATTTACGGAATTCGGAAAAATTACCATCCGTGTAGCTACGGTTATCAGAGGAGATGAAGAATTTATTGAATTTTCAGTTATCGATACCGGATGTGGTATCGCTCAAGATAAAATTGATACAATATTCGAAAGTTTCAGGGAGAGTGATAACAAAAACTCCGGAACAGGTTTGGGACTGTCCATCACCAAAAGATATATCGAGTGTATGGGCGGAACTATCTCGGTCGAAAGCGAGCTCGGAATTGGTTCCAAATTCACCATCAGATTGCCTAGAATCTGTAAAGTGGAATCCAATGAGTTCGTTGAGGTAAAGAATCGTAAAAATGAGGAAAACGAAGATTTATTTGACGACCAGATCGAGGAGATAGCATCCTCTCAGGCGGAAGAGGATGGACCCCAATCAGAAGATTACTCTAACGACCTTACTGTTAAAGAGTAATCTTCTCTTAAAAACAACCCTCTCACCCGGCGTAAAGCCGGGATTCTTTTATTCTCGAAACCGAATGCGACGCCAATAACTCTAATGCAAGATACTCCCTAACAAACCGCTGTCAAACATTGTGCGTACGGTTTCATATCCTCCTATAAACTTTCCTCCCGCATAGAGATAAGGTGCGGAAATAGGCTCATGCATCGTGCGCATAAACAGCGACAAACCAGGTTTTGTCAACAAATCAACGGTCGAGAATTCCAAATTACATTGCCTCAACATGTAACACAAACCGGAAGAGAGTCCGCATATAGGAAACTTACGATTTCCTTTCATGAATACAACAACGCGACTCTGAGCGACCAACCGATCCAACTCCGACTGCATTAACTCATAATCATCCGGACCGACAAAAGAACCATAACCAACAACACACATAAAAGTTTCCACACAAACAATACAATCTATGATTGCTCATTATTATCTAAAACATCTTATAATTCAACACTATTTTGGACAAAAAACCAAATAAAATTCCCCAAATTAAGGATAACCTATAGTTGTATAATTGTCTTAGCAGTAAAGAATTTCATATGGTATTCAAGGTTATGGATTCTGAGATAATCTATGCCAAAATTTTGCATAATGTCTGAAACGGCGAGGGTCTCAATATCACGGTCTATCGCCTCTTTATTCGAGATCAGAGAAAAAAAAGATTTGCGTGAATGTCCTACCAAAATTTCACATCCCAACGACTTTATTTTTGCTATATTTTTCAAAATAGTGAGATTTTCAAATTTTGTTTTGCCGAAACCAATACCTGGATCGACAACAATTTGTTTTAGGCCACATTTTTGCAAATGATTTACCTGGTTTTTTAAACAATTAAAATCAGTTCCGGTCAGCATAGTGACAACTTTTATGTCTAGATCGGCAAGTCGCTTCAATGTTGCATCTGAGAGATTAAATTTTATGTCATTTACGATTTTTATGTTTGAATGATCTAGACAAAAATTCACAACTTCATCGAAATACGTGTCGATTGCGAGAGGGATTTTCTTTGAAACATTTGCGATGATGGGTTCTAATCTGCGAATTTCTTCTTTGTCCGAGACTTCAACATATCCTGGGCGAGTGGACTGAGCTCCGATTTCCACACAAACAGCGCCGCCATGGTAAGCTTTTTCGATTTCATCCAGAGCATCTGATGGATCAAAAAACTTTCCGCCGTCTGAAAAAGAATCAGGTGTTATATTTACGATTTTTATGATTTTCGGCTCTAACGTAAAATAATTCATTGCGCGATAATCATTGACAGTCGGATCATTTGTAGGATATCCGAGCATTTCCAACAGATATTTCCAAAAATCACGATTTTCTAACTGAGTATGAGGAATTGTCAGCTGATCGGTAATCAATTTTTTATCGTGATACATTACGATATCGATGTCTATCACTCGAGGAGACCAACGGCTTGCTCTCATGTCGCGCCCCAGTTTTTCTTCTGTACGCTTTATGAATCTCAGTAATTCGTGAGGGGATAGCTTTGTGTCTCCCGCTACCATCATATTTAGGTAAGGAATGTCCCAGCTTTTGGGAGAATCCGGCAACAGCAGAGCTTCTGTTTCAATGACATGTGAAATTTTCTCCGGGCGGAACACTTGTTTTAACTCCGCGATCGCGCGACGTAAATTTTCAAAACGATTTCCAAGATTGGATCCCAAAGCCAGATAAATCACGCTTTTCTCCTTTTAGATGGTGCATTCGAGAAGATTCGAACTTCCGGCCTTCTCCTCCGGAGGGAGACGCTCTATCCAGCTGAGCTACGAATGCATGTCGGAATAGTATCAACATTCCTCTGTGAAATCAAATTATTCTCCACATAATGAGCGGTACGATAAATTTCTTTGAAAGCAGTCCAGCATAATATAGCGATACTCCTAACAAAAGAGAAAGTTAATAATTTGTTAATTTAACTGTTTGTTA
>DGIE01000090.1 GCA_002393025.1 Holosporaceae bacterium UBA3830 | reverse complement strand
CTAAATTCTCAAGAACAGTTAAACTTCCCGCCGTACAAACATTACTGTTTAAAAATACAGAAGAAACTATCTTTGACCTGGAATACAAAGACTGTGATGTAATATCAACCTTGTTATACCATAATCTGCCAAAATTCGGCTGAATATGTCCTGCTAAAAACCTTAACAATGTGCTTCTACCACTTCCATTATTCCCCAAAACAGAAACAACTTCTCCGTCTTGAATCGAAAATTTCACTCCCCTTAAAGCAACTCTTTCCAATGGAGTCCCTGC
The DNA here is from genome assembly GCA_002393025.1 of Holosporaceae bacterium UBA3830. Taxonomy (GTDB): domain Bacteria; phylum Pseudomonadota; class Alphaproteobacteria; order UBA3830; family UBA3830; genus UBA3830. Next base: position 3,479 of record DGIE01000090.1, on the reverse strand, counting down.
ATAAAACACAACGAACGCATCTTCTATATCTATCATGGTTCACTCCTTCTAATTTTTCCTGGTCTCATCGACATAATTGCTCCGTCTTAAAGCAACAAGCAAGATTAAGATCATGGCCATTACTACATTGCCATATTCTTCGCCTAAACCAATTAATTCTCTGGATATCAATATCTTTAATGCGGCTTGATAGCATATCGCTCCCACGAATGTCCCGATAACCGCTGTTTTTATATTAACGTTATTGAATATCTTACTACCGAGAATAACCGCAGTTATACCAAAGATAATGCATCCGTTCCCCATATTTGCAGAGAAATCTCCCGTCATTTGGGCAACCAAAGCGCCTGACAGAGCACAAAGCAGATTTTCCAACCCCAATCCGCAAGACAAAACCCTAATACCATTGACCCCCATGGACTCGGTAATTATTTCACCATCACCATAGATTCTCATAGAAAGTCCATACTCTGAAACAATCAGTTTATAAAACAAGAATGTTATCGGACCAACAATTATCAAAACTAAAATAAAATTGCTGATAGGAGATAAATTTCCAAACACAGATACCGGATCGATTCTTTTCAACTCCACCAACTTAGTCAATAGGGATTGCAAACCTCCTATTGTCAACAAACTTGCTACAATTGAGTTCAACTTTATGTAGTTAATAAAAGAAGCCGTAATAATTCCCGCAAGATACCCCAATAACATTGAGACTATTATTGCAAACACGGGATTCACCCCAGCTAATACCATGGCACCATAGACGCATCCTCCCAAGGCGAAACTGGATTCGCAGGTTAGATCTATTAATTTAAAAACCTTATTGGATAAAAAAATGCCCAATCCCACCAACGAAAACGCCAAACCAAAGGCTAAAATAAAAAAAATACTATCAACAATAGGCATACTCATCTCCACAAAATAAGAAGAAAAAAATTATGTCCCTTACAAATGAATCCTTATTTTCTTGATTTTTCCATTTTTTTTAGACATTTTTATTCCTTCCAATCCTAAAACTCTTGTTTGATATTAGCACCTCTAAGTTAAAATTTAGTTAATTATAAATTTTATTATTTGCGAAATCGAAATCAGACCTAAATACAGAATGATCATAATTTAATTAAGTTTCTCGAAAAACAAATCGAGGAGAAAATTGCGAAATTCAAAACCCGCCATTCTCCTCCAAACTGTAATCAGTGGTCTCTTAAAAATTATATTCCCAAATCAAGGGTACTAATTTTGTGCTCCTTCTTCCAGATCTTGAGTTTATTTCTTTCCTCGATCTTTTCATTATCGCTGAGCCCAACAAAATCATTTCCTTCCCAATTAACGACTTCCAGTCTTGATTCTTCAGGAATCGCTTTCATAAAATCCATAACGTTGGATAATTTTATTTTGTTATCAGAAAAATTAATTGCTGTTAGATTTTTCACCTGAGAAACCCTTAAAGACTTCACAGAACCGGCAATAGCGTTACCACTAAAATACATATATCGCAGTGAACTGCTTTGCAATCCCGAACACAGAGCTGAAAATGCATCATCGTCCATGTCACAGTTATTAGCAACCAACGAAACTAAACTCTCCATATTTCCGATAGATTTAGACAACGCCTGTGCCGTCTTCGCATTAATCGGATTACCCGAAATGTTTAAAGACTTCAATTTGGTTAAATTTTCCAGCGCCTCAGAAATTGTTTGCAGTGATGAATCAGGAAGATTCATACTTGAAATATCCAAATTCTCGAGATACCTCAAATTTTTCAGTGCAGCATTGAAATCCTCAATATTATGGTATGCCTCTACTCCGTCGTGAGAATTGAAGTCATCAAAACATATTTTCAAGTCTGTAAGTTCTTTTAATTGTGCTAACGAATCAATGAACTCTTTTACCTGATTTTCAGTACTTTCAAGGACTGAATACTCTAATCCTTTTAATTTTTTCAAATTTCCCAAGAACTTCAATAGTTCGTCATAAGATTCGCTATCGTTGACTTTCATAAACCCTAAATTTAGTTCCAACAAGGTGTCTTTTGAGTTTTCAAGGGCTTTTCTTAATGTAATACACCCTTCATCGCCCAACTCTCCCAATGTAAGCCTCAAGTATTTGATAACTTTTAAATCTCCCACTGCTGCAATCAATTTAGCCGACTCAGCTCGTGCCATATTCGGATTTACAATAGTTAAAAATTCCAATTGATTATGACGTGTAATAATATCCGTAAATTCCTCAAAATCCCTATTTGCTATGGAACAAGAATTTACAACCAAATTCTTGATGGTCTTCGGCAAATACATCTGAAGATTCTGCAAAATTTCTCTGGTTAAGTCTACGTCATGTATCTCTACGCTCAGTAATTTAGGATACGCTGAAAACAACTCTTTTTTGGAAAAATCAGGTTTCTTCCCTTGTTCTTCAAAATAGGTCTTATCCTCACCAAACAACGCTATTTTGTCTGCAAATATTCTAATCCCAATAACGTTTTGGTTTCCTATACTCCCCTGACTCTTAGAAAACGGATAATAATCCTCTTCTTGAGTTTCTTTATGGTCGCCTTTTCCTCCACTGGAATAACTATCATCCAAGTAATCTTCCTCTCGTACACTGGATGAATTGTACGTCTTAGCTGAAACGTCACCTCCAAACAGAGCAATAACACAGGATAAAGATAAAAGCTTGTACAAACAACTCTTCATTAGTAACTCCACATAACTATCTTTATTCATCAAATCACAAAAAAGTAAATAACTTATGAAAATTTGAATATTTTTCTCAATCTTTTATAAAAAATATCGTGTATAATCAGAATCCGTGATTTTTATAACGCTTTGAGATGAGATATGAAATTTTCAACGAAATTAAAAGAGTTGCTTTGTTTGAATGATGAAGAACAAAAGGAATTTGATCACCCTTTGCCTAAAGAAATTTTCAGAGATTATGATATCAGAGGGATTTTCGATGAGACTCTTTTCCCCGAACATGCCCAGTATATAGGAAGGGCATTTGGAACTTTCCTTTATAGAAAAAATCTGAAAAAGATATGCGTCGGAAACGACTGTCGGAATTCCTCAGATATTCTGACCGAAAAGTTGATTCATGGATTGACAAAATCCGGAATGGAAGTAACTGAATTGGGAATCTGCCACACACCGATGATGTACTATACTGTAAACAAATTCAATATGGACGCAGGCATCATGGTGACTGGGTCGCACAATCCGGCAGAATACAATGGTTTCAAATTCATGTTAGGGAAAGATCCATTTTACGGAGATGATATAAAGAAAATTGAACAAATGATACGTAATAGAGATTTCATCGAAGCTGGAGGGCGGGAAATTATTCTTAACGATATCTTTGTAAATTATATCGAAGATGTTTTAGACGGATTTAAATTCTCAGATGAGTTAAGTGTTGCTTGGGATATCGGAAACGGAGCAACGAGCAATGCCATAAGGGAAATTGTGACCAGA
>DGIE01000098.1 GCA_002393025.1 Holosporaceae bacterium UBA3830 | reverse complement strand
GATTTTCTTCCTCGATTGCTTTCATTAATTGATCAACCATCCCTTTTACATCCATCTCAGGGAAGCGAGACATCATCTCTCTCATCTTCTCACGATTTTCTTCCTCGATTGCTTTCATTAATTGATCAATCACCTCTTCTGAATTCACCATATGGTTACTCTCTCTTTCGAGAATAGACGCAAAATCCGTGTAATTTTGAATCCTGCCGGAATTCATATATTGTTGTGACATTCCAAACACAGTTGCCGATGCAAATAACATATTCGCTACGATTAATGTTTTTTTCATTTTTACCACTCTTACTAAAACTACACACAAAACCAAATGCCGGAGGGCGTAAAACACACGAACCCTTATAACTTTTACAACTTCCGATATAAAAGTTATAACACCACCTGGCACAAACTATGAATACCATGTGACAAATTAATTTGCAAGAACATTATTCTAAAAGAGTTAACTTGCTAATCAATTTAACATCATCGCTGTCAAGCAAAAATTTATACTTTCCCTCAACTTTTTGAAAAAACAAAAACCGTGGACTTTCCGATAGCTTGGGGATTCGGATCAAATCACAAAAGGATGACATGAATTTTGGCAAAAGCCGGTGCTGATAGAGTTGACATGCCGCGCGCAGCAAAAACAGCGATTCTATCCCTCTATTAACTCCAACCTGCGCTGATGGCGTCCGCCTTCGAAATCTGTCGATAGAAATTTCTCAACGCAGTTTTTTGCGGTTTCTTGCGAAATGATTCTTGCTCCCAGTACGATTATGTTTGCATCGTTGTGCTGGCGAGCGAGAGCAGCCATTTCTTCGTTGAAACACAACGCTGCTCGGATATTTTTAAATCGATTGGCTGCGATCGACATACCGATCCCGGTTCCGCAAATCAGAATGCCCTTGTCGTCGTTTTTTAATCTGACCGCCAATCTTTTCGCAAAGATCGGATAGTCGCAAGACTCTTTGTCATGTGTTCCCAAATCTAAAAGATTAAATTGCGTTTGCAAATAGCTTTTCAACTCAAAACCTGCATGATCAGACGCGATAAAAACGCTCATGTCTTCCTCCGAAAATACTCCCAGACCATACTATAATTTTATTCGCAAAAATGATACATTCAAATGCCGTGGTCAGTTAAGAAAGTTACCATAATGCAGGTGAATGCCTTGAATAATTTGGATGAAATCAATGACAATTTGTTGAATTCTTTAAACCCTGAGCAGCATGAGGCCGTTATTTCTTTGGATCGTCCCCTATTGGTACTGTCAGGGGCAGGCACGGGAAAAACTAAGGTCCTTACAACAAAAATCGCTTATATGATAGAAAATGGGTATGCTTTCCCTTCGCAGATTTTGGCGGTAACCTTCAGCAACCGAGCAGCACGCGAAATGAAAGAGCGATTGTTCAGCCTAACTTCAGGAGCAGAGGGCGTTTGGCTGGGTACTTTTCACTCGATTTGTGCGAGAATTTTGCGAAAGCATGCGGATCTGCTGGGCATGAGCCAGGATTTTACGATTATCGATGCAGACGATCAGAAAAAGTTGATTCGGCAAATTGCAAAGGAAATGAATTTCGAAAAAAAATCCGTCAACGGCATCGTAAACCGTATCAGTCTGTGGAAAGACAAAGGCTACACCTACAACGATTCGCGTATTGACAAAGGTTTGATGGAAGCGCAAGTTTACAAGGTTTATCAGGAAAGATTAGAGTGTTATGACTCGATGGATTTCGGCGATCTTCTGCTGAACGCAATCAGAATTTTCAAAAATTTTCCTGAGACTTTGCATCATTATCGGCAAAAATTCAAATATATTTTGGTCGACGAATATCAAGATACGAACATGGCACAATACATCTGGCTGCGGTTACTGTCTCCAATCGGAGAAGGTCTGTGTTGTGTCGGTGATGATGACCAATCGATCTACAGTTGGCGCGGAGCGGAAGTCGGAAATATTCTGCGTTTCGAAAAAGATTTCATTAACGCAAAAGTCGTTCGCTTGGAAAGAAATTATCGTTCCGGAGGACATATTCTCGGCGCAGCAGCAAATTTGATTTCCAACAACGAGGGACGTCTGGGAAAGAAAATTTGGACCGAAGGAGACTTTGGTGAGAAAGTCAAAATCAAAAGATTATACAACGGATTCGACGAGGCAATGTTTGTGGCAGACCGAATAGAGACCTTGTGCAGAAAAGAGGGAACTTCTTACGGAACTATGGCGGTTCTGGTAAGAGCAGGATATCAGACACGAGAATTTGAAGATCGTTTCATTGCCTACGGAATTCCCTATAAAGTCATTGGCGGGCTAAAATTCTACGATCGACAGGAAATTAAAGACATCGTCGCATATATGAGATTAGTTTATCAATCCAACGACAGTTTGGCCTTCGAAAGAATCGTAAACACTCCGAAAAGAGGCGTCGGAGCATCTGCAATTTCCAAGTTTTACGAGTATTCAAGAGATCACAATGTCTCATTATTTCAAGCTGCAAAAGATATGGCCCGCGAAAATCTGCTTCGTCCGAGCCTAAAGGCTTCAGTTGAAAATTTCGCAAAATTAATTGACTCCATCATAGAAAAAAAAGATGCGAAACCGTCCGAAATCGCGAAATTTATCATCAACGAAACAGGATATCAACAGATGCTGAGTCAGGAAAAAACGACGGAGGCGGAGGGACGCATCGAAAACCTTAAGGAGTTAACCACGGCATTGGAAGATTTTCCAGATCTGCCGACCTTCATGGAGCATGTTAGCTTAGTTATGGATTCTCCGAGGAATTTATCCGAAGATTTGGTCTCCATCATGACTCTACACAGCGCAAAGGGTTTGGAATTTGAAAACGTATTTCTGGCAGGCTGGGAGGAAGGTGTCTTCCCTCACAATTTATGTCTGCAGGAAGATAATTTGGAAGAAGAGCGGCGTCTGGCATATGTCGGTTTGACTCGCGCAAAAAAGCGGGCCTACATCAGTTTCGTAATGAACCGAAGAGTTCATAACCAATGGCAGAACAACCCGCCGTCAAGATTCTTGAGAGAACTGTCCGAAGAGGATATTGAGATTTTGAGGTAATCGAATTACATCTATTCTGAATTTTGTTATGTCCTCCGAAAATATTTCACACACGAAATCAATCGAACAGAGATAACAGCTCTCGCCCGTGCACATGGGGCTAGTCCGTTCTGGCGATAATCTGCTACCAGACATCAAGGTACGTTCGTTCTCTCATCTGAATTGATCAGAACACCTTTCGGAGTAATCTTCACATCGGATTCGAAAATACCTCTCAACGACTCTTTCGAAATATTATAGACAATCGCATATCAAAAGCACACAAAAAGTTAAGGAATAGTTAATTCAGCGTTTTTTAACT
>DGIE01000042.1 GCA_002393025.1 Holosporaceae bacterium UBA3830 | reverse complement strand
TAGCTCTGAAAGATGAAAAATCATGCTTACCAACCAAAATTTGAGCCACCGCGTTCATTTTATCCGCATCCAACGGCTTTAAAATTTTCCAAGCCCTGTTTATATCCAAAGCAAGCTTAGATCTGCGATTTACTATCTCATACTGGTAAAATCTTTCAATTGCGCTGAATCTGGAATGAAAGCTTTCGTCCACCTGCTCTACCGACAAAACACTTATCGGCAACTCCGCTAAGTGAGCATTCATACATTCTTTAACTCGAAATGGATCAAGATTCTTGTCAGTTTCAAAATGAGCAACCTGACCCAAAGCATGCACTCCCGCATCCGTACGACCCGCACCACTCATCACCACTAAATCCTTGGTCAAAGGTTGGACAGATTCCTCCAAATATTGCTGAACACTGGAAGCCCCAATTTGTCTCTGCCAACCAGAAAATGGGGTTCCATCATATTCAACAACTAATTTGTATCTATACATTTACTGCATGGCTTCCAAACTGCGAATAATATACTCCGTCTTAGAAATTTTTTCAGAAAGCGCTTCAACTCGCCTGTTGTGCTCGGATATCACTTCTTCAGTGGCTTTATTCATAAAGTCCTCGTTATTCAATCGGAACAAGGCTGCATCTCTCATTTTTACACAATCATCCATTTCCTTTTTAAAGGCAGCAATTTCTTTTTGAACATCGATTTTTCTATCAATACCTATGCGTAAAATAGCCCCATTCAAAACAATTGGCACACTCATAGCGACATTGTCGACAAAAGAAACCCCTGTCATTCTGTAAATTATCTTATCGTAAGTCTGTATAAAAGTTGAAGACTCAACTGTATTTCCATCCAAAACAGCATTTAATTCCTCATTCTGCGGCATGTGAAAACTTTGTTTTATAGATCTTACCGACGTAATAATCTCCTTCAACAATTCAACTTGCTTTACCGCCTCAGTACTATCTAATTGAATATTATCCAATTTCGGCCAGACAATTTCCACTGCTCCTAACTCACCGCTCAGCTTCTTGGAAATAAACGGAGCGATAGGATAAAGAACTCTTATAAACTGAACGATAACCCAGGCCATTGTGTCCCTGACGTCTTTTTTTAATAAAGTCTGATTCAAGTCATAGCCTTCAGCACTCGCGTCAGTAAAGGCTGATTGCTGTAAGATTGTCTTCACAAACTCCATATACCAATCGCAAAGAGAATTCCAAACTCCTTGATAGATCAACCTGGCAGCATCATCAAATCTGTAGCTTTTATATGCTTCCTCAACGGCACTAATTGTATTCTTTGCTTCTACTATGATCCACTTATTCAAAGGGTGAGTAACCTCGTTTGGATCAAAACTACCGTTGTATACACAACCATTCATTTGAGCAAATCTCACAACGTTCCATAGCTTCGTAAGGAAATTTCGACCAGTTTCAACCACCCGATCACTCATTTTTAAATCTCTTCCAGGAGAAGACATATAAGCCAAAGTGTAACGAACGGCATCAGCTCCATACTTATCACAAAGAACCAACGGGTCTATAACATTTCCCTTGGATTTGGACATCTTGTTGCCATGTTTGTCTCTCACCAAGCCATGGATATATACCTCTTTGAATGGCACCTCCTTCATGGCATACATTCCCATCATGATCATACGTGAGACCCAGAAAAAGATAATATCAAATCCTGTTACAACAACCATATTGGAGTAGAATCTGCTGAGATCTTTACTATTCTCGGGCCAATCCAAAGTGATAAACGGCCACATTCCAGATGAGAACCAGGTATCCAAAACATCTTCATCTTGAACTAGCTTTACGTCATGCTTACCGTAGAATTCCAAGGCTTGCTTTTTCGCATCATCTTCGTTTTCAGCGACAAACACCTGGCCATCCGGACCATACCAGGCAGGAATCCTGTGCCCCCACCAAATTTGCCGGGACACACACCATGGTCTGATATTTCCTAGCCATTCAAAGTACAAATTTTCCCAGTGCTTAGGTATGAACTTAATTTTTCCCTCTTTCACAGCTCTAATTGCTGGACGGGCTAATTTCTCAGCATTCACAAACCACTGGTTAGTTATTCTTGGTTCAAGAATAACTCCCGAACGATCACCAAAAGGCAAAATTTGCTTAATGTCCTCTACTTTTACCAGCGCTCCTTTTTTCTCCAACAGATCAACAACCTTATTCCTTGCTTCAAAACGCCCCATTCCTCGGAACATTTCAGGGACCTCTTCATTTAGTTCTGCTTTCTCATTAAAAATATCAATAACCGGAAGTTTGTTCCTTAACCCTACCTCGTAGTCATTGAAATCATGAGCCGGTGTTATCTTGACAGCTCCAGTTCCTTTCTCAGGATCTGCATACTTATCTTCAATCACCGGAACTAACCTATCCACCAAAGGAATCTTTACTTTTTTACCCACAAATTTTTTGTAACGAGGGTCTTTCGGATTTACAGCAACCGCAACATCTCCGAAAATAGTTTCCGGACGACTGGTAGCTACCGTAATATAATCCTCGCCATTTTCAAGTTCATATTTTATATGCCACAGGTGTCCTTCTATCTCCTTTTCAACTACCTCCAAATCGGAAATTGCAGATCCAATCAATGGATCCCAATTGACCATCCGATGCCCTCGATAAAGCAAACCACTTCGATACAGATTAACAAATATCTTAGACACAGCTTTTTTACTTTTTTCATCCAAAGTAAATCTGAGTCTCGAAAAATCACAAGAAATCCCAAGTTTTTTTAGCTGATTAATAATTGCTCCGCTGGAATCCTCCTTCCAAAACCAAATTTCCTTCAATAACTTTTCTCGGGTCAAAGCTCCCCTTTCTACCCCGGAAGCATAAATTTGCTTCTCTACCAATAACTGAGTAACTATACCCGCATGATCTATCCCCGGCTGAAACAGAACATCATATCCCTTCAATCTCTTATAACGAGCAACAATATCCTGAAGTGTAAAGCAAAGAGCATGACCAATATGTAAACTTCCAGTAATATTTGGAGGAGGAAGCAAAATCATAAAAGGTTCTGCATCAGGAACTCTGGTAGATGCCTCTCTATCAAACGAAAAGTTCCCTTCAAATGACTTTGCATCAAAAATCTTGTCTAACATATCTTCTCCCTTTCACCACAAGAACAGCAACCGCTCACAAAGACTCCGTCGCATTATACAGGCTTTAAGATAAAAGTCCAATCCTTATCCAATTATCTCCAGCGCAAATGATAAACCTCTTGTTGCCCAAAACTCTTTGCTAAAGCAATTACTCCAACATATTCTGTGGAATATCTATCATAATATTTTAAACCCTTTTGGATATATTCATTTCTCTCGTCACTCGTTTCTCCATGCAAAAGTGAAACAAATTGTTGTGTAGCATAAACCTGACCTACCGCCGTAACAGGCTCTAATCTTGCAGCCCTGTTAATGTGACCTCCATAAAAATTAACTTTCTTTATGAAAGGATCTTGAGCTACAAATACAGGCCCCGAATGCAGGGAAATCCTAGCTCTAATTGGAAATGGAAACTCTGGATATTTTTTGCCCAGACTCTCGATTATATCACAATATCTAAGACCAAAATCTGCTATTTTTGTCGCTGTATCAGCCACAGCAAAAATTGCATCTCCCCAGGTATTAACTGAATCTAGATCTGCATCGATTTTTTCCATAGCTTGATTTAACTTCTCGAGAAAATCCAAAAATGATGGAACATGTTCATCCTGTAATTTGCTGTACCCATGGAGGTCCGAGAACATCATTGATTTTATAACCCTTTCCGGGGATTTCGAAACAAAAGGATCAAATGACAACGAAGTTTTTTGTTGTTTGATGAGATTTGTATCTATCTGTTCAGTGGCACCGTTTTCATTTGTCAATTCATCCAAGTCAATCAGATGTAAAGTACTAATGTTTGACCATCTGTCTATAAAGTCAGCAGGACCTCCCGGCAGCGAATCTGTCCTGGAATGCCAAACCGCCATAAGATGAGGATCCGTTGTTAAAAATTTTCCTCTCATAACAGCACTTCCATGCATCACGTGATTGGAAAATCTGTACAACATATCATGTCCTAGGTATCTATCTTCGCACGAAAAACTCACGGAATGAGCATTTGCCAACGCTCTTTCAAATCTTTTTTCCCAACGTGGACCTGCGTGTCTGACATTATTTTCAACAAAATCCTGAATAGCAAAAGGTAAGACAATATTTACTTCTCCCCCTAGCTCTTGTAATGCCTCTATGAATATTATGTCAGCACCACACGATGCCGAGCTATACCCGATTTTCGCATTTATGGCTTGCAATTTCTCCGTGATAATACGCTTTACATCTGCTTCTATATCTGGGGGAAATAATGAAACTTGAAAACTTGGATGATCTATAGAGTGTCCTGTAAACACAACGATAGTCGGTGGAACCAAAATATCCAAGGCAGCGTTTGGGACTTTAAACCCTGCCTCTCTTAAAAAATACAGCTGCTGCCTTGCGGAAACTATAGATATATAATCAGTCTGATCTTTGGCTTTCATCGCATCTTCGTATAATTTGCAAGCATCATCTTCGCGACCTAGCAACAATTGAGCCTCAGCTAAATCTATTAATTCGGAAAAACTTGCTTCAAGTCCATATGGAGGCAATAATCTCAATACGGCTGCGGCTAGTTGTTTGGCTTGATCATCGTCACCTGTCAACCAAGATAACCATGCGGCATTCATACCTGTACTGGTTTTTTGATCCCTCTTGAATGAAGCTAAATACAGTTCTTTTGCAAGTTCCAAATCGCGACAGTGTCGAGAATACTTCCAAGATTCCTTAAAAATATGTCCAATATTTGCAATGATATCAGGTCTTCCTGTCTGCAAAAACGGGCTATTAAGTAGGGAATCCACAGTGATCATTTCTTCACCCGTGGCTTCATCCAAAACGGGATTCACGTTTAATATAGGATAAAGTAACTTTCTTGATTCTTCTAATGCTCCTGTTTTCAGTAAAACTAAAGAATAGGCTTGAGCTATGTTTACATTTTCCGGATGTTTTTGAAATGCTTTTTTTGCTATCACATGCGCTTTAAACATGTGCCCTGTGGCAATTAAGTTTGTGATTTGTTCCTCAATTTCATCACTGCTCTTGGCTAAATCTTGCTGCAAAGTTTCTTCATTTTCCTCGTCATCAAGATCTTCAAGTTTCACATTTTTCAGATTTTGATTAGTATCTTCAACCATTGGTTTTGTAGAGATATTATCCGTAGCTTTTGTTATTGTATTTGATGTCTCACCAGAAATTGTTGTTGTCTCATCACCTTTATCTGTTGTCCTACCATCATTTTCCTTTGCCACTTTAGACCTCATTTCTTTCTACAGTGTTATCTTAATGTAAAAAAATTAATATTTAGTAAAACTCCGACGAAAATATTAGCGATTATGAATCCCCTTTTTTAGATTTTAAAAAAAATTTAACGATTAGATCATATTATTGGTAATAGGTTATATAAATTTGGATAGATATCGATATGGAAAATAATGAAGTATCAGCTCATAGGCCAGCTAAGTTACTTATTGTAGATGACAGCGAGGGCGCACGTTCCTTACTCAAAAGAAGGTTGGCCATGTATGGACATGAAATTATAGCCGCAGCAAACCAAAATGAGGCCTTGCATGCTTTGCAAAACAATTCAGTGGATGTCATATTCTTGAATATGTTTTTGG
>DGIE01000077.1 GCA_002393025.1 Holosporaceae bacterium UBA3830 | reverse complement strand
AATCTTTTTCATTTTGTTTTCTCCAAATTCACAATTAAAACAGGATATGCTGACTGTCAAAAGTTGACTGACAACATGATGTGGAACAATCAGCATACCCTTTGATTACTGTAAAACAAATGGCGGTAGTCTGCGGTTACTTTCAAAATGGCAGAAAATAGCTCACTCCGAAATAAAACTTCGGTATGTTGAGTATGCCGATGGAAACCTCCTCACTCTCCGAATCCTTTTCCTTGAGAACCGTTTTGTTCGTCCACGCCTCAAGACCGAAATCAAGTCCGATTTTTCCTCTGCCGGCCTGCCAGATGGGAATGGCTCCTCCAACGGTCAGATAGAAAGTCAGGGGATCCTCAAACGCGAAGTCTAAGCTCATGCCGCCGCCCAGATAAAAGGCCTTGTATTCAAACAGTCCGAACACCATGGGATAAAAAAGCGCCTCCCCGTTCTTGCGTGTGGTGTTCCAGTAAAACTTGCTCCCCAGACCAAAGCCCAGTCCGTTTGAGAACTGATAGTCCACACCGGCTCTTGCACCAAGAAATGTTTTAAAAATCAAGGAGTCCGAAATCTGTACTCCGGCGTTTAAGCGGAATCCTTCCTCTGAAAATGCGGATGCTGAGCCGAGTGCCAGAACCATTGCAAATACTACAAAAAGTTTTTTCATTTTGTTTGCCTCTAAAAGATTATTTTTCATCTGAACCGATACTCGGCTTTGGTACTACGAATGAATCGGAGCCGATTATTTTTCCATCCTTTCCTGCGACGGTAATTTTGTCTCCGATGTTAAAACTTGGGGAGACTTCCAAAGTAATTGAAAGTCCGTTTGTATATTTTCCTGACCAACGCCATGCTCCGTTATCTTCGTTGCGGATAATTTCATAGATGTCCCCGCCCTCGGATTTTATAAGGAGATTCTCATAAAGATATTCATAATCATTGCCCCATTCCCTTCCCGCGAAGAACAGAAGCAGATGGTTCTTATCCACGTAAACGGCCTTATCGATGGTTGGATCCTCTATATAAGGCTTGTCAAAAACACAGGAAGAGAACAGCGTTGTGAACAGCGTTGAGAACATCATTGTAAACAGCGTTGTAAACAGAATAAAAAATGCTGGAATCTTAAATGCTTTCATATTTTACCTCGCTCTAAAATCAGTTTGAAGGAACAGTGAATTCCCCGCTGCCATTCAACATTCCCTGTTTCCCTGAGAAATGAATTGTTTCTCCCGGCTCAAACGCAGGTCTGATGTCTACTCCGATTCTATACCCCTCATCAGGTTCGTCCAAGCTGACATTGCTCCATTCCCCCGCGCTATACAGTCCGGTAATCGTATAAACTTTTTCGCTGTTCGTGCGGTTCTCTATCTTCAGAAATGCCTGAATATAATTTGCGGAAATATAATCACCACGGCAATGCACAATGAATTCATCTGAATCGACATATTCCACCTCAGTGATTGTAGGCTCTCCCATTGAAGAGTATGGAACCTTGCAAGAGAAAGATACGAGACTTGCAAGAATAGTCAAACCTGTGAAAACACATCTCATTTTCATTTTTCTACCTCTGTCTGAAATCGGTTTGTCTGAAAGCTGGAAGGAACATCCCGAAAGAAATATTCCAACCCCAGCAACTGATAATAATTTTGGGAATTTTTTCATTTTTTTCTCCTCGTTAATAAAAAACTTTTTATCCTAATTCAAAGATGCGCACTTTTCCTTGGGTTTCTTGAACGTACCCCATGTTTCGTCTTTTTGCAAGCCCTAAAACCCAAAATATTACATACATCACACGATGTTACATACGTAATATTACACTCATATTACAATATTACCTATGTCATATTTGATATTTAGAATTTTCTGAAAAAATGGAAATTGCACTACCAGAATAATGGTATGATTTTACCATGAAAATGGTATGGCATCATCGATGGTAAACACAGAAATGCCGGGTGCTTATGATGTTTCAGACTGTATGGACGTCGCAAATGAGCGGCAAAATTAATATCGAATGATGTCTAAAAAAGATTGTTGTTTACTTGAAATTTCCAAAAAACTATATTATCATTTAGTAGCAGGGGGAAATATGGTCACCGCAGCATTGTTAGATACAACTAAGATAGAAATTCCAGAATGGGATTATTTTGTGGAAGAGGCGAGGTCTGTGTTCGGACTGTCTGATTCTGATACGGAACGTCTTTACGGAAGCAGGACTGCACGCATCATTGTAGCCATGCCCTTTGCGGCAGGTTGCGAGGATGCGGAGCGGACGGCTATTTTGCATTTGGTCGCGTACATTGCCGAGATAAAGGGATTCCAAAAATTTTGTGCGCATCTTCCGTCTGATGACAAAACCCTTTACGAAAGACTGGACATGATTTCACATTTCAAAGGTGGAGACAAGCAGATTATAGAACATGGAATGGACATGCTCGCATTGATTATGCTCCAAGGCTACAGGGCCTCCCAAAATGCTGATGCAAAAAGCGGAGTTTATAATCCGCGCAACGCAGGTACGTGGGATTATGATGCCGCCGAGAAAATGCTTGAAGGAAGAATTAAGAACTTCCACAACACGATACTAGATGGACTTTTTTATGGACCATTTACAGGAATGGGATGGCGATAATTCTTTATGAAAGGAAAATCATTTACTGCTTTTTATAAAACATGTTTGAAGGTTTTATCTGTAATTGCCATTGTTGTACTGGCGAAAACTACTATAGAGAGAATTCATTGGGTAGCAATATCCGAGTTAAACTTTCACGATGTATTTTGGGGCATATTCTTTTGTGTATTTAATGCGATAACAATACTATGCTTTGCATTCTTGTTCTTTTTTCCTGACAAGCTCCCCCTATACGCAATGGTTAGCCTAATATACGGATTAGCCAATATATTAAACAGCAAGCAAAATGGTGAGGTCGGAATCGGTTTTTCCATGCTGCTTCTCTTTTTTTTATCCTTATGGGTTCAAGGTTTCTTTAAGACCCATCGGAAATTAAAAATATGTCTGTCCATTGTTTTCTTTATTCTGATACTCCTCTGCAATCTTTTTTTCGGATTCAAAGTATTTGAGAGCATACTTATTTATGTTCTAGGTTATTGCCTCATTTTTTTTGTAATTATTTTAATGTTCTCAAAATACCAAATTGAGTCCACTCACTCCATCCTTGGACGGAAAATCCTTGACCTGCGGAAATATGTTGCGGACGGCACGCTCTCTGACCGTGACGTGAAATGGCTCAAGCAGATTCTGAACAATGAAAAATACTCTTCCATCGCGAAGGAGTCCGCAGTGGCTGAGGGAACCATGCGGAACAAGATGCGGGCCATTTTCAAAATAATCGGCGTGACCGACAGAAAGCAATTTCTTACAATCTACACCGATGCTCTGGTCATTACAACTCAGGAAGAATTTCAGGCATGGAAGGATACTTTGATCTGAAACAAAATCATTATTCCGCAAAAAAACAAAAA
>DGIE01000081.1 GCA_002393025.1 Holosporaceae bacterium UBA3830 | reverse complement strand
ATCGACCCGAGTCAGTGTTATCCATTCCGGAAATAGATGTGTCGGAATCTTTGTCAGCTGAAGACAAAAAAACAATAATTCAAGCCTTTGAGGACCTGGCTCCAGAGAAAGACTATAAAATAAATTATATAGAAAAACATCCGAAAATAAATCGAGCTATTCGCGAGGAAAATTACGATTCTCTGACCGTTGCTGAGAATGCGGCACTGCGAAAGTTAAAAAGTAAGAGTAAATTATCTCTAAAAGAGAAAAATCAGCTGGATGCCCTCACTAAAAAGATAAGTGATTCATATAAGTCAGAGATTACCGTCGAAGAGACAACTCTTCCTCCGATCAATATTTCGGTTGATAATTCATCCAGCAGAAAGGTCACGAAAAAAAAGAAGCGCAGGCTCAGGGATTTAGTTGCGGACAAAGCGAACAAACAAAGGTTGGCAGAGGGGGTGTCCAGGTCGCGCAGAGGGACTATTATGGTTCAAATTGCTTCTGTGGGGACCAAGGCCTCAGCTGAAAGCGAGTATAATCGTCTTGTGCGCAGAAATCATTTTTTGAAAGGCAAGGGTAAAAAGATTTACAAAGTTGATCTTGGTCCTGACAAAGGTGTGAGATACCGTATACAGGTGGGTCCTTTCAAGAATAAAACGGAGGCCAAGAAAATTGTCTCCGCAATGCGTGATAACGGTTGTGCAGCTTACATATCGAAATGAGACATATTCCAAGATTTTTTGTTGAAAATGAAATCCTTCCCGGGGACGATACGCAGATTTCTTCAGAACAAATGTTCCATGCAAACAAGGTGTTGCGCTTGAAAGAAAACGATTGCGTTCGGATTTTTAATAATATTTCAGGAGAATGGGATTGCGCGATAAAAAATGTAAAAAAAAATCTCGTTACACCTCAAAAATTAATTCAAGAGCCGAGGGTGGAAATTGGTCCGAGCATTGCCTGCTCACTAATCAATCCCAATAAATTTTCCATAATGATCGAAAAAATTACAGAGCTGGGGGTGCAAAATATTTACCCCATAGTTACTGATTACACTCAGTATAAAACCATTAATAAACAAAAAGTTAATCAAGTAATTGTACAGGCCTGTGAACAATCCAGAAGATTAACGGTGCCTAAACTTCATGAGGTAGTTAAACTGGAAGATTTTCTAAACAATTTATCTGAAAATCAAAAAATTTTAGTGGGAGTCGAAAAAGAGCATGCAACTAAAATGGCTCATTGTGTAAAAAAAGATGCTATATTTATCGTAGGTCCGGAAGGAGGTTTTTCTGATCGAGAAATAAGGGTGTTTGAAGATTTTGCCGAGGCAGATTTAGCCTATTTTGGTCGAAATATTTTAAGAAGTGAAACAGCAGCTATTGCCTTTATTTCTCTGTGGGTGGCAAAATATTTATAATACATCTTGAAAATTGTATTCGCATGCGATATAAATTCCAGTAGACGTTAATTAAATTTTTACAAATATACGCTATAGTGATGGTAATCGAAAGGAATGAGGATGAAAGAAGGCTATTTGGAAACTGTTTCATTGATTGAAAGATTGCACCGTTTGTACTTGGAGGTAATCAAGTGCGAACTGGATAATTTGAAAGTTGATGATATAAATAATGTTCAAGCCCTGGTTTTATATAACTTAGGCGGGGAGCAAATCTCCATAGGTGAACTGACCACAAGGGGTTGTTACTTGGGCTCTAACGTTTCTTATAATCTTAAAAAGATGGTACAGAACGGTTACATTGACCAAGTATCTTCGAAACATGATAGACGATCCTATATGATTAAATTGTCTGGTAAAGGCATGGATCTTTGCAAAAAGCTGGATAAAGCCTTGGATAAGCATGTGAGCGCCTTAGAGGCAAAGGGAATGTCTTCTTTTGATGATTTGGTGGAAACGCTGAGAAATCTCGGAGATTTTTGGAAGAGTGCGTCAGTACAAAAAATTCGGTTCAACGCGAAAAGACGATAAAATTTTCATTCTTTTCTACTGCAGGACTCCGCGCGTGTATTTAACGCGGAGTTTTTTTTCTTGGTTAACCAAATGAAGAGTTTGCGTAAGTTTATTGGTATCGTATTTGGAATATTTGTCGTTGTTGCGGTATTTTCTTTGCGAAGTCTGTTTTTAGTCGATTTGATCACCAGATGGGGATTTCATGGAGTTGTTTTAATCGAAAAAAATAACAATGTGATTTTCAAAAAATCTACTGTTTGTTCAGAAAATCCTCAATTTTTGTGCGCGTCCTTGATCAAGCAAATCACGAGCACGCTAATTTTAAGAGAAGTTCAGCATGGTACGCTGCAACTTGACGAAAAAGCTAATAAATATTTGAAAAAATCTCAGAAAATTGACGATCGAATCGAAATTCGACATCTTCTGTCTCATAGTTCCGGGTTACAGGTGAATAATTCAGCGAAATTTACTCCCGGAACAGCTTTCGAGTATTCGAATCGAGGTTATATCGTTCTCGGGAAAATTTTGGAAAATGTAACGAAAACTTCATTCACGAATTTAGCGCAAAATCTGTTTCGTGAATTGAACATGACAGATAGTTTTTTGATAGATGCTCCCACTTTGCCTGAAATTCAGTATAAACATCCTTGTTTCATGCTTTCTGATAAGGCAGAGACATCTACCTTTTCTTATGTCGAGAAGAAGGGAGAAAAAATTTTTTCAGGAAATCCTTGCGGAGGTTTGATTTCTACCGCGGAAGATCTCTGTAAATGGAACTATCAGCTGCACGAGGGGAAAATATTATCCCGTAATCTATATGAATTGATGGTTTCTCCGCAAATAAAATCTAATTTTCCCGAAGGTTATTACGGATTTGGTGTGTGCAGATATTCTCAAAATGAAATCTATCACATAGGATATGTTTGCGGGTATAAGTCTACGATGTCTTACTTTCCGAAAACAAAAATTAGCTTGGTGATTTTAGAAAACAATTCCCAAGATAATTATGAAAAAGATTTTTGCAAACACCGCTGGATCCGCCGGATACTTTCTTTGTTTCCCTGAACAATCTCCCCGAAATATCTACGAAAATTCCGTGAAACCGACTAGCCGATTGCCTCTTATAGCGATTCTCCTATCAAAAGA
>DGIE01000009.1 GCA_002393025.1 Holosporaceae bacterium UBA3830 | reverse complement strand
CTTTTATCGAGGTTACTAAAAAGATGTTGGTTGCGGGAGAGAGTGTCAATCTTATCGGATTTGGAGCTTTTGAGGTCGCAGAAAGGAGTGCGAGACCTGGACGTGATTTCAAGACTGGAAAGACAATCAAGGTGCCAGCTTCTAAGACTGTGAAATTTAGGGTTGGAAAGACTTTGAAAGATGCGGTGAGAGCATAATCACAATCTTTCTTTATTTTTTTTGGCGCTGAACAATCGGCGCTTTTTTATTTTTCTAAATTGTAGAAGAATCTGTCGGTTAGTTTTATTTCTTTTCACTGATGTTTAGTCCCTTAAAAACATTTACTTTTTGTTAACTGTTTGTGTGTTTTTATGTCATTGGAGGAACTAATGATAGATCGAAACAGTTTTAACGACGCAACTCTGGTAAAAATACCGTCTGTTGCAGTGATTATTCCATGCTTTAATGAAGAAAGCACGATATTTAACGTAGTAAGTAGCTTCAAAGAGGTTCTTCCTCGAGCATCTGTCTATGTTTACGACAATTGTTCGACGGATAAAACTTTTTCGGAAGCTGAAAGAGCCGGGGCAATAGTCGTAAAATCCAGGAAAAGAGGGAAGGGGAATGTCGTTCGAAAGATGTTTTCCGATATAAACGCCGATATTTACCTTATGGTGGATGGTGACGATACTTATTCCGCTGAGGATGCTGTAAAAATGCTGGATCTTATCCGTAAAGAGCAGATGGATATGGTTGTGGCAGCAAGAAACGAAATTTCGGATAAAGCTTATAGAGCTGGTCATAAGTGGGGAAATAAGTTATTTAACTTTGTACTAAAATTGCTATTTAACAGTGAATTTAAAGACATTTTTTCAGGATATCGAGCTTTTTCGAAAAGATTTGTAAAATCTTTTCCGATTACATCCAACGGGTTTGATATAGAAGCGGAACTTTCCATTCATGCTCTGACATTATCTTTGCCCTGTTCAGAGATTTATTCGGATTATCGAGAGAGACCGGAAAATTCCCACAGCAAGTTAAGTACTTATAAAGACGGATTTAAAATTTTGTGGAGTATAATAAGATTATTGCGAGAAAATAGGCCACTGTTATTCTTCGGATCAATATCGTTAATGTTGTTTTTGTTGGCTATCATATTGGCATACCCAATTTTTTCTACTTTTTTAGAAACAGGATTAGTTCCGAGATTACCTACAGCAGTACTGTCGACAGGGATAATGATGATTTCATTCTTGAGCCTTACTTGTGGACTGATATTAAGCAGCCTTTCTCAAGCTCGAATTGAAATTAAAAAGCTGCACTATCTACAGTATGATGTAAAAGACATTGATTTGATCACCTAGCGATTGAGGAAATAAATTTCGAGATTTTCTTGTTTGCTGTGTCTAAATCTTTCACAGGAGAAAAGGTTTTTCTGTGATGCGGGGTAGCTCCATATTGAATTATTGCATAGATATGTTTTTGTGAACCATATCCGACATTTGTGCTCCAACCGTATTGTGGATACTTTTTATCTAACTCTTTCATGAGATTATCACGATATTCTTTTGCAATGATGGAGGCCAACGCTATGGATATGACTGTATCATCTCCTTTTACTATAGTTTGTACATGGGTATTTCCCAGTTCCGGAGCTTTGTTTCCGTCAATTAAAGTAAATGGCTTGTTTAAATTTAAGGAAGAGTAAGCCCTTTGCATTGCCAGAAAAGTCGCTTGCAGAATATTTAATGAATCGATTTCTTCTACTGATGCTTTACCTATGGAATACTTCATAATTTCTTCAGGTTGTTTTTCGATCCAATTTAATACCTTCTTTCTTTGTTTGTGAGATAATTTTTTAGAATCTCTTACTTCTACTTCATCCTTTTCAATTAATGCAATTCCCTTTTCACTGATCCATACGGCGGACGTTACGACAGGACCAGCCAGAGGACCGCGTCCTACTTCATCGATTCCAATGCAATCGTTGGGACTCATGTCGTTTTCCAAATACCATAAAGAGTTCATCTTCTATTTCTCACCCAAAAAACGTTTCATTATAGCGATGAATTTCGATGATTAAAACAAGACTGTCCTATAAATTTTAATCAATTGTTTTTCTGATAAAAAAATCTTAAATTTGCGATGAACTCTGTATCATCTTAGAGAATTCTGCAATTCTTAAGCTTGCACCTCCGATAAGGACCCCATCTACCGGAGGAATTTTCAGAATATCTTCAATATTGTTTATGTTTACAGATCCTCCATAAATGGTAGGGCAGCTAAAATGAGTTGTTTCTTTCAAAAAATTCAAAACCTTGTAGATTTCGTCCATAGTTGGAGTTTTTCCAGATCCGATACTCCAAACAGGTTCGTATGCAATGATGGCTTTTGATAAATTTCCATCATTCATGAATTTGTGAAGTTGAATTAACAAAACTTCTCTCCATTCAGATTTCTCATCTTCATTTTCCCCAACACAGACTATTGGAGTGATACCCAATTCAACTAAGGTATTGTATTTTGCGAAGATTATCTCATCGGACTCTTTAAACATTCGACGACGTTCAGAATGTCCTATTATGACATATTCGCAGCCGAAATCTTTCAATAATAGTGGACTTACTTCTCCTGTAAATGCTCCGTTTGTCTTTGCGGAACAATTCTGTGAGCCCAGAGAATGAGCAAAATTTTGAAACTTATAGAGTAACGGAAATGGCGGACATACAATAATTCGATTTTTAGTTTTCACCGAATTTATTTTCTCGAAGAAATTTTCTGCAAACTCAACATCGCCATTCATTTTCCAATTTGAGATCAAAAATTTCATAAAATTCCTCCCATTTGCGCTTGCGACAACAACTAACTGCTAATAATATAACGATGTATTTAAAATTAGGAAAGAATCAATGCTGGAATTAATTCGTAAATATTCTAAGTCGATTGTGGTGAAAATATTTTTGACGATTTTAGCGGGATCGTTTTTATTATTTTTTGGATTCTCTTATGTCGTTGATAAGCTGCAGGGTAAGGATTATGTTGTAAAAGTTTCCAACGTAAAGATTTCTCCCCAAGTTTTTAAATACGAGAAAAACAAGAGATTAGGTGCAATGAAAAGGCGTTCTGACGGTGCGGATGATAAGGAGCTTTCCAATAAAATTCTTCATCAAATAATTTGGGAGAACGTTATAAGTCAAGCGGCAAAGGATTTTGGTGTGCTTGTTTCTGACTCCACTATGTACAGTCACATAAGTAACATGGATGTGTTTAGAACAGATGATGGGCATTTTAATGCCACGAACCTAAGGAAGTTTTTACGAGCAGTTGATATGTCTGAAAGCGAATTTTTAGATTCTTCAAGAAGAGAAATCAAGTCACACATAATTCAGTTTCCTTTCAGATATATTTCTATGGCGGACGAGTTTAATTACTATTCTAAGATATTCACGGAAAAGAGAAAACTGCAATTTTTAGAAATTGATCCGTTGTTATTCAAAATAAAAGAAACCCCGACGGATGAGGAGTTAGAGGAGTTTTACAATGATAACTTGGAAAAATTTCAGATTCCGGAAAAACGTTCGTTTAGTGTGTTGATTTTGTCAATGGATGGTATTTTGAAGAATCTAAAGATTTCTCAGGAGGAAATCGTGGATAGAGCTCAGGAATTTTACGGAGACGACTATAACGAGGAGAATTTGAAAAAATTTAGCTCTACCGAAGAGTTTAAAATGTTAAGACAGGAAAAAATCTCTGAAGCCGCGGAAGAAATTACTCGACAGATTGAAGATGATTTGGTTTCTGGTAGTGATATAGAAGAAGTTTCGAAAAAATTTAATTTAAAAGTATTGACGCTGAAGGATATTACTCTGGATGAAGAAAATAAGGTCAAGCTTCCATTTGCGAAAGATGTTATGACAGTTGCTTTTGGGTTAGACGAGAGTGAGATAGGAAGCTTTAATGAATCCGAGGATTCCAATAAAAAGTCGATTCAATGGTTAGTTTATGTTTCCGAAATAAAGCCAAAACATATTGAACCAATCGATCAAGCAAGTAAAAAAATTAGAGCAGCTTGGTATAAGGATCAGCAGCATAGCAAAGCTCTCGCACTTGCAAATGATATGGTATCAAAAATAACTGATGGGAGTAATTTCTCAAAGGTGGCAAAGCAGGAACATTATACGGTAAAATCGACTGCTTATTTCGATGCGGAAGGGACAACCTCCAATGAAAAAGATAAATCAGAGATCATAGATAGCTTACATGAGGAAGTTTTTAAAAAATTCAAGAATGAAGTTGGTATGAAAGAAATAAATAACAAGATAATTGTTTACCAATTATCAGGCATGAGTTATGACGTAAAAAAAGAAAATGATGATAAGCAAAAGAACTATATTGTGTTGTTGCAAGATAATTCAGAGGATATGTATCAGCAGCTTATTGGGTATTTATCTAAAAAATATGAAGTGAAGATAAATTATGATGTTCTCAAAGAAGTTGATAAAGAAATAGATCCTTCGGCTTTGGATGAGGTGTTTTAGGAATTGGTTAACACTTGAAAAATAGAGAGTTTTTATGTATTTTTCGATGTTGGGGAAAATAAGGACGTTTTAGTTGAAGTTAGAGGAACGAATAAGAGAGGCAATTGAGGCTCCATTGGAGAATAAGAGGTATGATTTGGTCCGTGTCCACATAGTAGGGGGCAAAAGTAGGCTTATTGTTGGTGTGGATATTGATCGCTTGGATGAGAAAAATGTAACAATTGATGATTGCGTAGATGCAAATCGTTTGATTTCCGCAATTTTAGATGTTGAAGATTTTATAAACGGAGCGTATAATCTAGAAGTTAGTTCACCTGGTGAGAACCGTCCTCTTGCAAAGATTAGAGATTTTAAGCGTTTTTGCGGTCAGATTGCAAAGATGGAGTTGGTTAATCCCGTAGAGGGGATAAAAAAATTCACAGGAAAGATCGTAGGCGTCGACGAGGTGGAAAACCTGATTAAGGTTGAGATTCCCGAGGAGGACAATCGAGTGGTTTGTTTGTCTGTCGATAATGTGAAAAGAGCTAATGTGAAAAGAGAGTTTTTGAAAAGGAGATGAGTTATGTCGACAGCTTTGTGGTCGGATTCCAAGTTTTACGGACCTGAGTTATTGCAGGTAGCGGATTCTGTTGCTCGAGAAAAAGGATTGAATAAGGATCAGGTTTTGGAAGCGATGGAAGGAGCTATTCAGAAAGCTGCAAAATCAAGGTATGGATACGAGAGTGACATAAGAGCAAATATCGATAAAAAAACGGGTGAAGTTACCATAATGAAGTACCTGACGGTAAAAGATTCCGTAGAAGATGAGTTTAATGAAATTACATTGGAAGAAGCAAAAAGAATGGATCCAGATGCCGAAATCGGAACAGTGTTTACCACGAAGTTACCTCCGATTAATTTC
>DGIE01000022.1 GCA_002393025.1 Holosporaceae bacterium UBA3830 | reverse complement strand
TCTTTTGATAGGAGAATCGCTACAAGAATGACAATAGAGGATTTTCATCGAAGAATAGCTCTTACTTTTTTTTTACAGCTATCCTCCCAGCGAACAATGATAAGGACTAAAATTCTCTCTTAGCTCACAAAAAACGACTATTTTTTGAAATTAAAAATCAGTTTATTCCGATTTTCGGGTATCTTCAGTTATATTCCTGAAATTAGTATAAAAAAGCCGTGAAAACTTTTTATCACTTCCACGGCCTACCTTAATAAGAATTCACTTACTTCCTTTTATTTTTTCTCGCATTTCTACGTTGGTTTTTTGCGCTCTTGGCGTTTACTTGCTTTTGGGAAACTACATCCTCTTCTATTTGCTGCTGTTCAACGTCTTTTTCATCAACAGACGGTTCATCCGTCCGAGATTGAAAATTTTCCCGATTTCTTTTCACAAATCCCTTATTTCCCAACTCTTCAAGCTCACTTTGAGAAGTTTTCCTTCGTTTTGAGTATTCTCTTTCATCCCCTTCGGCTCTTTTTTCACCATCCTGCTCAAAAAATTTACGTTTCTTGCTCACAAACTCTCTGGATACATCCGAGTCATCATCCGTCCTATTTCTCGAAAATTTTCTATTTCTTCTTTCAAATACTTCTGAATCCTCTCCATCCTTTTGTGACTCAAAAAATTTAATTTTCTTTTTTACTTCGGAAACTTCAGTATCAGACGAATCCTCTTGTTTATCCTGCTCTCCAAACTTTTTTCTTAAATCTCTTACGTTTCCCTTTTTTATCCGTGCTTCTCCTAATCTCCTATCATATTTCTCGTTGTCGGAACTCACAAACTCATCAGACTCTGCCTTATTTTCCCACTTCGAAGCCATATTTTTTACAGAGTCTCGCGCGAAACAATCTGTTCCATACAGCATGAACATCATAGTACATATACTTAAAAAACCTATTTTCATTTTTTTCTCCTTAATATATTTGCCTATACTTTACACAAAATTAGTTAATCAATAGTTAAAAATTGTTCTGTATTTTTTTAACCTGATTTTTTAGTCTTGTAAACTTCGGCCGAAAGTCTACAATGACTGCAACAATGATGAGGAGAATGATTTATGCAAAAAATATTACAAATAATTTCTCTAACTAGTCTGTCGTTGAACTGTTACTCCATGACTTTGGAAACAAATACAGCATCAATACCGGAAAACTATTTTCTAAAATTATCAAATGGAGAGTACGTACAATACCATCGCGAGCCTGTAACTAATCAAGAGAAAGTAAGTGTTGGACGTATTACTCCTACTCGAGTTAAAACCTATGGAGGAACTGATCCTGCCTTCATATGGAATACACAAGCAATAAGATATACAGCAAGCGGTGTTGATTTGTTTAAGGATTATAACAATAACTGTTTTATTGATATTTATGAATCGCTGATCAACCCAAACAAATGTCGCATAGTCGGTATAAATGGCAGAAACGTACATATTGGATCAAGCTGCTTTTCCATCTATGAAGTCTCAACAAAAGAAAAAAGCTTTGTAACTAACGAAAATCGCTTGATTTTTGTTGATATCAGCGGAACATATATTGTGTCGACTCAACAAAATCCAATAGATGATGTGGTTAGCACATACGAAAAAGACGGGAAATTTAGTTTTAAAGGATCCGTGATTAAATTTTCATCTATCTACGGAAACAGATTAATAAACGATCAGCCAATCACTTCCGATGATTTTTTTGATAGCGATTCTTCAAGTCAGTGTCGTTCTCCTCAAAATTCGAACAAAAAACCAACTGGAATATTCTCTTTAAATTGTTCTCATAAAACACCCATATTCATTGGAACAAATTTTGCTCCCGTAACAAAATTATATCCAGCCATGCAGCAAATAGAACAAATTAGCGGGGTAAAACTAACCAGCCCTCCTCCCAGTGAACAATCTGTAATAAAGCGCATTTCTGATATTTTAGGATTGGGAATGATGTCTGACTTGCTCGCTGTGAAAAACGGTAGAATATATTTCGTTGACATAACGCCGGCAGCATTACGCGGAGAAATCCCGGGCATAGTTTGGAGCCTAGCTGACGCGACGTTGTTCTACAGCTATGCATATCCCCTACACAATTTCATTCCCATGACCGATCAAGGCATACAATGGACAAACTACATACAGGCTTGTTCGAATATAGATCTGCTCGTAAAAAACGGTGTACTAAAGGAGTACATATTGGATATGTCCGCAGAAGCTAAAGAAAATCGTAGGCAAATCGCTGCACAGATTTGGGAAAATATTTAATTATTGCTGAGAAAATTTAAACAGGAGAAAAGCATGAATTTAAGGTTTTTAATCATGTCCACCGTATTGTCAACATTTACATGGCATTCTTTTGCTATGCCTGCTGGTGACTATCGCGAAGATCTCCAAGAAAATTCGCGTAGATATGCTTATCTCTCTTCCATGGCATATTTGGGAATATATGCTCAAGATTTACAAGATGTTCAGAAAATAGCTCCGCCATGTCCGGGATTGGAATGTTTAACAATCTATGGAAATCTTGGTGAAGATATACAGAAATTAACTGCACTGACAGAATTATTAACAAAAACTCCCAATCTCCGCGCCATATACCTTGAAGAAAATCAACTAACAGAATGCCCTCGAGAATTAGGAAATCTACAATGCTTGTACAGCTTGAATCTTTCAAAAAATCAATTAACAACTCTTCCAAGAGAAATCGGAAATTTACGGAAATTAGAAACATTGAATTTATCAAAAAATCAGCTGAGAACCCTTCCTATCGAAATCTCCAATCTAAAAAATCTTCGTAGGTTATATTTAAATAACAATCGTTTCGAACATGTCCCAAAGGCGATATGCGAATTAAAAAATTTGAACAGTTTAAATATCGCCGAAAATTCGATAACTGACTTGCCTTGCGAGTTATGGGAAATCTCAGGACTGACCGAAGTATTTATGGACAGATGTCTGGTACCTCAAATACCGTCATACTCTGTCTCAAATGAACCAACAAATACTTGCGTAATAAATTGCTTGCTGGCATGGAAAACCCGTATTAAATTGAATAATCAACAAATAGATTCAACTGCCAACAGCGATTTCATAACAAAAAAAATTACCATAGGCGGAAAAGACGAATACAAATGGACCGATACAGACGGATGGAAAGCAATGGTACAACCCATATCCAATATCATACATGTATCCCTCAAACAGATACCTGCCGCCCTTTCGACACTCAACAGCACAGCTCTGCATTCGGGAATAAATTGGTTGCACATTTTTGCAGCACAGGGTGATTTAAAAGCCATAAAATGGTTGGTGAATCGTAATGTCCAGATTGATATTTGCCTCAATTCCGGATGGACTCCATTAATGTTTGCTATCAAACCGGGACACCTCGA
>DGIE01000023.1 GCA_002393025.1 Holosporaceae bacterium UBA3830 | reverse complement strand
CTTTCAGAGCTAGATGCTGCCAATCTAATTCCCCGATGAAAACATTAAACAGCATTTCTGTAGAAAGATTTGGGGATCGAGTAATCATCAAGGTTTCAGCTAAGTCGTTTTTATATCATCAGGTAAGAAATATTGTAGGATCATTGGTAAAAGTCGGGACAGGCGAATGGTCTGAGGGAAAATTTCAAGAGGTTTTTGAATCGAAGGATCGTACTCGAGCAGCTGCGACCGCCCCTGCTTGCGGGTTATATTTTTGGAAAGTGACATACTAATTTTTGTTATAATCAAAAAGTAAAGGGTTTTCTTCTCGAATTCTTGCAGAGATAACTTGAAACTAAGTTGTGAATATAAGATATATCTCCTACGTCTAATAGTAGTTTCGATACTTCGGCAATAATTAAATAGATTACTAAAAAAAATTTACATTTATTAAGATTTTAACTATTATTTAACTAAATTATATTATTTAGTTGATAAGTATTTTTTGAATAATCTGATAAGGAGATAAGAATGGATCCTATAGTGATAGTTTCCGCTGCAAGAACACCGCTGGGTGCTTTTAATGGTAAATTTAAGTCGACATCAACGGTAGAATTAGGTTCAACTGTAATAAAAAAGGTCGTCGAAGATTTCAATATTAAGATAGACAGTGTTTATATGGGATGTGTGTTGCCGGCTGGATTAGGGCAATCTCCGGCGAGGCAGGCGGCTCTCATCGCCGGGTTAGATAAGGCGGTGAACTGCGTAAACATCAACAAGATTTGTGGTTCTGGAATGGCTGCAATAATGTTCGGAAAGAATGCGATTTTAGCCGGAGAGAACGAAGTGGTTGTTGCCGGAGGAATGGAGAATATGACAAAAGCTCCATACCTTTTGGAAAAAGCTCGTTCCGGATATCGTTACGGAGATGGTCAGATCATCGATCATATGGTACGTGACGGACTGCTGGATGCCTATGGAAAGTGCGTCATGGGTGCTTATGCTGAAGAAACTGCGGAAGAGTATGGATTTACTCGCGATCAGCAGGATGAATATGCGTTGAATTCCTTCTTGAAGGCGCGCAAAGCAGTTGAAAACGGCTGGTTTAAGAATGAGATTGTTCCTGTAACCGTGAAAGAGAGGAAAGGAGATATTATCGTTGACACTGACGAGGTTCCTTTCTCTGTTGATCTTGAAAAAATGCCAAAATTGAGAGCAGCGTTTAAGCAAGGCGGGACAATTACCGCCGCGTCGGCAAGTTCTATCTCCGATGGAGCAGCCGCTATGCTGATAATGAGAGAATCAATGGCCAAAAAATTAAATCTTGAGCCGATTGCAAGGATTGTTGCTCACGGAAGCCATTCTCAGGAACCGAATCGGTTCACGACAGCTCCGATCGGCGCAATAAAGAAAGCTCTCGAAAAATCAAATTGGTCTGTAAATGATGTGGATGTCTTCGAGATAAATGAAGCGTTTGCAGTAGTTTCGATGGCAGCTATAAAGGACTGTGCGATTGATCCTGAAAAAGTAAACATTTTCGGGGGAGCTTGTGCTTTGGGGCATCCTTTGGGAGCCAGCGGTGCTCGTATTGTCGTGACTTTGCTAAACGCTATGCGTATGAGGAATGCCAAAAGAGGTCTAGCTACACTCTGTGTTGGTGGAGGCGAAGGCGTAGCAATGACTTTCGAAAGATATTGATGTGTTTCTGTTTTTGGGCGGTTCATACTGCCCAAAATATATTTTAAATCTAAAGAACAGATCAGAAAATACGGTTTTTTTGTTATTGATTCATTAAAGTTTCAAAATATTTGTTTTCGTTCTCCAAAGTGATATAATCTCGCCGTTCAATTTTAAGGTGTTGTTATGCTTACGAATGATATCCGAAATGGATTTTTGAGATTTTTTGAGAAAAATGGGCACAGAGTCGTCGATTCCAGCATGGTTGTGCCACAGAACGATCCCAGCTTACTATTTACAAATGCGGGAATGGTTCAATTCAAAAATGTGTTTACAGGATTAGAGACTCGAGCATACAAAAGAGCTACAACATCTCAGAAATGCGTAAGAGCAGGAGGAAAGCATAACGATTTAGATCAGGTTGGGTTTACAGCTCGACACCATACTTTCTTCGAGATGCTGGGAAATTTCTCTTTCGGAGACTATTTCAAAGAAGAAGCTATTCATTTTGCGTGGACTTTTTTGACCAAAGAGTTGGGATTGCCGAAGGAAAAACTTATCACAACGGTTTATCACACCGATGAAGAAGCTATGCAACTGTGGAAAAAAATTGCGGGTAACGACATAATGGTCATTCCTATTTCGACCAACGATAATTTCTGGTCAATGGGAGATGTCGGACCTTGCGGACCATGTTCCGAGATTTTCTATGATCACGGCGAAAGCATGTTCGGCGGACTTCCTGGAACTCCCGACGAAGATGGCGACCGCTATATGGAAATTTGGAATATCGTTTTCATGCAGTTTGAGCAGCTGAAGAATGGTCAAAAAATTCCTTTGAAGAAAAAATCCATAGATACAGGAATGGGACTTGAACGTATAGCTGCTGTAATGCAAGGAGTTGACGATAACTACAAAATCGATTTGTTTAAAGATCTAATTCGAGAGATTAAAGATATTTCCAAAACGAATTTCGATGATGCATATCCGTCTTATAAAGTTATTGCAGATCATATACGTTCGGTGTCTTTTTTGATTTCTGACGGAGTGATTCCAAGCAACGAGGGTAGGGGATACGTGCTTCGAAGAATTCTGAGAAGAGCTATGCGTCATGGAAATTTGATTAATATAAAAAAGCCGTTTTTATTTGAACTGTCAGATACTTTAATCAACACAATGAAGAGTGCTTATCCAGAGTTAGAGAAAGCGAGAAATTTGGTAAAGACTACTATTTATCAAGAGGAAGAGAAGTTTTTGAATACTCTTGATCGTGGATTAAAAATGCTGAACGATGAAATCGAAACCATGTCTTCAGGAGATGTTTTAAGCGGAGAAAAAGCATTCAAACTATACGATACTTATGGATTCCCCCTGGATTTGACGGAGGATATTTTAAAATCCAGGAAAATTACCGTTGATATGAATGGCTTTAATGAATGTCTTGAGGAACAGAAGAATCGTGCGAAATGGGCGGGATCCGGAGAGAAAAAAGAGGCAGAGATTTGGCATAAACTACATGAAAAATTAGCTCCCTCGTTGTTTGTCGGATACGACAAAGACGAAGATACAGCCAAGATTCTTGCTGTAGTTCGTAACGATGCAGAGGTGGAGAAAATAGAGGCGTCTAGTTCTGAAAATGATGATAGTGATTGCTGGCTGATTACCGATAAGACTCCTTTTTATGCTGAATGCGGAGGTCAATGTGGAGACACTGGAATTATTTCTACAGCGAGAGGACAGTTTAAAGTTACTAATACCTTGAAATTCTGCAATTCCGTCATTGCTCATCACGGAAAGGTCATTTCCGGGGAAATTAATGTCTTTGATAATGCAAAAATGAATATTGATTCTGAGCGCAGGACAAAGATCAGAGCCAATCATACAGCGACTCACTTGCTGCAAGCGGCTTTGCGTAAGGTTTTAGGTAATCATGTTGCTCAAAGAGGTTCGTTTCTCAATGAAGAGAGGCTTAGATTCGACTTTTCTAACAATAACGCAGTCTCCAAGAGGGATTTGTTGAAAATTGAAAATATAGTTAACGAAGAAATTTTGAGGGATCTGCCTGTCGTTTGCAAAGAGATGCCCAAGAATGAAGCTATTAACGCAGGCGCAACAGCATTGTTCGGAGAGAAGTACGAAGACGTTGTAAGAACTGTCAAAATTTCAGATAGGGATCAAACTGTTTCATTCGAATTGTGCGGGGGAACTCATGCCTTTTCTACAGGAAGAATCGGAGCATTCAAAATCGTTTCTGAGGCTAGCATCGGATCGGGAATTCGTAGAATTGAGGCTATTACGGGATGTGAGGTTATAAAGGATCTTCACGAGAAAGAAGATGTTCTTAACGAAGTTGCAACGAAATTGAAATGTAATGTTTCTGAAATTTCCGAAAGAGTAGGGGATCTTCTCTCCGATCTGAAAAAGAAATCTCAGGAAATTCAAAACGTAAGAAATTTGTTGGCATTTTCGAAGCTGAAGCAGATTCAGAAAAATGACGTCACGATTTACAACGTAATAGTAGAAAATTTTTCAGTTCAAGATCTTCGAGCGCTGAATGACTATATCAAAAATAGACACAAAGACGGCATTATTGTCATTCTCAGTCAAAATGGTAATAATCAATCTACAGTTGTTGTAAGTGTCAGCCCAGATCTGCAGAACATTTATAATGCCGGTAAGATAATAAAGTTCGGATTGGCTGAGCTTAACGGTAAAGGCGGAGGTAGTGCTTTGTTTGCTCAAGGTGCGGGTTCAGGTAATGCTGAAGCAGCTTTGACAGCAATCTGTGATAATATTTGACAAAAGTCGACTATGTTATAGAGGAACATGGAATACTTTGTCACGCAAGATGATGCTGGCTGCAGAGTCGATAGATTTGTCCGAAATCTGTTCAAAGATGTGGGATATGCTCTTTTGCAGAAGCTCTTTAGACAG
Organism: Holosporaceae bacterium UBA3830; assembly: GCA_002393025.1. Taxonomy (GTDB): domain Bacteria; phylum Pseudomonadota; class Alphaproteobacteria; order UBA3830; family UBA3830; genus UBA3830. The sequence continues at coordinate 2,267 of DGIE01000023.1, read as the reverse complement.
GGGAAAGTTAAGGTTAACGGGAAAAAAGTAAAAGCAAGCTATCGATTGAAGGATAAGGATCGAGTTTATGTTTATGCGAACCAATTGACGGAGAATACAGATCCAAATGATTCCAAAAAAATTTTGGAAAAAGATTCCCGTTTGGAGAAAATCTATAGAGAAATGCTGATTTTTGAAAATGATAATTTCCTTGCGTTAAACAAAAGGCAAGGGCTGGCCGTTCAATTGGGATCGAAAGTTAATTTTTGCGTAGAAACAATTCTTCAAAACGTACTGGATAGGTATTTTCTCGTTCATCGTTTGGATAAAGATACTTCAGGAGTTCTTCTGGTCGCAAAGAATCAAAAATATGCACGGAAATTAACACAGTTATTTAGAGATGGAAAAATAAAAAAAACCTATTGGGCAATTGTTGATGGAAAGATAAAAGAGGCGGGAGTTATTCGAAATTTTATCGGAAAATCCTTTGTTTCTGGAGAAGAGCGCATGACTGTCGTGGATGAGGAGCAAGGGAAAGCTGCCATCACAAGATATTGTCCTGTAGATAGAGTAGGATATTACACTTTACTCGAGCTGAATCCAGAAACGGGACGAAAGCATCAGTTAAGAGTGCATTGTGCAGAGGTTTTGAAAGCTCCAATTCTTGGTGATGTTAAATATAATAAGCATCTTCAACACAAAAATATGTTTCTTCATGCCAAGAAATTGAAAATAACAGAGTTAAATATTCAAATAGAAGCACCTTTACCACGATATTTTGAAGAAATAAAATCAAGTTGATCGGATTAACTTAATATTCAACGAATTTTTGAAAATCTCAGATAAAAACGGTTGTTTTTACAAAATTATTGTGAATTATTATTTGAAATTTACTCAAAATTAATATTTTGTTTATATCATTAACCTGTTGTAGTGAGACAGAAGATGAAAAAAACGATTATATCATTTATACTATGTTTTATGCTAGCACAAGTAAACTTTTCGGCTGAAGCTCTCCGAAATCTTAATTTGCGTCAAAAAATTGGAGATTTGGTAAAAGGACGGAAAAGTAATGAGGGTACAAAAAGTCTTGACCGAGTAATCAGCAGCATAAAAGGACTTGGAAGTAGTTTAATATCGTCTGGAAGAAGTCAGTTTGAATACATTACTAGCAAGTATTTAAACTCGAGCTCTGACCTAACATTTTTGACTGCATATAGTGTTTTTGCTAAGAGCAGCGGAGAATTCTTCTCTCTACTGGAGCCACTTTTAACAAAAATTCGTACAGAGTATGCTACGTCATTAGGTGCACAAAACCGTATAAACAATGCAACAAATGCACAAACCATACAGAAACAAGAAAATAAGGATGAGTTGAGTAAGAACAATATACAAAGATGCCTTGATATACTTACAGGGAATGAATTCAACGTTCTTAAAGCGAATTTGCAGTCTTCGGGTATTATTCTTTTAACCGTAATGCAAAAAGAAGTCGGAATGCAGGCTGCCAATGAACAAATGATAAAAAATCAGGTTGCTGCATTGATCAAGAAATGTAATTGGGAGATTGATGGTACCATGTCCACTAATCTTGAAGAAGGCTTAGCTGCAGCAATCGATATGGAGGTAACGCAATGGGACGATGATCTAAGAAGAAAAATAGTGTCGTTGATTGAACATATGTTTTTGTTTAGAGACATTTTAGTAAAAATACAAGGCTATGTACAAAATGGAGACAACTCGGGTATAGACAAGATTTTAAATGACATGGAGTATTATGCAAACCGTGGTTATGGTAACCGCAATGACATAGGCTATTATTCAGGCAATGACGAATATGATGGTAGGACTCTGTATGGCGATATTGAAGACGAGGGATATTATCTAGGTGATAATGGCGATGACGAATATTCAGATGATGACCAGGATTATTAACCTTTGAAGAGAAAGTGAAAAGGCTGAAACAGACTCCTCTAGGGGCGGTTCCAATCTGAAAAAGGCTACTTGCAAATGACAACCACCCCCCAAACTGTCGACATACCAATTGTCCATATTTTTCAAGCGAAATAACCCCGGTTACCTCTTTTCTTGCTTACTCCTTATTCAATTAGAGATATCACTGAACACTTTTTTTCCGTCAGCATTTTTTTTTCTAAATCCGGCTTTTACAACGAGTCTGAGTTTTTTCTTTTCTGATTTTGTTTGTTCATACCAACCATTTGAGGCTTCTGATTCATCGGAAGCCGATATGGAAATTGCTCCTTGGTTCAGATAAACCAGCTCACCGA
>DGIE01000036.1 GCA_002393025.1 Holosporaceae bacterium UBA3830 | reverse complement strand
CTTTTGATAAGCGATTGTCTATAAAAGAATCAGCAAATGGATAATCCTTAAAAGTAACTCTCGATAAAAAAACTCAATAACAGGTTTTTCGATAGAGAAGAAAGCTTCCAAGAGGCTTTTATAGAAATAATTGCGCCGGTCTAAGTTTTAATCCAATACCGAGATATGCTCATTAAGTTCCATTGAAAACTGTTTATTAACGGCAGAAATACGATTTTTGAATTTGTACTCGAAAAAACTAACCATATAGTGAGATGACATAAAATAGAGAATAACACTGACTATTATTGCGATTTTTCCTTGCACATGATTTTGTTTGTCTTGAGCAAGATATCTCAGAATATTTTCTTTATTGACAGAAGTATCTCTGCGAGGTCTTGAGCTGAAATACTTTTCGTTTGCTAGGACATCCGCAAGATAGTAAAAGTAAATCGAAGGAACAAATATAGACAAAATCGTTAAAGATTTTGATGTTGATTTATATTGATCCATTAGATGATATCCGCCGGCGATTCTCTCTTTAACGACGCTATAATAAATTCTATTCCCAAAATATCCATAGAGCCCTTTGTAAATCAAATTACAAACGAAACTTAACCCGAACATCGATATTACCGTCCGCGATGATACAATCGAAAAAAACACCATGAAATCAATCACCAAAGACAGAAATCCGTAGAGGTACATTTTTCGATAGAACATCCACATACCTTGAAAGCAAAATGCGGCCCAATTCCAACTGTCTCGACCCTTATCTAACTTTTTGAATGCGTTGAGATAATACGCACTATTTCTGCTGATTCCTAACATATTCCCGCCAATTACAACAAAACTATCATATCGGATACTTGTTAACAAAAGACAAATGGTGCGGTCGGCGAGATTCGAACTCACGACACCAGGATTAGGAATCCTGTGCTCTATCCACCTGAGCTACGACCGCGCGCGAGTTTGAGAATACAAAAAAAAACACGAATTCTCAATATGGTTAAAAAATTATTTAAAACCAGCCACTATCGTTATCATACTCTTTATGCTCAGTAACATCGTTGATTTCTCCGTCGTCCAATTCTTTGTCTTCGTAATCAATTGAAAAATCGGAACGACCAAAGGTAATTTTTACCTTTTCATAATTAGGAATTCTCGCACGATGAGCGCCTACGCTGCCATGATAATTCGCAAATATAAATCCCCCGAGTGGACTCATGGTTCCTTTCAGTGTATCAATTTTTTGCCATCTCCTGATTCGATCTTCGGCAATTAAATCCCAGGAATATATTTTCATTTTATCAGGGTAGTCTTTTATAAGCTGGTCGACCATTTCAAAGTAACGATAAGCTGTCATTACACTCAATTCTCGCATAAGTTCCTTATCGTATACGATAACGAGATGGGCCTTCATTGCTCCGTGGTTGTTCATATCGGGTTTTGTGATAACCATAACTTGTTCCAACTCGAAGTCGTTATCGGAAAAAAATGAAGAAATCCAACCTTTTTTCTTTCGACTGGTGATATTATCTAGGGAATCTGCTGCCGACAATCCCATAACTGTCGACATTACAGCTGTATCCGCAAAAATTTCTGAAAAACTGAACAATGAAACAAAAACCACTAAAAATTTCATTACATCCTCCTGTTACTCTAATTTCTCACATAAATTTCTTAACTAAAGGTAAAGCTTTTTTAAAAATTCTTGATTTTTTACTTAAATGTGATAAAGTTCAGCGAGACAGAGTGGAGGGCAATTTTTCGTGAATAACACTACTGATACTGTAAAAAAGAGTACTTGTTTGGCCTTTATGATATGGTTGGCACTTGCTGCGTTTTATTTTTACCAATTTATTGCGCGTTCGTCGTTTATTACAGTGTTGACAAATGAATTTATGCAGTACTTCAACATTGATACGGCTGGTATAGGTTTATTAGGTAGTTGTTATTACTGGATCTACACTTTAATGCAGATTCCTGCGGGAATTATAGTTGACAAATACAGCACAAAATGGGTGGCGACATTGGCTACTCTAATTTGTTCGTTGGGGTTGTTCATTCTGGTACTTACCTCCAATAGCTATGTGGCTGGGTTTGGAGAGATGTTGATCGGATTCGGTTCAGCCTTTGCTTTCGTGCTGGCGGTGAAAGCGATTACTCAGTGGTTTCACGCAGGTAGAGTTGCAATTATGACTTCTCTGACTATGTCTGTCGGATGCTTGGGACCTGTTCTTGGAGGTCCGGGAGTTGCATACATTGTTAGGTCTTACAATTGGATCGATGTCATAAAGGTTTACTGTCTTGTAGGAGTGGGTTTGGCGCTACTGATTTGGTTTCTTGTTAAGGATAAAAAGGTTGAAGATTCTGGTGAGAAACCGGTTTCGAAACCTTCTGATTCGAGTACTGAATTAAGTTTGGTGGAGTCTCTGAAACTTGTTCTTTGCTCAAGACAAGCATGGGTTCTCGGACTAATGACAATGGCGGTTTATGCTCCCCTAAGTGCCTTGGGAGATTTGTGGGGAGTGATGTTCATTAAAGTTGCTTATGGATTAACCCCTGAAATGTCTGCTCTGGCAAATAATATGTTATATCTGGGGGTAGTGATCGGTTCTCCGGCTTTCGCTTATGCGGCAACAGTTTGTGGGAGTTTCAAAAAACCGATGATTATTGGAGTGATAGGGGCGTTTTTATCTCTTTTTGTCATTGTATATTTGAGTGATTATGTTAATACTTTCGCATTGTTTGTTCTGTTCTTTGTAACTGGATTTTCTTGTGGATCTATGCTCGCCTATCCTTTAGGTCTCGCTCTTTTCCCGAAATCCATAGGGGCAACTGTGACGGGATTCATAAATATGATGAGCATGGTCAGTGGAATTGTTTTGATGCCTACTATAGGGTTTATCGTAAAATATTTCTGGAATGGCATTGCCAAAAATGGATTACCTGTTTACACAATCGGTGATTTCAGATGGGGCTTGTCTTCAGTGTTGGCGTTCCTGGGATTTGGAATAGTGTTGTCTTATTTCATCAAGGACCGTTCTCCAAACGAAGGTTAGGGAGAGGTACTGAGTAAAAACAAAGGGTGCTACCGGGCGACTTGTTGGTCTTTTGTGTTTGATGCGATGTCGGTTTTTGTATGTGAAAGCTTCTTTGGTGATGAGAGCTGACTATTTTTTGATGAATAGTATTATTATTCGGCTTGTATCCGATATTTTTTTCTCAGTATCTGATCTAATTTTTTCAAGAGAAGTCGTGTTTTGTATTATGACATCAGGAGACCAGCTCTTTTCTAGTTCTGTTGCTAAAATTTCAGTTACTGAAATCGAATTCCAAAAACTATCGTATTCACTCCAAAATTCTTCCTCTGAGTCTTTACTGTCGGCAATAATTTCCTCTAATTTTTCCTT
>DGIE01000011.1 GCA_002393025.1 Holosporaceae bacterium UBA3830 | reverse complement strand
GAGTGATCTCTAATCCTAACTGAATCCTTTTTTCGCAAAGCGACTGAGTAAGGGCTTGAGCATCGGCATTTGCCACAACGAATTCCACCCCCTTCAGATCGGAATTAATCATGTTGTTTACAGCGTTACCTCCAGCTCCACCTACACCTATTACTGTAATCTTAGGTCTCAAAAAACTCTCAGAATCAGAAAATGAATCCTCTGAAAAAAAATCCCCCTGCGGACTCTTGTCCTCAGCAACAACACCCTCTGTAACACTTTCCCCAGCCATAAAAATTCCCCATACAACAATGTCGTAAACATTCTATAGTACGGAATTATTCATTACAAGTTGTTTTCGATCCAATTTATGGTTTTTTTTAACAATCCATCCCTTCTTTTTTGTTCGGAACTATTTTGAAGCATCACCTTAACGTTATCGGACAGCATAGCAAACTTTATCATACCAATAGTGGTAGCAAAATCATTCCCGATTTGTATTCCAAGGGTCTCCGAAAAATCCTCCATTTTTCTCATATCCACCCTCTTTTTGAAAATTTGCGACATGAATTCTCTCACACCGGTAAGCATACTACCGCCTCCTGTTATCACAAAACGTCTTGCGAAATTATCTTTAAACACAGAATTATCAATTTTTTCTTTGATTAATTTCAGTATTTCCTCCACACGAGGTTGAATTATCACATTTAACTCGCTCTTTGGTATTTGTTGCAAATCTATCGTGTTATCCTCCTCTTGCAGCGGAACCAAAATCATATTTTTTTTATCATCAAAGGACTCAAATGCTGCTCCATGCAAGGTTTTTAAACGTTCGGCGTTAGATCGGGAAACACTCATACCGTAGGCAATATCCTTAGTAATATTTTGTCCTCCAACCGGAATAACTTCCAATCCGCAAAATATTCCTTTGAAAAAGAAATTTATCGTAGTAACACCGCCCCCGAAATCAACGACAATCTGATTGTCCTGCCTTGAATCTTCGTCCAGAACACAGAGTCCCGATGCATACCCACTATATACGACACCGACGACATTCAGGTGACATTTAGAAAGACTTATCACTATGTTGTTAATCTGAACTTTCGGAACAGTAACTACGTTTATGTTAGCTCTCAAAACGTTAGCAAACATGCCTACAGGATCCGAAGTACATGATATTGCATCTATCTCAAATGATATTGGTATTGAGTGAATAACCTCAAATTCAGGCTTTTTTTGTATTCCGTTGTAAATAAGTTTTTCCACATCATCATGCTTAACTATGCGTCCACCAATATGGATTTCCGAATTTACTAGCTCCGACTTTACGAATTTACCAGATACATTGACGTAAATTGATTTTATTCTCAAATTTGCAGATTTCTCTGCGCTTTCCACTGCTCTGGCTATGGATCTGCACACCAAATCCATATCGGTGATCACACCACACCTTACCCCAAAACAAACGCAATACCCTGCCCCTAGAATATCAAAGCGTCCGTCTTCGGAAACACTCGCAATACAACAACAAACTTTTGTACTGCCAATATCAATTACAGCAACTACCTGCCCCGCCTTCATTTCTATATATCAGCTCTTTTTTTCACAATGACTCGATCCAAAACCCTCAAATCTATCTCCTGTATATCACTATGAAAAAATCCATTTTCATCAGCAATTTCATCCAAAATCTGCATAGCATATCCTAAATTTTTCTCCGGTAATTTTATGGTAATACCTTTGTTGATTTTCAGATTCCAACGACGTTCTCCAACAAATACCGCAAATACTAACTGATTTTGTATCTTCGGAAATTTTTCTAATACATACAGAAAATGCCTAGCTGACTTCTCAGCGCCCTTGCCAACTAAAATGGGTAAATTATCGAAATTCCCAATTCCGTCATTTTCAAGAACCTTTCCATCAATATCAAGTAAATGCAATTTATAATTTGACTGATATATCGCAATTGGAACCCTCTCGGACACCCTTATGCAGAATTTATTTGGCAATTTTCTTTGAACACTGGCCGATTTTATCCAGGAAATCTGTTCTAAACGATTTTTTACATCATTTACAGAAACATCAAAGATATTTTTCTTATATCTCAATCCCGAAGCCTTCAGCAAAAGCACTTCCTGAACATGTTCCTGACCATCAAATTCTATTTTTTCTATTCTGAACTCATTGGGAACCTTCAGCGGTTTCTCATAAAACCAAATTCCTGCGCCAACAATAATGGTCAGCAAAATCAAAAACAAATTGCTTTTTAATAACGAAATTATCCATGAATTTGCTTTAATCATCAGCCTTTCTGCCCAATTTTATGATTTCCCACTCAAGTTGAACGTTGGTTTTGCTTAGCACCTCTTTAACTATTTTTTCTCCTAAAATTTCAATATCGTCAGCTGTTGCATTTCCAGTATTTACAATAAAATTACAATGTTTTTCTGAGACTTGAGCTCCTCCGACTCGCAGTCCACGACATCCTGCTTTTTCGATTAACTGCCAAGCTTTATATCCTTCAGGATTCTTAAAAGTTGATCCGCAGGTACGGGCTCCTATTGGCTGAACCTCGCGGCGTTGTTTCATGAGCTCCCGGGTTCTTTTCGGAATAGAGTAATTTACATTGGATATACCCCTAAACCAAGCCCTGGTAATGATACAATCGTCAGGGATATCCGTATGCCGATAAGTCGCCCCTATATCTTTAACTTTGAACCACCGAACTCGCCCTGAAGTTGTTATGCCTTCACATTCGACCAAAACATCGGATATTTCCGAACTAAAACATCCCGCATTCATTTTTATTGCTCCACCGATTGTACCAGGCAAACCCATCAGAAACTCTAATCCGCCGAGTTCTTTATCCATTGCAACCGTCGAAAGTTTACTACAGGGAACCCCTGCACCAACTTCCAATATCTCTCCTTCAACAAAGACTTTTTTGAACCAATCGCCAAGAACAATAATCACCCCATCAATTCCACCATCGCGAATCAACACATTCGACATAGATCCCAACGGCATAATTGGAATATCTTTTGGAATACGTCGCAAAAAAAAGACCAAATCATCCATATCAGATGGTTCAAACAGGACCTCTGCAACTCCCCCTACTCCGAAATGCGATTTCTTTCCCAATGGAGCATTTTCCCGCAATATCCCACTTACTTTCGGCATTCTGCTAATAATTGACATCACTTCCTCATTAAGTCTGCAAACTGGTAAGCCCAATTTGTCACATCACCGGCTCCCAGAAATATCACCAAATCTCCATGATTCAACATATTACAAATTTTAGATTTTAGTGTTAACACGTCCTGAGCAAAATCCGACGGCACCTTTTTATTCTCATTAAGAACCTTCAACAAAGAAAAATGATCTGTACCATTGTTTTGCTCCCCCGCAGCATATATCGGAACGACAAAACAATAATCACTCAGTTCCAAACACTCTCCAAACTCTGGAAGAAAATTCTTTAACCGACTATATCTGTGTGGCTGAATTACTGAAAATACCTTGCCTTTGCATATACTCCTAGCTGCCTCCAAAACTGCAGAAATCTCGACAGGATGATGAGCATAGTCATCAATAATTGTTACACCGCCGATTTCGCCTTTCTTTTGAAAACGTCTGTCGGCACCGCTGAATTTTTCGAGACCTGTGCAAATATCATCGAGGTTTAAGTCCAGCGAAAGGCATGTGGCAGCAGCCGCGAGAGCATTTCCCACATTGTAGATACCCGGAACCTTCAAGCTTATTTTGGCCAACTTATTGCCTTTGTTCATTAAGTCAAACTCAGCGCAAGCCATATCGTTAAATTCGATATTTTCAGCGTAGTAATCAGCTTCTTTGCAAGAAGTCGAAAAGGTAATAATCTTGCAAGAAAGATCATTTGTTATATATGAAAGATTTTCTATATCATGGTTAATAACAAGGCTTCCTTTTTCCGGTATAAGCTTTGCATATTCCTTGAAACTGTGGCGAATATCATCAAGATCCTTGAAGAAATCAAGATGATCCGCG
>DGIE01000074.1 GCA_002393025.1 Holosporaceae bacterium UBA3830 | reverse complement strand
TCAGCCTGCGGCTGAGTACTCGCTAAGAAGAGAAAAAACTGCTATTTCCGTCAGTAATGTAGACAGTATTTCTGCAACCTAAGTATAATTTAGCTCATCTGTAATTGTTTCTCAAATTTGAGAGACAAAATTGCTTCTGTTCAAAAATGAGAAAAAGTCATTTATTCTCACACAGCCTGAGCAAAGTAGCCCTGATCTCATCTGAAAGCAATTTGTGGATAGTTCTTTCATCACTTCTAGCCAGTGTATCACTCAATTTCGTAGGGATTTGCAACACTGCCTCTCTGATTTGCTTACCCTTGCGCTCTAAACACTCTTTCATAGCGGAGGCCGGTATAAGTTTACTCATTCTCTCTTTAACCGTTGCCCTTAATAGATCGCCCTTCAGAATTTCATTTTGTAATACGGATCTCGAGATTCGAAATACCGAAATTTCAAAGATCATAAAAAATAATCTCACAATTTATTTGGATATTAAGGCCGAAATAAATCCTCAAGAATTCGTCGATATCGAAATCCAAGTCCGCAATACTGGCGAAATCATGGAAAGAGCTGTTCAGTATCTGGCGGAGATTCTCACTTTGAACTGTCGAAAACTGACGGAAAAAGAGAGAGAAGCCGGGCAGAGGCAGACTTATAAATATCCGAAAGTGATCGGAATTTGGATCATGGGAGAGAATGTTACCGACCGCAAAGACGCTGTGAATGAGGCGTGTGTCGCTTTTCCTCCGACGGAGAGGGATGAATATCAGATCATTACAGACAAATTGAGGATTTTCTTCGTTGAACTGCAGAAGTTTCATCCGAAACACGTCGATCGCAAAAACATGCTCGACGTTTGGATGGCGTTTTTGAAAAATCCGCTGAACGATGATATTCAGGATGTTCCGGAAGTGAAAGAAGCTCTGGACACCCTGAAAGAAATCAGCGCAAACAGAGATGAGCGTGAAATTTATTATTTACGCCAACACACGGAGTTCGGATATATCAGCGAGAAAAATGTCGCTGTAGCGCAAGCCCTGGAAAAAGGGAAAAAACTAGAACACGAAAAAGCTGAAAAAAGAGAAAGAGAGCTAAAAGCTGAGGCAGAAAAAAGAGAAAAACAACTTGTAGAGAAAGCCCAAGCGGAGAAAATTGAGTCGGCTAAAACGGCTCTGTCCATGGGATTATCCATAGATCAGGTTTCAAAAGTTACCGGTCTCTCCCTCGAGGAAATCAAAAAACTATAACCTCATTGTTTCTTCACAAATAATCATGTTAAGGGGAATTTCCTCCCCTTTTCGGAGCGCTCCCCTAATCCACGTTTGTCGCAGCAGTGACATTTCCGGCGAAGCTTTTGATATCATCTGCAATTATCTTCAACTTCGATTTCAAATCTGATTCTGTCGAAATATCGTACACATAACTACTCGAAGTCGCACACGCATCTATCGTTGAATAATCGTGATTTGTATTCGATTGTGAGACGTTGTACATCGGGAAAGTCTTGTACTGAGCCTGTTTCCGATATTTTACAATATACACGCGCAGGTTGCTTCCATAATCACTTTTCAGTTTTGCACAGACTGCTGCCGTAGCGTTTCGGACTGCTATTGTGGCATCTCCTCCTGCAGATTGATACCCTGCCCTGTACAACACGTGATTGTACGGAAGCGTGAAATTATGCCAGAGCAAATTAGCCTTGTTGCTGGAGTTAGAGTCACACGCATACATCTTGCAATATTTTTGAGGGGTGAAAGTTGAATCTCGTGTCATCGAAGCAAATAATCCCATCGGACCGACCAAATTCGTATTTGCATAGTCGGTGTAGACATTTTGCGGCATGTACCAATAGGCTAAAATTGGAGATGTTGCGTCCAAAACTGACGTAATATCCGAGCAATACAAGTTGTTCCAGGTCAAGAAGCTGTTGGTAGTTAATCTATGCCAGCCCCAATCCGCGCTGTAATTTAAGTATGTTCCCGACAAGCTGATATCCGTCCCGGAAGTTGAAACCGAACTACTGTTCCACATCAGATTCTGAGAGGAACTGTAATTCGGAGAACCTATCGTTGCTTCGGCGTCGCAGAGTTTTGCGTACAAAATCACGCAATTATAGAGAGTAAATGCATTGTGCCGCTCGACAAATCCGAATATTTCATCGACAGAGTCGTTGGCGCAGTGATGGTTTTCTCGGTTGTATCGCTTCCGTAGTTCATTTTGATATACCCGCTGTCGGCATAAAAACTCGGAGCAACTTTCAGTTCCAATCTGCCTTTTCGCGAGGTAGTTAAAGTCCTATTAACAGAGGAAGATCCGACATAATAGAAACCGTTACCATAACTATCACCGAAAGATGACGAAAAACATCCGTTTTTATTGCTCGTGGTGTTTGCGGTGAAATCGATCATGTCGTAGACGGTTTCGGATACAGAATATTTTCTTGCAGCGAATTTCGGAGTGCTGTTTCGAAGCAATTGAATATAGTACTTTCCTAGACTATATCGTCACAAGATATTCCCCCAAA
>DGIE01000056.1 GCA_002393025.1 Holosporaceae bacterium UBA3830 | reverse complement strand
TTAATTTTTTATTTCGCAAAGCCCCGCGCACCCACCCGTTGGTAAAATAGCACAAAGAAGTTAAAAACCGTTGAATTAACCATTCGTTAACTTTTTGTGTGCTTTTGATAAGCGATTGTCTATAATCAAAATTTTTTGAAAACAGGCTTGTCTAGAGATTCTTTTTGAAAAATTATTATAATTATTTTCCAGTAACGAAACTGCAAATATTTTACCCTTCTTACTCTTAACTTTAGATCTCCGGGAATTGGAGAATCTCTATGTACACATAGTTAGAAGTCGTTAAGTCGAAAGAGAAGGAAAATCATACGTCTTGCGGCAAAAGGACAATTGTATCTTCGGGGTAGCAAAATCCAAGAATTTTTTCTGCCTGCTCCTCCAGCAAATCCAGATCCAAACTGTCGGACCTCATTCCCTTGATTTTATTTTCCAAAAATCCGTTTTCCTTCCTTATTTTGTTCAAATCGGACTCGAGTTGATTGACCTCATGACTGAGGACAGACCATGATATAATGCCTCTACTTCCGATTACGATGTGATAAACAAAATATCCCGCAATAAAAATCCAGATCAAATTTGAAAGAATTGACTTCAAATTATTCTTCGCGGATAGCGACAGCATTTTAGCAACTCATATCCTGATAATGAGTTGATTTTCCAAGTTCGTCGAATTTTTTCATTGTAATTAGGAAATCTCTCACCACATGCAACGGTACCATATTCGGACCATCTGAAAAGGCATTCTTCGGATCAAAATGGGTCTCAATGTACAACCCCGCAACACCAATCGACATTGCAGATCGGGCCAATAATTCGACGTAGTCCCTGTTTCCTCCGGAAGCTCCGCCAAGTCCACCGGGTTCTTGTACCGAATGAGTTGCATCAAATATTACGGGATATCCAAAATTTTTCATGATTTGCAGCGATCTCATGTCGGATACCAAGCGGTTATAACCGAAACAAGTACCTCTTTCGCAAAGCAAAACATTTTCGTTACCCGACATCGTTACTTTCTTGTAGACATTTTCCATGTCCCAAGGAGCTAAAAACTGTCCCTTTTTTATTTCAATGACTTTCCCAGTTTTCGCAGCAGCTATTAGCAAATCTGTCTGACGGCATAAAAACGCAGGAATCTGCAAAACATCCACAACTTCAGCAACCTCCGCACATTGCCAAGACTCATGTACGTCTGTAACAATCAGGCATCCGAACTTTTCTTTCAATTCACAGAAAATTTTGAGGGCCTCTTTCATTGGTACACCACGACGGGCATTTAGGCTTGTGCGATTGGCTTTATCAAAGGAACTCTTAAAAATAAAAGGAATTTTTAACTCATTAGTAGTTTTTATCAACGATTCCGCACATCGAAACGCAACATCACGACTTTCTAAAGCACAAGGACCTGCTATAAGAACAAAAGGCAAATTATTCGAGATCGAGACAGCACCCGTTTTAACTACTTTCATTTCAGTCTCCTATTTTTTTGTAGAATTCTTTGGCTCCGGTTTTGCTGGAGTCGACTGTGATTTGCCTGAACCGGATGGAAGAGTCGACGCAGGTTTGTCGGCTGGATTATTTTGGGTTTGCCCAGGCTTCTTTAACTTGCTTGGATCAGATGGAGGAGTCGGCATAGGCCTTCCATTTGGGGCCAGTCCAGCATTCGGATTGTTAGCCTTATTCGGATCTTCCTTTACTGGTATAACACTCTCATTGGCAACTCTATCAATGACTGAAACCTTGGTCGGTCTGTTTTTTGTAATTTTTGCCATAACCAAGCAGTTAACCATGAAGACGGCCATCAAGATAGCAGTGGATTTAGTCAAAATATTAGCCTGTCCCCTAACTGAAAACATTCCACTGGCTGCGCCTCCTCCGCTGGATCCTAAGGCTCCATCAGAATCATGTTTTTGTAACAAAATCAATCCAATAATTGCTAACGTAAGAGCAAAATGTAAACCCAATAAAACCGATAGCATTGTAACTCCCTATTCAAACTCAATCGCACAGTTAGGACAGATTGAGGCGCAACATCCGCAACTCAAACAAATCTCTTTGTTGATAACAACCTTACCATCTTTTTCCGAGATCGCTTTCACCGGACAAACCTCCGCACACTCCAAGCACTTTTGGCACTTTTCAGCAATAATTTTCACTGCCTTACCTCAAATCACGTTGCCCAATGATAACTGTTTTCAAATTAAAGAGCAAGAAGGCGAGGTTTACAGAAATTCTTTTTCCTCTTCAATCGATCAGATTAGCCGTATTATGTAATTAAATTTGTTAGTCATTTGTTAACCAATAATTGCGTACGATAAAATCTAATTAAGGAAGGATTTTGAAAAATGAAAAAAATTTTATTTATACTTATGAGCTGTAATTGTATACATATTTTTGCAATGGATCCGTCAGCTTATGAAGCTCGTTTGCGCAATGTGGAAACAGCTGTGACAGAAATTAAAAATATTCTTAATGATACAACAAGTGCCGAGGGTGAAATAATTCAAGGCTTACAGTCACAGGTGAAAGATGTGTTAGATATTTTGAATGATAAGACAAATCCTGACACAGGGGAAATTACCCTTGGTGTGAAGTCACAAGTAGAAATTAATACAACGAAAGTAAATGCCATGCAGGAGAGTATACAGAGTATATCTACAGGAGTTTCTGCACTGGCAACATCAATGGGAAGTCTCTCTTCTCAGGTTTTAAGTATGCTTTCAACAATTGAAGGTGTGGAGAAAAAAATAGACTCAGGCTGGGATGAATTTTTAGAGGAAAAATTTCAAGAGTATATGGAAATAAAAAAGAAGGTTCTTGATATTATTACGAATTGCAAGACTAACGGACAAGATACTCCAACTTATATTACGGAGACAGCGGACCAGTTGAAGGAATGTAATCTGCAAGTACGGCGTGAAACGTTATCTGACATTCTTACTAAATTGAACGTATTTGAGACCTTGTTGGATGAAAGTAAACTGCAATCTATTCAAACTTATCTCGATAACACCAGCGTTTCCGAACCGAAATTGCAAGAAATTAAGGCGATTTTGCCGATGTTTGTTGTGGAAGGGGAATATCTGAAAGTATCGGGAGCAACTCGAACATTTACCAGATCATCGGGATTTAAAACGGGTCTTCCGAAACAGGGATGGATGGACCAATCTTGTGATTATTTCGCGTATGGGTTGCGTCCTGTTTTAGAACGTAAAATAAACGAAGAAAATCTCAAACGTAGAGCAAGTAACGCAGCAATTGAATCACAAAATTCACTTGCTAAGGCAAAATATAACGCAGAGATTAAAGCTGCGGAAAGAGTGAGTTTTCCTTCAGATGAGTTTACGAGTCTTGTTACAGAGTATAATCGATTGCTGACACGCCATGAAATTTAGCTTGTGGCACCCACAAGATGTTTTTGTGAAGTCTATAAGCCGGATTCTGTAAAATCTTTCGATTCCGATGGCTATTCATCTTGCATCTACGTTGCCGCAGACATCTAGCAACCTACCCGAATAACATAGTGTGAAGGACACGTTATTCCTATTTGGTTTTGCTCCAAGTGGGGTTTGTACTGCCGCGCCTGTTACCAAGCGCGCGGTGAGCTCTTACCTCGCCTTTTCAACCTTACCCGAAACCGGGCGGTATATTTTCTGTTACACTTTCCCTAGCACCATATTCGAAAATTCACGGAATTATTCAAAATACCGGTACCGCCGGGCGTTACCCGGCACTTTCCTTCAAGGAGTCCGGACTTTCCTCTGCAACTAAGCAGCAGCCATCCAACCCCACAAAAACGGAATATCTTAACATATTGAGAGTTGATATTCTATCACAACGATAAAAATACTCTGCTACGAGCGGACGATTTCAACTTATACATTCAAATATTTTCTAACAAAATTCAGGTTAAGAGGTTTTTTTTGCTGTAAAGATAGTTTATCCAAAGTTTTTAAAATATATGAAATTCCTGGAATATCGCGTTGGCACATTGTTAGGATATACTCCACGACATTGTCTGCGATTTCAATTTCATAGTCTTTTGCCAATTTTTTCGTAACCTTAAAAAGCAATTCATCACTATGACTGGATATTCGTACAACCGGGAGTAAATTTAATCTTGATTTTAAGTCGGGTAGGGTAATATCCCATAGAGAAGGAGGAGTTATATCAGTGATCAAAAAAGATCGGTGTGTTTCTCTTGCGATATTATAAAAATCAAATAGCCAATGTTGATCTACCAGAAAATTTTGGAAATTATCGAATACGAAATTGCATCTATTATCCTTTGTATAGGTGAATAAATCACGGGGATCATCGTTTAAACAATTTTTTAAAACATAAACTGCATTGGCTGATTGAGCCCATAAAGATGCCAAATGTGTTTTCCCAACGCCGTGTTCGCCAACGATTACCAATCCGTTAGAATTCCAATTCGGCCAACGAGTAAGATACGTCAGGGCATCGCGATTTTCGGGACTTTCGATGAAATCACTCCAGTCCAGACTTTCTTCCTTTGAAAAATCAAAAACTTCCTGAATCGCTCTCATTAACTTCCTGAATTTCTCTATTGCTTATACATTGAACTGGCTTTGAACTTCTGTATGCCGAAATTTACGAGATCCCGCAGCATTGCAATTACGGGAATAGAAATTAACACTCCGAGAACACCTAACAATTTAAATCCAGCGAAGAACGCGAATAATATCCATAACGGATGCAGACCCGTTCCTTTTCCGACGAACTTTGGTGATAGAACATACCCTTCGATAATTTGTCCGAGCGTGTAAATTGCGAGTAAAACACAGAACTTTACTATGGTTAGCGAGGATACTGACAAGAAAATCACTATAAAGCAGGCGATTAATGCTCCTATGAAAGGAATAAACGAAAGCAACCCGGAAAACAGTCCGAAAAACAGACTATGATCTATTCCGATAATCCACAAAAGTGTCGCATAATAAGCAAATAGTACAACTACCACATAGAATTGCGCATGAAAAAATTTCCCAAATGATTTTCTTATAATCAGGAAAATTTCGGTCACGAATTCCTGCTGCCTCAGTGGTATCAGATTATAAATTTGAAATGATAACTTCTCCCAATCTCTCGAGAAATAGTAAAAAGAAATGGGAGTGATGACAAAAAACGACATCCATTCTGCTATGGTGCTTTTTTGAGAAGCGATTCCTTTCAGCACAGGTGTTAAAAGCAATAGTTTTTGATCTGTATATTTCTGCAGTTCCTTCTTCAAGCTCTCTATTTCTGCTTGATATGGTATAACTGCTTCAGAGTAGACGAGTTGATCCGAGAATTTTACGAAATCGTCATAGAGTTTAGGCATGTTTTCGACGATGTATAGTATATACTCCTTGATTTTCGGAATGAAAACCAATCCAGCGGAAACCAAGACGGCCAGGAATAGAAAGACAAAGGCAAAACTTACCAGAGACCTATTAACATACTCGGACGAAAAACTTATTACGGGAGCGAGTAAATAGGCTAAAACAAATCCGAATATGAAGGGGAACGAAACATCCGAAAATAAGTAGAAAAAAGAGCCAATGCAGAATATACCGAAACCCGAGAGCCAAATTTTTTTATCATGAGCATAATTCATCTTTGATCCATTTATACCTTCTCGCATAGTCCAGTCCAGAATAGATAGTCATTCCGCAAACGAACAAAACAAATACATCCAATGATAAATTGATTGAGAAGGTCTTGCAAGTCAATACTAATACTACAAAGGCTAATTGTACAGCTGTGTTGATCTTACTGGATATAATAGGGGAGAACCTTAGCTTTACTTTTTTTATAAAACAGATTATTACGACAGCGAGGATTAGAACATCTCGCAGAATTACCACGGTTGCCAGATAATATGGGATGATTCTTTCGTAGGCAAATAGCAGGTACGATACAAACATCAGGATTTTGTCTGCAACAGGATCCATCATAGCGCCAAACTTCGAAGTGACCTTAAATTTCCGAGCAATATAACCATCAAGAAAATCAGAAATTGCGGCGACGAAAAAGACAACCAGTGTC
This sequence comes from Holosporaceae bacterium UBA3830, assembly GCA_002393025.1. GTDB lineage: Bacteria > Pseudomonadota > Alphaproteobacteria > UBA3830 > UBA3830 > UBA3830. The sequence goes on along the minus strand of DGIE01000056.1, from coordinate 16,890 downwards.
CAGACAAATTTGCCCTGCAAAAAAAAAGGTATAAACAGAAATGCTAACAGTATTCTTAAAGCTGTAATGATGTTAGGAACAAATTTCAGCATTGAATCTTTCAAACGCAATTCTAGAATGGATCAGAGGACTCATTTCATCAGCTGGAACCTCTAAAATCAGCCTTTTGGGGGAAAATAAAACTACTTTATACTCTTTGAGTTGTTTGTAGTGATTCAAATAATCCTGAGTATAAACCACGACGTTACTTTTTTCAGATTTTTTCTCTTCAAAGGAAGAAATGTTATGACTTCTGAGGATTTTCTGCACGGCCTCTTTCGAAAATCTGAATGAAAACTTCGCTATATATGTTTTCCCCGAAAATTTTTCCTGATCTACTGAATAATCATATACGCAATCCTGGATTTTATCTTCTCGAATTTTACCTTTTAAGGATACCGCCTCAGGAAAGTAACTATCCAGCAACCGATGAAATGCTCTATTTGTTGAATTCGAGAGCGCTCTTTGTTTTGCCACAAGAGAATTTCTGTCTGTTATTCTCGTCGTAACGCCATTCACCTCCAGATAAGATGCATCTGCTGAAACACCTAGTGAGAAAAACAGCGGCAAAACCAAAAAGCGCTTCATGTTAGTCGATAATTTCCAACTTGCTAAAGAAGAAATTTATTTCGATTTCCGCATTTTCCGGAGAATCAGAACCGTGAACGGAGTTATGTTCTATGCTTTCCCCAAAATCTCTGCGAATAGTTCCGATCTCCGCGTTGGCAGGATTCGTTGCTCCCATGATCTCACGATTTTTTGCTACCGCATTCTCTCCGCTCAACACCTGAACAACAACAGGACCAGATGACATGTAATCACAAAGACTGTCGAAGAATGCTTTGTCGCTGTGTACAGCATAGAATTGCTGAGCTTGCTCTTTTGTCATTTGGATTCTACGCATAGCGACGATACGTAACCCCGCTTGCTCCAACTTTGCATCGATGCTGCCAACGAGATTTCTCGCAACAGCATCCGGCTTTATAATAGAAAGTGTTTTCTGTATAGACATTTGTTTTCCCTAACTTAATTTTTCCCAACCACTTCGGGATTGCTTCCAATATTTTACATTTTCCCGTTGACTTTTCAAGTCTTCGAATAGCGAATGAGCTGCTTCTGCCGAATCATCGTCTTCAAAAACAAAAATAATTCTTTCGAAACCTTCGCTCCAACTTTTGTAATCGAAATCATCAGTCATCATCAGCACGGTTGCTTGGTTCGGATTTTCGATTTCCGAAGTTAAATAGACAGACTGAAGTTCTGAAAATCCCAACGATCTGTCTCCATGCGGGATAAAAGCATTTTTGGAAAAAGTCCACAGAGTCTTATCAACGACCTGGACTCGATCCTCTATAGGGCTGAAAAAAATGCACTTCTTCCCTGAATCGTAGACCTTTTCCAACAATTTCACAACAGAAGGAACTAAATTTCCGCTCATCACGTGGTAAAAATTCAGTTCCATACTTTTGCTCCGTTTTTTCAGTTATTTTGTATAATTCCTACAAAGGAAGTCGAAAAGCAGATGTACACCAAAGCCTGTTACTCCCTTTGAACAGATAAACAAGTCATCTTTTGTTGTTTCAACACCTGCGATATCGATATGAGCCCATCTTTTATCGTTAACAAATCGTTTCAGGAACTGAGCTGCGGTTGTCCCTCCTGCACGAGTACCCGGCTTGCTCAGATTTATCATATCAGCGATATCCGAATTTATGGATTTATCAAAATGCTCAGTCAGAGGCATCCTCCAAACTTTTTCTCCGGTAATTTCCGAAGACGCTTTGATTTGGTCCGCCAGCACGTCGCAATTCGAGAACAGTCCGGCAAACTCATGTCCCAGTGCAACGACAATCGCTCCTGTTAGAGTGGCCAAATCAACAATCGTTTCCGGATTATATTGACTTTGTACATACCACAATGCATCAGCAAGGATCAAACGACCTTCTGCGTCTGTACTCATAATTTCAATTGTTTGACCCGACATTGATTTTACGACATCTCCCGGACGTTGCGCCGATCCTGACGGCATATTCTCGACCAAAGCCATCGCTCCAATAACATTTACTGGCAATTTGTTTAGAGCAATTGCTTTCATCAATCCTAAAACAGTTCCCGATCCTGCCATGTCGTAACGCATTTCATACATTCCGTCGTCAGGCTTAATGCTGATACCTCCACTGTCGAAAGTAACTCCCTTTCCGACGAAAGCCACAGGCTTCGTGTTTTTATCTGGTGCACCATTCCATTTCAGAATAACCAACCGAGGATCTTTTTCGCTGCCCTGAGCAACTCCGAGCAACGCTCCCATTCCCAACTTTGCCATTTCATCTTTTTCGAGGATTTGTACCTCGACTCCCAACGGCTTTAACTCAGATTCCGCGATCTTTGCCAAGGTTTCAGGATAAATCACATTTGCCGGCTCAGAGACTACCTCTCGCGTCAGAAAAATTCCGTCTGCTAAATTTTTGAACCACACAAACTCGGCAGCTACATCCTCGTATTTCTCTGTCACAAATACAACGCGTTTCAATTTCGGTTTACATTCGCAATCACACTTCGTTTTGTACTTATCGAAATTCCATGACTTCAGCATAAACCCGAGTGCCATCAACTCAGTAGCGTACTTATCGCACTTGAAGGAGATATCATTTCCGGAAACCAGCACGGAAACTTCTTCATCCAATTTTGCTGCTGCACAATATATGGCAGCTCCTAATTTTTCCAATTCAAATTCAGAGTATTCTCTGGATTTCTCTCCCAGTCCAACCAGGATTACGTGATTAATTTTGTCCGTACATGAAACAAAAGAGCAAGTCTTAAAAAGGCTGCCGCAAAAGTCCAACTTTTTTACGTTCTCGGAAATCTTTCCCCCAATATCCAATGCTGCCGCTCCCGCCGACAGACTCCCGTCGGAATATACCCCGACTACAACAGAGCAATTATCAGACCTATCTGCTGAAAACTTAACGTCTTTCACTACCATAACAAACCCCAATAATAAACACAGAGTCGAGTCTACTAAATAAAAATTCCAAATACAAGAATCTCCCTCATTTAGGCAATGGAATAGAGAGACGATTTTTCTGTACAAGAGTAGAAAATGACGAGAATTTGAGATCAGTTTGGAGGGATGGGTAAAAATTAATAATTTGTTAACTTTTAAGTGTAAAATTGCGTAATTCATTGATATTGGTTAAATATTTTAGTTTAAATTTTTTTAATACGAAATATATGTTGCAAAATCGATGAAAGTGGGTATCAAAGCGAATCGTTTTACTGGTTCTTTTGTAATCGGTGGCGGAAAAGTGTTCAGCAACAACGTATACATTGGTGCTGAGTTCCTCATGGATGTTTCAAAGAACAAGAAAATTTCGCGGGAAGCCGATATAAGTATTCAAGGCGTTAACGATTCCGTCGAGGATGATATGGTTAGAATAGATGATGGCTTCGTTGTCTCTCGTGATTCGGTAATATATTCTCGTACCGACAATATAGTAATAAATGGCAAAAGATACACCAATGAGGAGTTCAGAGCCCTTCAGAATGGATCAAGCTCATCTGCGGGTAGTCCTTCACTAGGAGCGACGTCTGATGGATCTATAAGAGAGGACGTGAAAATCAGTGGATTTGTTCCTCAAGTTAACTTCAAAGTGGGGTACGTATTTAAAAATAACACACTGGTTTATGGAAAATTGGGTTGTGCTTGGACCAAGGTGTCCATCGATTCCTACTACAAAGGACCGGGTAGTAGTGAGTGGATTAAGATTGACAGAGGGTCAGGGGCTAAGACAAAGGCTTCTGTCGTTGTTGGTTTAGGAGCTGAAAAGGCTTTCTGCAAAAAATTCTCCACCGCTTTAGAGGGAGATTATAATTTTGGATGGAAGAAGGACAATGTTCGTTACAACAAAGGTTGGACCATCCGTGCTTTGGTTAAGTACAACGTGAAGTACTAATCTCGACATACATTTCGCTTTTGTCGGAGTGTTTAATTGGCCTCGGCTTCTGTCGGGGCTTTTTTGCATAAAAACCAAAAGGATGTATTTGGCTGAGATTCCTGTTGCAAAAATAACACGGTTAACCCGAAAAGTTTCACAAATAGTTGAAAATCAGACAAACTTATTGTAGCTTTGACTTGCTTTTAAATTTGGGAGTTTAGAATGAAAAAAGTAATGTTAAGCGCAGTGATTTGTGCGATGGCGTTCTCGGCGAACGCGGACGTAGCCGAGGAAGTATTAGTTGAGGAGGCTGTACGGTCGAGTGTCTTCAGTAGCATCTACGCCGGGTTGGGAATCGGTGGAAGTTTCTTGAAGTGCGGGGATTTGAAGGCTAACCGTTTTATGGGGGCTTTCGTGCTCGGTGGCGGAAAGGTATTCAACAACAACGTGTATCTTGGTGGTGAATTCCTCTCTGATTTCATGAAAAACAGAAAATGGGAGAACCATAACAATTTGCAGAGCAAGGGTTATTTCCCACAGGTCGATGTAAAAGCTGGTTATGTCTTCCGTAATAACGTATTGGCCTACGGAAAGTTGGGATGCGCTTGGTCTAAGGTTTCTAACTACAACAATGGTGCTGATTCCAAGACTAAAGCGTCTGTCGTTCTAGGAGCGGGTGTTGAGAAGGCTTTCTGCAAAAAATTCTCCACCGCTTTAGAGGGAGATTATAATTTTGGATGGAAGAAGGACAATGTTCGTTACAACAAAGGTTGGACCGTCCGTGCTTTGGTTAAGTACAACGTGAAGTACTAATTTCGATATTCGTTTCGCTTTTGTCGGAATGTTTAGTTGGCCTCGGCTTTTGTCGAGGCTTTTTGGTTGAAAAATTCTCAACAATGAATGCTATGCAATATTTTATTAAATTTTCGTAAAAATTGTTCTACCTGAATGTTGTAAAAAAATCACCGTGTTTAGAGAAAACTTTTTAAGTTATTGAGGAAGTTAATTGTCTGTCGTATTCTCGGAATAGTTTTGTAATTATAGGAGTTGAAATGAAAAAAGTAATGTTAAGCGCAGCAGTTTGTGCAATGGTGTTTTCAGCAAATGCAGAAGAAGTGGAGGTTGCAGAGGCTGTTTCGGCAAGTGTCTTCAGTAGCATCTACGCTGGGTTGGGAATCGGAGGAAGTTTTTTTAAGACGACCCTTGAAGGATTAGATACTATGAAAGCCAATAGTTTTATAGGGGCTTTTGTAATTGGAGGTGGTAAGGTATTCCAAAACAATGCTTACCTTGGTGGAGAGTTTTTGATTGATTTTACGAAAAACAGAAAGAAAATGGGGTATCTTAACGATAAGAGTAACCTTCAAATGAAAGGGTTTAGGCCTCAAGTTGACGTGAAATTGGGGTACGCAACACATCATGGTGTACTGGGATACGGAAAATTTGGTTGTGCGTGGTCGAAATTGTCGTTCTGCGACGGAATTCACGATTATTCAAAGAATAAAACCTCCTTTGTGTTAGGAGCTGGTGCTGAAAAAATCTTCTGCAAGAAATTTTCGACATCCATAGAGGCTGACTATAACTTTGGATTTAAATTGGATAACAAGGAAACGACGGGAATTAAAAAAATCCAGGCGAACAAAGGGTGGACCGTTCGCGCCTTAGCAAAGTACAACATAAGGTACTGATTCCTTTTGTAAAAAAACGACAAAACCCCAGCACCAACTGGGGCTTTTTTACATCCGCGAATACAACAACACCCTACTAACCCGAATGCATAGACATACAAAGAAAGGAGATATAGCTATCTCCCCAAAATTTATCTGACTGACTCTTTTAACGTCTTACCGACCTTAAACTTTACAGTCTTTGTTGCAGGAATATCCATCATTTTTCCTGTCTGAAAGTTTCGTGCAGTTCTGGCAGCTCTCTCTCCAACCGAGAACGAACCGAATCCTGGAATAACCACATCTCCGCCGGATTTTAGCTCACCTTGGATTACCTCAATAATGGAATTTAAGCAATCCCCAACATTCTTCTGGGATAGTCCGCAACCTTCCGCAACTTTATGAATCAACTCTGTTTTGTTCATTTTTTACCTCTAGTACTACAATGTCCAACTCTAACACTAATTTACTCACATTTGCAATAGAGATACTGTAAACTGAAGATAGTTGGTCATTTATGCAACACAATAACCAAAATTTGATGGATTTTCGCATGCAGATGCACAACTTGGAAGTCTGTTGATAGAGATATCTCTTGGATTCTAGGATCGGCGTAGTAACTTGTTACTTAAAGTCTAAGACTAGTATGTGTGGAACAGAACACATTGCTTGTTCGACTTTTTTGCTTGGATTAACGAGAATCTTTTTTGAAGCCTCTTTCCAAACATGAAGATCATCTATGCTGTTTCCCGCATAAGTAAATCCTTCAGGGAATGATTCCGAAAGTTTTCGAGCCTTGTTTTTTCCAACCAGATTCGTTTTTAAATCGCTTGCAAAAACTCCATCGAAGATCTGGAGGTAATCAGCAACCTGGTTAGCATACTTTTCAGTAGATCCAGTCGCCAGATATATCCGACTTCCTTCTGCTTTCTTTTGGATAATATGATGCAAAAACTTAAAATTGTAGGAAAGAGTAGACGGATCAATCTCAATTTCTTCTGCCAATTTATATTTAAGGTAAGGAATTCCTTTAAGTGCCCAAAAAACCAACCTGAATATATTGAATAAGCCTTTTTTCGCAAATCTCTTGGCGGAATCCCAAGATAAGTCATTCTTTATCAGTGTTCCATCCAAGTCGACACAAACAACTTCCTCGCTGCTCTCCACGGATTGCCTCTTCGACACCGCAACTTATCATTTTTTCTTGGACACGCTTACCATTGCTGGGCGTAGCAACCTGTCATGGTATTTGTATCCAGTTTGAAAGACCTTTACTACCGCCCCCGCGGGAAGTTGATCGTCGTCAACCTCACACATTGCCTGATGTAACTCATGATCAAATATATCTCCGGCGGAAACATCTACACGAGAAACGCCGTACCTCTGAAAAATCGACAGCAATTCTTTTTCGCAAATCGCAATTCCGTCGAAGTAAGCTTTCAGATTGGGATCAGCGTCAATTTTGTATTTTACGGAATCAATATTTGCGTTAATTCTCTCGAAATTATCCAGAACTGACAAAAGATCTCTAGCAAAACTCTTATTGGAATACTTTACTGCGTCATCCTTCTCTTTCTCGAGGCGCTTTCTCAAATTTTCAGATTCCGCTGTTTTTCGAAGCAGAGCATCCTTCAAAGAGGCAATCTGATCAGGTAAATTTTCCTCTGTTTCGGAACTTTCAGAAGCTTCCTTTGAAACTTCAGTATTCGCCTTAGACCCAACCTGCTCTTCTAAGTTATCGTTTTCCTCTTTATTTTCCATAATCCGATCTTTTCCCAAAATTATTTCTCAGACTCTTCCCAAAAGGCCTTCACTGGACGCGGTCTGCGATTCTCATCCAGCGCCACCATTATAAAGGTTCCTTTAACGGCGTTCAACACTTCGCTGCTTCCCTTTCTGCAGATGTCCACGTACACGTTCAGTGTCATAGAAGTGTTTCCGATTTTTTCGACTTCAGCATAAACCGAAACTTCGTCTCCTACAAAGATAGGAGCATCAAAAGTAACATTATTGATTGCCTTTGTAGCAATAGATCCGCGTGCCAAACGAGCGGCTATGCTTCCCGCAGCAATATCCATCAGAGACATGATCCATCCGCCGAAAATATCTCCCCATGGATTTGTATCCGCTGGTACAGCGATCGTTCTCGAAACCAAAATTCTTTCTTTAGTGATCATTGTAATCTCTCTCAACTAATGGAGTTGAATTATATCTCTTTTAACCAAAATGTCAATCCATAACATTGATTTTTAAACCAGAAATATGTAAGCCAATCCCAGAAATACAATATATCCCGAGACATCAGTTATTGTTGTAATTAAAGGACCGGAACTGAGAGAAGAATCGTACCCAAAATGATAAAAAACTATGGGAAGAGATGCTCCTACGAACGAAGACCAGGTCGCGCAAAACACCATAGTTCCGCACAGAAGCAAGGATAATTTAAAAACATGAAACCAAAAGAATACTATCACTCCCAGCAGAAGACCAATCATTAATCCGTTGAAAATTCCTATAAGAGTTTCATTTTTAATTACCTTAGAATACTGTTCTTCACGAAATGCCTCTGTGGAAAAAGCTTTTATGATTACACTTGCCGTTTGAATACCAATATTTCCACCAAGTGCCCCTGCAATCGGCATTAGCACCGCCAAAGAAACAATTTGTTGGATAGTATCTTGAAACAGTGAAATAATGAACGGGGACAGCAATGTGTTAATTACAGCAAATGATAACCAACGGAGTCTTTTGAAACAGCTTGACAAAAGAGAAGAATTTATTTCATCGTCTTCGGAGGTTCCAGTTAATTGACTGAAATCTTCGGTAATTTCTTCCTGAGCAATGTCTATAAGATCCGCTGATCTGATCAGTCCGATCATATGGTTATTGTTGTCAACCACCGGAAGTCTTACAAAATGGTATTTGTTGAACAAATTATGTGCTACTTCTTGATCATCAGTGTCTATAATTTCTACTATATCCGGACTTTCAATGTCTTTTAGTTTTTTCTTTTTATGTGATTTCAGCAGGCGGGTGAGAGAAATCAGTCCAGTGAGTCTGTGGGAGTCGTCTTCGATAAAGATTTCTGAACAGCTGTCGGGAATCTCTTTTTTTTCTTTGAGATATTTGAGAGTTTCCTCTACCGAAAAATTTTCAGAAATCAGGATAAAATCAAAAGACATATTGCGTCCAACCGAATTTTCAGGATACGTCATGAGAAATTTGACGATGTCTTTCATCCTTTTCGGTATCATCTCAATAAATGTTTTTCGTTCCTTGACGTTAAGCTGTTCAATTAACTCAATTAACTCATCTTTTTTCAGCAGATGTATTGAGTTCTTAAAATGTTCTAATCCAAAGAAAGCAATAGTTTTTGTTCGGTAGGGATTCACAAGATTTACCAGTACTCGAGAATCTACTAATTGAGGTGTGAGTTTAAAAAATATTTTACGGGAATCGGAATCCAAATCCTCGATGATATCCGAGATGTCCGCTGGATGCTTATTATTCAGTGCATGAGATATTTTTTTGATTTTTAATTCATCGCCGTAGATTTCGTTATTTATTATGTTGAATATCTTTCTGGAAACTTTCGGCATTTTTTTCTCCTGGCTCTCTATCTATCTGTAATGTTAACATGGTTCTCCCAATCTTCTCTATCTAAAATGCCAACATAAGTTTTTATAAAACAGATTTTGCTAAAATAAAGTTAACGGCTTACAGAAATTTCTCAGAATGTTTTGCAAACTTAGAAATAACCGTTCAAAGAATTGCAAAAATCTGAAGTTGGTGGCTTAGGATTTTTTTTAAAATCCGTGTTTCTGTAAAATTTTCAGTTTAAATTGTCGATACTTATCTTTGAATGTCGAATCCTTCTTTATGGAATCAAAGTTCGGCATTTGATTCGCCTTAATTTGCGATAAGATTTTGTAGATGTCACGTATTTTTCGCTCGGAGCTTTTGAAATCTGCATTTGGTGCAGCGGCCTTGCAAATGGACATAAAATTTTCAAAGTCTACGGGAGTTTTTCTTATGTAATCGTCCGTTAAATCCAGCAGCTGTTCAATATCCATTTGATTTACTTGTTTGAATTTTTTGTAATTTCTACAAACAAATACTGCGAAACTCCGAAAATCATTTGGAATTTTTAAGTCATGGCAAATATCCCTTATTATTTGCACACCATGCTGTTCGGAATCTTCGAAAGAATGATCTTTATTAGGAAATTCCGTTTCACCGATATCATGCAACAACGTCGCAAATTTAACTATCTCATTCCCCTTACTTACATTTTTAAGACAATTTATAGTATGTTCCGCTAAGGTTTCCTCCCGAGAATCCTTTCTGACAAACCACAGTTTCTCAACGGCAGACAATATTTTTTTCAATGCAAAACATTCATGGGCAACTTCAATAAACCTATAAAAATTTGGATAATGCAAAGCCTTTTTTATTTCACTCCAAATTCTTTCAACGGAAAGATTTTCCAGTTGATTCTGAAGAACCATATCTCTAGCCAGGTTCATAGTTTCCTCCGCCACTGAAAAGTTCAACTGGGCGGCAAAACGACATAACCTTATGACACGCAGTGGATCTTCTACGAAGTGCGGACTGATATGCCGAAGAACTTTATTGCGTATATCTTCGATTCCTCCATGGTAATCAATAAACTTGTCTGCCTCAAAATCGTAAGCGATTGCATTGCAACTGAAATCACGTCTAATCAGATCATCTTTCAAAGTTATCGATTTATCAAAAAAGAATCCAAAATCAGTATGTTTAGGACCGGTTTTTACTTCTTTGCGGGCAAGAGCATACTCTTCACCAGATCCATTTCTGATGAAAACAGGAAAACTTTTTCCCACGGGGCGGAATCCTTTAGATAACATGTCTTCGATAGAAGCTCCTACTACGACATAATCCCTGTCGTTCGGGACAACTCCCATTATTTGATCTCTTACTGCTCCTCCGACTAAATATATCTTCATATTATCCACAACACGGGTCACATAATAACATCATAGCCAACATTTGTTAACGAACAATTTCCAATAGACCCAAAATTTTCAAATTTTTCAACGGGCAAACCATTGTTTGTGGCACATAAAATCTTTCACAAACAGATACAAATTATAAACAAAACCTATGATCGCCCTGCGGGTATTAAATATCGCATTACTGATCTTTGTTTTTCGATCGCTGAATTTTTCAGAAAATTCGGACTTAATTTGTGAACTTCCGAAATTCTGCTTCACGACGCGAGGTTCAACTCCTGCGAATTTTATGTCGAATTCCCATGACGCAGTGAAATAATGATCCAAAGGCATGATGATAGGGGAAAATTTTTCCAAAAGCTTTTTTGCCGCACTCCGATTGATTAAATAACAACCGGAATGTTTCACTGAGGTAAGGTACAAAGATATCCGTTTGTCCTCGTAAAGGTCTCCGATTTTTAATGGAAATCCGTCATGAATCATTTCAAAACTAAGAATATCCCAAAGATCCTTTTTCTCAATTGCTCTGTCAACGCACGATCTAAGTTCCTTAGGGTTGAAAACAACATCATCTTCAAACACCAGAGCAAACTCGTAGTCGGATTCTAGAAATTTCTGCCAAACTTTCTCATGACTTAGTGAACATCCGATAGTTCCTCGCTCCGGGAACATTTTAAAATATCTTCTGAATCTTTCAAAATTGCAAACTTCGTGGAGTTTCTCATCTGAAAGCAATGTTCCATCCACTGCTGAGACCCTTTCGACAGGAAGATTAAGCTGATCAATACTCGGTTTCACGAACTCAAGACGCTCCGTCGCCCTGTCAAGATTAATCAGAAAAACCCCAACAGAGTTCGGACCAAATTTCGCGTGAACTTTAAAATCCGAATGTACCTCATCGAATAAAAAATTAAACATAAAACCCTCTCGGATTTTCCAGTCCTGAACCCACACACTCTCTTTTGATTCTATTCGTAAAAAAGTTTTTATGCAAGTTTTTAGTGCCCCCTTGAAATTTTTAACAAAATGAATTAATAGTAAATCTCGTATAAGTTAAAAGGAATTAGGTTATGCTTGCAGTTATAAAAACAGGCGGTAAACAGTACAAAGTGAAAGAGGGCGATTTTATTTCTGTCGAGAAGTTTGCTCTTGATTTGGGCGCAAAATTGGAGATCAGTGACGTTTTGATGATCGAAAATGACGGAGATGTGAAAGTCGGAACTCCTTATGTAGAAGGTGCCTCCGTATCCGCGAGCGTTATCGAACACAGAAAGCACAAGACAGTTTTGGTTTTTAAGAAAAGCCGTCGTAAAAATTATCGCAGAAAGAATGGGCATCGCCAGATTATGACCATTTTGAAGATCGATAGCATCAAAGGTTAAGGAGTCAGCAAATGTCAACAAAAAAAGCCGGTGGTAGTTCCAAGAACGGGCGCGATTCGGAAAGTAAAAGGTTAGGTGTGAAGCGTTTTGGCGGTCAAGCGGTCAAGGCAGGAGACATTATCGTCAGACAGCGTGGAACGAAAATGAAGGCCGGGGAGAATGTCGGTCTGGGAAGGGATCATACGATTTTCGCGACGGCAGACGGAGTTGTGAAGTTTTCAAAAAATTCTCAGGGACGTTGTACTGTATCGGTTGTCGTTCCCTCGGCATAGTTTTTAAGACAAGGTCTAATTCTTTGTCAGCAGGCTCCTTCGGGAGTCTTTTTTGTTAGAACTAAAATTTCATAAAAAATAAATTGACAAAAAACTAGTCTTATAGTAAATTTATCAACACTCAAAGAAAGGAAAAAAATATGAAAAAGTTGACGTTAGTCGCAGGGTGTTTGTTGCTTTCGTTTGAATTATTGGCGGGTAATTTTGTTCCTGTTTGTTTAAATGTTGGTGACCATCAAAGGGTATCAGTTTACAAGGCAATTGTGGAAAATAGTTTTGTAACACAATTAGATTCAAAGCGAGCTGCAAAGTTATCGGAAGAAGATAAAAAAGAGATAATAAATGACGAGAGCGGATTCCTGAAGAAGAAGATCCAATCAGTGGATCCGTCTGCAAAAGTGGCTTTTATTCCGAAAAGTTTGTATCAATTGTTTGTGTGGAATTATTATCTTAATGACATAGTTTCTCAAACAAGGAATTCTCAAATGAATCAAGATCAAATTTTTAGATTAATTGTATGTAATCCTGTTTGGGGAAATATAACGAAAGATGCGCAAATCGGTTTTGGCGATGCTTATAAAACTCCCGAGAATATCTGTGATTTTTGTGGAAGTTATATGGAAAATAAAGATGTTAAGTCATATTTTTGGAAGATTAATGACAGCATAATTCCTTTTTTCCGAGGAATTTCAGCAGAACATGTCGATAATTTAGAAGATCTGGGTAACATAACAAATGAATTATTCGAAAATATTTCTCCAAACGCAAAGAAAGTCACGGATTTAGTTAAGGGGGTTTTCACTCCTAAACACCGGTTACTGATTTATGCAAAAGATCTTGTAAAAAAAGATTTTGTTAAAGCTGTCACTGATCTTATTGTAGAGGAAAGTAAGACTCCGGAAAGTTCTTACAGAATTTATAGAGGAGAGTCTAGCACGGATTCAGATCGAGATCCTGGGGTTTCATATTCTTTCAGTGATGGAATGTTTGGTGGGATTATCAGAGATTGGGATTCGGGAATGGCATTCAATTATTCTCTTTCTAAGTTGCATATGAAAATTGTAGATTTACCCAAAGAAAACTTATTGAATATTAAAGAAAATTTTGATGGTATCGAAACATCTGGCTTATCAATTCATATTCCTCCTGTTATTAGTATGGGAGCTGCTTTGGGAGCAGGAGAGTTTCATCACGTAAGAACAAAAGTCATGGTGGATCCTGCTAAAAAAGATATCGAATTATCTTCAGATCAAGGAGTAAATGTAGGGGGGGATGCATCAGTGGAAGGAACTCCATGGATTTTTTCCTACTCTTCTCCAGTGGCGGATTTTTGGGAAAAGCTGGAACTAACTAATGAGCAGTCATACAATGTATCATACAAAAAAGATTTAAATGTGAAAACTTACAGGTGGGACTCAAAGAAATAGATTCAGTTATCTTCCTGATTAAAACACAATTGGCAGTCTTTGACTGCCTTAGTTATTTCTGACAATCTGCTGTGCGAGTTGCCGAATTAGTTCAAATGTTTTACATTCAACCGCACACCAAATTTTTAAACAAAAAACATCCCGAATTACGAATCCAAAAACGTCTTCAGTTTGCGTGAGCGGCTTGGGTGCTTTAGTTTTCTGAGAGCTTTTGCCTCGATCTGTCGGATACGCTCTCTCGTAACTGAAAACTGCTGCCCGACTTCCTCCAAAGTGTGATCGGAATTCATTCCGATTCCGAAACGCATTCTCAAAACACGTTCTTCTCGCGGAGTGAGGCTGGCCAGCACTAAAGTCGTGGTTTCACGCAAGTTCTCATTGACAGCGGACTCCACCGGCTGCGCGATGTTTTTGTCCTCGATGAAATCTCCGAGATGCGAATCATCCTCGTCTCCGATCGGAGCTTCCAGACTGACGGGCTCTTTCGAAATTTTTAGGACCTTGCGAACCTTGTCCAACGGCATGTGCAGCCGCTCTGCCAACTCTTCAGGAGTCGGTTCTTTCCCGGTCTCGTTCAGCATCTGTCTGGAAGATCTCACAATTTTGTTGATTGTTTCAATCATGTGAACAGGAATTCTAATGGTTCGGGCCTGATCTGCAATGGAACGCGTAATTGCCTGGCGAATCCACCACGTAGCGTAGGTTGAAAACTTGTAACCACGTCGGTATTCGAATTTATCCACTGCCTTCATCAGACCGATGTTACCTTCCTGGATCAGATCCAAAAATTGCAAACCGCGGTTTGTGTATTTTTTCGCAATGGAGATAACCAAACGCAAGTTGGCTTCGATCATATCTTTTTTTGCTCGAGTTGCAGTTCGTTCTCCTTTTTGAATGCACGCGACCAATTTTTTGAACACTCCCAGCGGTAACCTAGATTCTTCTTCAACTTCTTTTGCCAACATTTGATGCTCGGAAATCTCCTTTGCGCAATTTTTGAAGAACTTGTTCCAATGTGAGAACTTTAACATCGAATTTTCCCAATCGGAATTAGTTTCATTTCCAAAATAATTCTTTAAAAACCCTTCGCGACTGATGCCATTGTCCTGCGCTAACTTCAAAAGAGCACTTTCGCTTTTAATTAATTTGCGATTTAACATATAGAGCTCCTCGCACATCGACTCAATTGTCTTCTGATTAAGTTTCAACTCCGTGACGGCATTTACCAATTCATTCTTTTGTTTTGTCGAAGGATTTTTCTTTTTAAGAATCGCCTTGTGCATAGCTATGACTTTTTTGAAACTGTCGATGATTCCGGGGATCAAGTCCTCATCTTCAGCATTGACTTCTTTTATTTGTTCAGCATCCTCAGAGGAAGTTTCATCTTCTTCCAAATCATCATCACTGCCAGAGTCTCCGGCTTCGTCCTCATCCTCGTCATCTTTCATTCCATTATCTAACTGAAAAATGTCTCTCAAAGCGATTTTATGATCCTTCAATGCTTCGATCCATTCGGCAAATTTATCGAAAGTTTTCGGACTTTCACTTAATCCGCTGAGGACTTCCGCATACCCACGTTCGATTTTCTTGGCCAGCTCGATTTCACCATCGCGGGAAAGTAATTCAACATTTCCCATCTCTCTGAGATACATACGGACCGGGTCATCTGTTCGCAAAAGATCATTATTATTCTGTTCCATTTTTGGAGCAGCATGCACATGATTTTTTTCACGATGAAAAGTTTCCGCTTCTTCTGTTTCAATCAATTGAATTCCCATTTCCGAGATACTAGAAACGGCAACATCGATCTTTTCGGAGGAGAATTTTTCTCTGGGTAAAGCATCATTTAGTTCGTCGTAAGTTATGTATCCGCGTTCTTTCCCCAAAGATATCAAAGCGGCGAACCGTGCTTCGGCGGTGCTCTCCTTTTCTATCTTATCTTCCTTGTTTTCCACTTTATTGTCCATTTTTGAGTTTGAAACTATGCTCATTTTTTCTCCTATATCTTCCTGCGGTTTAAGACTTCGTTCTTTAATGCTTTCAGTCGTTGCCAATTGCTTTCAGCAAAAACAAAATCAGACGATGCCCTTTGTAAATCCTTGATCAGTAACGGCTCTGACAAGTACTTCTTCAACAATTCTGACCATCCTGAAAAAGCCTCATCATCGGCAACGTTTCTGTTTACAAAACTTGCGTGCATCACAACACCCTCCAAGTCTTTGCCTATGACATCTCGTAATCGTTCCATCGAATCGATAAATTTTTCTGGATTTCCTTCCGCAAAATTTACATAACTCTCCAAAATTTTTTCTTTCAAAATCTGCATCTCGGTATTTTCAAATTCGAGTTTAACGAAATCTTCCATAACCCTATCAATAATATAAGGGTGATTTATGAGAGTCACAACTAATATTTTTTCGATTTTTTCTTTTGCGGAGCTTGCGGATTGCAAATTTTCCTTTTTCACAATCCGTTTTTTTCTCTTGTACAAGGATCTTTGTCGATTTTTAATATCTTGAATATAAAAATTTTTGATGGAGACATTTTTTATGGATTCAACCTTTTGGATCAGCATTTCGATAAGTTCTGCTTTCTGCTCCGGGGTTTCCGACGGAAATAACGAAAATCCACCTTCCCAAAGCCACTGGGAAAGAGGAACGGCGTTATTTATTGCTTCTGTAATTGCTGAGATTTGATTGTTGTAAACCAAAATATCTGGATCAGCTCCTTGGGGAAGTGCTGCAAATTTGAAGGATTTTCCCGGCTCCAGATAAGTAAGGATTCGATCGATCCAACGATAGGATGCTTTAACTCCGGCAGAGTCGCCGTCCAGCGCGATAATGGGATTGTTACAAATGCGCCAGCACATATTGATCTGAGTGGAGCTGATAGCCGTTCCGAGGGGGGCGACTGCTCCGTCAAATCCTGCCTGATGCAGAGAAATTACATCTAAATATCCCTCTGAGATGATTATTTGGCGAGATTTACCTTTGCGGGCCAGATTGTAACCATACAGTTGCTGACTTTTTTTATAAATTTCCGTTTCCGGAGAATTTATGTACTTCGCTTTTTCCGATTTTTCCAAAATTCTTCCGCCAAATCCGACACATTTATCTCGAGAATCGATTATCGGAAAGATTAAACGACCTCTGTATCGATTAATGAATTCATTTT
>DGIE01000065.1 GCA_002393025.1 Holosporaceae bacterium UBA3830 | reverse complement strand
TCGTTAACTTTTTGTGTGCTTTTGATATGTGATTGTCTATATCATTGTTTGATGAAAAAATCGCAAGGTTGTTGAAGATAAACAAATATGTTACCCTAACCCGCATCGTTTCATACGGAAAAAGCGTGTGGGAAATTAAATAAGCGGATGGTTTGATAACAAGATTTAGTAGACAATAGCGATTTGGCATTGCTAACCTCTTGTTTCGTAATAAAAGAGAAGACGAGATGACTCTAGATGAATTGTCTATAGGAAAAATAGCTGTCGTAAAATCAATTGATTGTCCGGGCAGAAGTCTGAGAAAGCATTTTCTGGACATGGGGCTAACTCCTGGAGTTGAAGTCATGTTAGTCAAAATCGCCCCACTTGGAAATCCCATCGAAATCAGAATTCGGGGCTACGATCTGAGCATAAGGAAAGAAGACGCGAAAAAAATCAGGGTGTTGGCTCTCGAAAATTCTGCATATATTGAGAAAAAACAAGTATCATCTTCTTTTGTGGAGCATCCTAAAATCGGCGAAACGGATATCGGTTATTCACCGGTCCCTGATGCCCACTTGATTTCAGGAGATATCAATTTTGCATTAGTAGGAAATCCGAATGCGGGAAAAACCGCTCTTTTCAATAAATTAACAGGGAAGAATCGTCGTGTAGGTAATTTCCCAGGTGTTACTGTTGAGGGAACAAAAGGAGTTATCAAAAATCATCCCGACATGATTCTTACGGATTTGCCGGGTATTTATTCTTTGTCTCCTTACTCCAACGAAGAAATTGTCACGAGAAATTTCATCCTGCAAGAGAAACCACACGGAATTATCAACATAGTTGACGCTTCGAACATAGAACGAAATCTCTACCTGACTTTGCAGCTGATTGAGTTGGATACGCCAATGGTTATTGCTCTCAATATGATGGATGAGGTTGTGAAGTCGGGTGGATATATCGATGTGAATGCCTTGGAGTCGGTGCTAGGGGTGCCTGTTGTTCCCATTTCTGCACGGCATAGAGAAGGTCTTGAAGAATTAGTCGAGCACGCAGAAAATATCGCGAGATGCCAAATAAGACCTCGGAAATTAGATTGGAACAGCCGAATCAATACGGAGCAAAAGTCTGTAGCTACATGCATTAATTCAATTGCACATTTGATTGGAGATATGGATTTGTTACAACTGCCTACGAAATTTGTCGCTACAAAACTTACGGAGGGTGACTCCATCATGCAAACAGCTTTATCTTTGGATCAGGGTAAAAAAGAAATTTGCAGCAGTCTCATAAAAGAGATGGAAAATTCTCGAGGACTGGATCGAGAATCATCTGTTGCTGATATGCGTTTTTCGTTTATCGAAAATTTATGTCGAAATTTTGTCCGAAAGCCGAAAGAAGCATTGAGTCGCAGAATTAGTATGCGAATTGATAAAATTTTAACGGGAAAGTATACGGCGTTTCCTTCTTTCATTGCTATTATGACCCTGATTTTTTATTTAACATTCGGATCAATAGGCGAAATGCTGTCTAATTTTTTGAATTTGGAAATCGAAGGATTCTCTAATTTTGTCAGTTTGGAATTGGATGGCTACGGATTAAATTCAGTGGTTCATTCCTTGATAATAGACGGAGCTTTTGCAGGAATCGGAAGTGTATTGGGCTTCCTTCCCACGATTGTTATTCTCTTCTTTTTCCTTTCACTGTTGGAAGATTCGGGATACATGGCGCGCGTCGCATTTATCATGGATAAAATTTTGAGAAAGATAGGCTTATCAGGCAGCAGTTTTGTGCCGATGATTATGGGATTCGGCTGCAGCGTTCCGGCAATCATGGCGACGAGGATTCTACCTTCAGAACGAGACCGCAAAATGACGATCCTTTTGATTCCATTTATGTCATGTTCCGCAAAACTTCCGATATATGCGCTGTTTACTTCGGCATTTTTCAGAGAACATCAGGCGTTAGTCATGATTTCATTGTATTTGATCGGAATTATTGTCGGAATTGGATTTATTTGTGTGCTGAAACATTTCGCATTTAAGGGAGAGCCTGTTCCCTTTGTGATGGAATTGCCCAATTATCGATTGCCGGACGCCAAGAGTTTGTTTCGTCTCATATATTACAAGGTGAAAAGTTTCGTGAAGCTTGCCTTTACAATAATTTTCACTGTATCGATTTTTGTATGGTTTTTGCAGCATTTCGATGCAAAATTGAATTTTGTGACAGATTCGGCTTCAAGTTTACTTGCGGATGTGGGAGGATTATTTTCTCCGATATTTGAACCGTTGGGCATAGATGACTGGCGAATTTCAACGGCATTTTTATCCGGATTGTTGGCGAAGGAGAGTGTGATTTCGTCGTTGTCTATACTTTTGGGTAGTAGTGACGCATTGCCGGAAGTGTTTTCAAAATTAACAGCCTTTGTATTTTTGGTTTTTTCTCTGCTATATACCCCCTGTGTTGCCGCAATTGCAACAGTGAAAAAAGAATTAGGAAAAAGGTGGGCACTTGGAATTGTTTTGATCCAATGCGCAATCGCGTGGATTGTTTCATTTATTATTTACAAAATTGGGATTATTTTTTTCGCATAATTTAACCAAAAATTAACGAATTTGTGCCAGGATAAGTGTGAGAGCATATGAGATGAACATGAAAGGGCGATTTACCCGAATATTTGAGCTTTGGAATAACAGAAATACGGAATACTATAAAGAATCATTTGAGCGATTAGAAAAAGAAAACAAAACCACATTTAATTTTGCTGCAGCGTTTTTTCCCATTACATGGATGATGTTTAGAAAAATGTACGGATGGGCGGTGCTGTTGGTATTGGTAACCAGCGGAATCCACGGCGTTTTGCCTGCGTTATGCCAAAATCGAGAAGAGAGAATCATAAGTTTAGTGGTATTTTGGTTGGTGTTATTTATAGTTTTTGGATCTTGGGGAAACACTCTCTATTACAAGAATATAAAATCAAAAATCGCAAAAGGCTATGCCGAAATTACGAATTATAATCCAATTGATCCGATAGGAGGTATAGTCATAATCGGGGTGATAATATCTATTTTAAAATGGATTATCTCAGGAATTTTGATTGCAGCGAAGGTTTCATCAAGCGCTGACGATTGCGTATCGCCTTCGCTGTATGTGTTCTTTATAGCAATTTTGTGGGCAATTAATTATAAAAAATGCCACGCGCAGGAATCTGCTGAACCAGTGGAAGTTACCGAGGAATCCGTCAACAAATATTTGGAAAGGGCAAATCCTAAACGCTTAACCGTATCATTAGGTGTAGCAACGGTTGCTTATTTGATTTCTTTCTTACTTCTTTTGTCTATGATGTCTGTTTTCGCCGTTGCCGGTATGAAAGCTACAGGTGACAAAATAAAACAACAACTCGATAAAATAGCCGAGGAAGTCGATAAAACGCCAAATAATTCTAAGAAGAGCGTAAAAATTCGGACGGATAATAAAACAAGGAAACAACTGGATGAAACAGGTAAGACTAACAAAAGAATTATAGAAAAGCAAAAGTCATGAAAGTCAGGTAAAACCGATGAATCTATGAGGAAAGACCTAGATGCGTTGCATGACGCATGGGCGAAATTGGCTATA
Organism: Holosporaceae bacterium UBA3830; assembly: GCA_002393025.1. Classification (GTDB taxonomy): domain Bacteria; phylum Pseudomonadota; class Alphaproteobacteria; order UBA3830; family UBA3830; genus UBA3830. Next base: position 3,394 of record DGIE01000065.1, on the reverse strand, counting down.
AAGATCTCAAGAGAAAACAGAATGCTTCAAAATATTCCGAGAAAACCGTAAAGCTTGAAAGCAGCTCAAAAACGCAGGCAGAGAAAGAAACCGCAAACTGACCGAGAGATCTCAATAAAAATATTTCGGACGGTGCCCACAAACCGAATACAAGATTTAATGAAAACATTGAGTTAACGCGATATCCCGGATGGTGCCCGTGGAGGGACTCGAACCCCCACGCCCGAAAGGACAACAGATTTTAAGTCTGTAGCGTCTACCATTCCGCCACACGGGCAACCTGATGCAATCTATCATCAAACTTGGGGCATATCAATAGAGACAACCTTTCTGTTCGTTGATTTTTTCAATAAATTGAGCAAAACTCCCTACAACTCGCCTGAAAAATCTGGACTTATTGCCCTGGCTAATATATATTTGTTGTAACTTTAAGTAAGTTTTTAATCAGAGGTCAGAATGGAACATATAAAAGTTATTTTGCTGCAGAGAGTTTCAAAATTGGGATATATTGGTGATGTCGTAAGCGTCAAGCCAGGTTACGCCAGAAACTATCTGTTGCCAAAGAAAATTGCTTTGAGAGCAACAAAAGAAAACCTTAAATATTTTGAAGATCAGAAAGAACAAATTCAGCAAGCTAATGAGGCGGCAAAGACAGAGGCACAGAAAGTCGCTGATCAAATGGGACAATTGACCATTACTTTGGTACGTCAGGCCAGTGAAAAGGGTCAGCTTTACGGATCTGTTTCCGGTCGAGATGTTGCCGCTGCGATAAAGGATTTGGGCTACAAAGTCAGTGCAGGACAAGTAGATCTCAGCGCGCCGATTAAGACTATCGGTGTTTATGAGATTTGCGTGAATTTACATCCGGAAGTTTCCGTTTCGGTTAAGTTGAGTGTTGCAAAATCCGAAGAGGAGGCAAAACAGCAGATTGCAGCGGCGAGTGAAGACAAAGCAAGCTCAGAGAACGCTTAATTATGAAGCAGGTATTGACTCCGGAAGATATAAATTTTTTGGAAAAAAGGTTGGATGATGCAACCAAAGCTCCTTGGAATGTTATCGAAAAAGAGGGAGTCGATACTGTTTGGGTTTCCCCTAATTTAGACGGAAACCCCATCGCTCTGTTTGATTATCACTCCGGAGAACAGAACAGGCATGATGCTCATTTTGTCGTGGCAGCACGTGAGTACATGGGGGTTATGCTGCGAGAAATTAAAGAGCTGCGCAGTCGAGTTCTTGAATTGATTCAATCAAATAATTTGGAATTTCAAAAACGTATGGATCTTCAAACGGAGGTGAATGAACTGAAAAAAGTTTTGAATAAAACTTATGAAGATAAGTAGTTTTGTGAATCCTTTGAAAACAGAAAATTTGGTCCTCGAACGATCGGGCAAGTCAGATGAAAATAGCTAGTTTTATATTCGGAAATCCTCTGAAAACAGAAAATTTAGTCATGGAACGGCTGGATAAGGTGAAAGCCCTTGCCGTTTTTTCCTCTGACATTCTTTCGTCAGTGGCTTATGCTACGGAAGCGGTTTTATTGTCGTTAGGAATTGTGTTGTCGATGACCTTTCCGATTCCGATTGCTCTGACGATTTCGGGATTGCTTTTCATTATCATATGCTCATATTGGCAGACTTTGCGTGCTTATCCGAAAGGAGGAGGTGCCTTTGCGGTTGCTAAAAATAATTTAGGAGAGTTTTGCGGATTAATTACGGCGGCATCTTTGTCTGTCGATTATATTTTGACCGTAGCCGTAAGTTTATCAGCGGGAACTTTTGCTATAATTTCAGCGTTTCCGAGCCTATCAAATCATGTTATCGGAATTTGTATAACAGTGTTGAGTATAATCACGATAGCAAATTTGAGAGGCACTCGTTCTGCTGCAGGAGTTTTGGCTCTTCCCACCTATGGATTCATTGTAATAATATTTTTGCTGATAATTATCGGATTTTTTTTACCGGAAGGAACTCCGAAGTTCGTGATTTCCGACGAGCAGCGGTCAATGACCGAAAGTGTAACGGTTCTTCTGGTGTTGCGGGCATTTGCATCCGGATGTGCAGCTCTTACGGGTATCGAATCTATTGCAGGAGGAGTAGCATCATTTAAAAAGCCTCAATATAAGAATGCGCGCATTACTTTGGTGTGTATGGGACTGATTTTATCGTCCATGTTCGTGGGAATTACTTATCTCGCCCACAAATTCTATATTGTACCAAACTACTCCGAAACGGTATTGTCACAAATTGCTAAAACGGTGTTCGGTAATAATATAATGTATTACATTGTGCAATTTTTGACGGCAGGAATTTTGTTCATGGCGGTGAATACTTCATTTGCGGGATTCCCAAGATTGGCCGGAGTGCTCGCAAAGGAAAAATACATTCCGACAAGATTTGCTCACCTCGGAGATAGGCTCGCTTATTCCAACGGAATTATCGCCCTGGCAATAGTTGCATTTTTGTTGATAGTTTTTTTTAAAGGACAAACTCAATCATTGCTGCCTCTTTATGCTTTGGGAGTGTTTACGTCGTTCACATTGTCTCAAGCAGGAATGTTCAGATTTTTATGTAAGGAAAAGGGTGATCACTGGAGGCTTAAGGCAGCGATCAGCGCCTTTGGGTCGGTCGCGACGTTCGTTACGTTGATTATCATCATAGAAAGTAAATTTTTGGACGGCGCGTGGATGGTCTTGATCTTGATTCCAACCTTATTTTTCTCTTTTAGAAAAATTAACAGAAGATATACCGAAACGAACAAGGAGCTCGATTTAAAGAGCGGAGGATTGAGCGAGCTGTTGACACGAAGTGAAAATTTTCATCCGAAGGTTGTTGTTCCTGTATCGCGTTTACATCGAGGTACTTTGAAGGCATTGAAGTTCGCACAGTCATTGTCCGACGATGTAACTGCTGTGATAGTTAATGTAGATTCTGCCGAAACTGAAAGATTAAAGCTTGTTTGGCGTTCTATGAATTTTTCGGTACCTCTTGTAATTTTAGGGTCTCCGTATCGATCTGTCGTGAATCCGTTTTTGGATTTTCTCTTTGAGCAGGATGAACGAGATCCGGAAAAGGGAAAAGCAATCGTTGTGATGTCCAGTTTCGTTCCGGGGGCTTTCTGGCAGAATATTCTTCACAATCAAACCGCAACCATATTTAAAAATGGAATGCTATACCGTAGGCAGGAAAGTGAACAAACCCGTGTTATCGTAGAAATTCCTTATCAGATGAAATTGGATCGGGAATGATTTCTGGTTAAACAAAAGATTCCGATTAATTCCGATAATATTTTGGCTTTTAACTAAGTGTGAAAGTAGTCGGATCATGCAAATTGGTCGTTTGGAAGCAAAAAATCAGGATATAGCGATTCTCCTATCAAAAGAGAAAGTTAACAATTT
>DGIE01000063.1 GCA_002393025.1 Holosporaceae bacterium UBA3830 | reverse complement strand
AGTTGATGGTCTCAGGCTTCTTTACCTCACCGAAAGACCATGATCTTATTCTCTCAGGACTAGAAATCGAAACCTTTATGGAATCGAAAGTATTTAAGTTACTTACCTGCCCAAAAACTTTTTGTAACTGATTAGCCATATTATTCCTCTTTAACTAAGCCTCTACCTCAGTATTGTGATCAACCGCATCCTGTTGGAATTCAAAATTCAATCCCAATCCACATAACTCTTTCATAAGAACGTTGAAAGACTCCGGTATTCCCGGAACAATGTTCTCCTCGCCCTTGATGATGGACTCATAAGCCTTTGTTCTCCCAGTAACATCATCCGACTTAACGGTCAAGATCTCTTGCAGGGTGTATGCCGCACCGTAAGCCTGCAACGCCCAAACCTCCATCTCTCCGAATCTTTGTCCTCCGAACTGAGCCTTTCCACCCAACGGTTGCTGAGTAACAAGGCTGTAAGGTCCAATAGAACGCGCGTGAATCTTGTCATCAACCATGTGGTGTAACTTCAGCATATAAATACATCCAACCGTAACTTCACGATCGAAATATTCTCCTGTTCGACCATCGATCAATCTCATTTGACCGGAGCTGCTCAATCCGCAAGACTCAAGAGATTTCACAATATCGCTTTCTCTTGCTCCATCGAAAACAGGAGTCGCAACAGGAACGCCCTCTACAACATGGCTTGCCAATTCCGCGACTTCATAATCGTCCATCTTATCGATATCCTTCTTCTCTTCAGGCTTATCGTAGATATCTTTCAATTGAGCGCGAAGATTCGCCATAAGCTCCTCATCAGACTGAACTTTCTCAATGACTTCGCGTACTTTACGCCCGAGTCCTTTTGCTGCCCAACCCAAATGGGTCTCCAGGATTTGTCCGACATTCATACGGGAAGTAACACCTAATGGATTCAAAATTATGTCCAAAGGAGTACCATCCTCCATATGCGGCATATCTTCGACCGGAACAATCCTTGAAACGATACCTTTGTTTCCGTGACGTCCCGCCAACTTGTCCCCTGGCTGCAACTTCCTCTTGTCTGCCACGTAGACCTTCACGACCTTCAGCACACCAGGCGCCATCTCATCGCCCTTCTTTAACTTCTCGACTTTTCTTTCGAAATCTTTCTGCAGCTGTGCCAGAATTGCGTTGAAATCACTGTGCAGCTCCGCGATAGCTTTTGAAACTTTCTTGTCTGCAACGACGATCTCTCTCCACTGACCTCTACTCATAGAATCAAGATACTCTTCCGTAACGATTTTGTTCTTTGCCTTAACAGGAGATGAATCAATCGTCTGCCCAAGCAACTTCTCTCTTAATCTGCCGTAATAGGTTGACTCGAAAATCTTTTTCTCAGCATCCATATCGTGCTTATAAGACTCAATTTCCTTTTGCTCAATTGCCAAAGATCTTTCATCTTTCTCAACACCGCTTCTGGAGAAAATTTTTACATCAACGACGGTTCCTTTAACCCCTGGAGGTAAACGAAGAGATGAATCTTTAACATCTGAAGCCTTTTCTCCAAATATTGCTCTCAACAATTTTTCTTCCGGAGTCATCAAAGTTTCACCCTTCGGAGTAACTTTTCCGACAAGAATATCTCCCGCACTGACTTCTGCTCCAATATGGACAATCCCTGCCTCATCGAGATTTCTCAGCGCATCATCGGACACATTCGGAATATCTCTGGTAATTTCCTCGTTACCTAACTTGGTATCACGAGCCATGACCTCAAATTCTTCAATGTGAATTGATGTGAAATAGTCCTCCTGCACTAATCTTTCGGAAATGACAATCGCGTCCTCGAAAGTGTACCCATGCCAGGACATGAACCCGACAGTCACATTGTGCCCCAAGGCTAACTCACCTAACTCTGTTGCCGACCCGTCAGCTATAACATCTCCGACTTTAACGACATCGCCCTTCTTCACTAACGGCTTTTGGTTAATACAGCTGCTTTGGTTGGCCCTCTGGAATTTTCTCAAATTGTAGATATCAACCCCGACATTATCTCCACCGCCTGACGCTCTCACAACAATTCTGTCAGCATCTACCTGATCCACGACACCATCATGCTTTGCAAGTACCGTAACTCCTGAATCTCTGGCCACGGCAACCTCCAAACCTGTTCCAACCAACGGAGCCTGTGCTCTCAACAAAGGAACAGCCTGCCTCTGCATGTTTGCACCCATAAGAGCACGGCTGGCATCATCGTTCTCCAAAAACGGAATTAACGCCGCTGCTATGGAAATAATCTGCTTAGGAGATACGTCGATAAAGTCTATAGTCTCTCTCGGTGCGTTGATAAATTCTCCGTTCCGCCTACACGCGACAAACTCATCCTTGAACCTGCCGTCCGCTGTCAGGTTTGCATTCGCCTGGGCAATGGTATGCTCAACCTCGTCCATAGCTGAAAGATAAAGCACCTCGTCCGTAACTTTTCCGTCAACAACTCTTCTGTAAGGGGCCTCGATAAACCCGTACTTGTTAATTTTCGCGAAAATCGCAAGAGAGTTAATCAAACCGATATTCTGACCTTCAGGAGTCTCAATAGGACAAATACGCCCGTAGTGAGTCGTGTGAACATCTCGAACATCGAATCCTGCTCTGTCTCTAGTCAGACCTCCCGGTCCTAAGGCCGAGATACGTCTCTTGTGCGTAATTTCTGCCAACGGATTAACCTGATCCATAAACTGCGACAACTGGGACAGCCCGAAAAATTCTTTCAAAACCAAAGAAACAGGCTTTGCGTTAATAATGTCGTTCGGCGCAGCATTTTCCACATCAACCGAACTCATTCTTTCGCGGACAGATCTCTCCATACGGAGCAATCCAACTCTAAATTGATTCTCCAGCAACTCACCCACCGAACGAACTCGTCTGTTGGCCAAGTTATCGATATCATCTACCGTTCCGACTCCATCCTTGAGCTGGTGCAATATCTTCAGTATTCTCAGCACATCGTCCTTAGTCAAAATGCCTAAATTTTCAGGTTTTTCAACCCCAATACGAGCATTCATCTTTACACGACCAACCGAAGACAAATCGTAGCGGTCCGGATTGAAAAACATGTTGTAAAATAATTCCTGAGCACTATCGATAGTTGGAGGTTCTCCTGGACGCATAATTCTGAATAACTCAAACAACGCCTCTTCACGGTTGGTACACTTATCTGCAATCAAAGTATTTCTGATATATCCACCGATTTCAGTATGATCAATATTCAAAATCGAAAAACTGTCATTGTATTCTGTTATCTTGTTTATGAGCTCTTCACTCAGCTCATCTCCCGCTTCTGCTACAACTAAACCGTTAGATGGATCGATAACATCAAAAGCATTATACCTTCCAAACAGTTCATCCGTAGAGACAACAACTCTCTTTACCCCCTTCTCCATCAATTTTTTTATTGCACGAGAGGTAAGCTTAGTCCCAGCTTCCGCAACAATATTACCCTCATCGGCATCGATCAAGTCCCTGTCGAGTTTTACTCCTTTCCATTGCTCCGGAATAAATTCCCTGGACAACATGCCTGACTTTTCTACTTTAACTTTGAAACTGTCATAGAAGTAAGAAAGGATTTCTTCTTTATCCATTCCGTAAATTTCCGAAGATTTGAATTCTTTATCCGGATTCTCCGCTCTCATCTTTTCGGTGTAAGCTGAATCCAAAGCCATCAGTAAGGTGGTAACCAAAATCTTTCTTCTGCGATCAATACGACAATAAATTTGGTCTTTTGCATCAAACTCGAAATCCAACCATGCTCCTTTGTAAGGAATGATGTGAGCAGCGAATAAATATTTTCCCGAAGAATGAGTTTTCCCGCCATCATGATCAAAGAACACCCCCGGAGAACGCTGCATCTGCGAAACAACAACTCTTTCAGCTCCGTTGATAATGAAAGTTCCGTCCTTAGTCATAATCGGCAGATCGCAAATATAGACATCCTGCTCTTTGATATCTTTAATTTCTTTCTGCCCTGATTCTTCCTCAACATCCCAAACGATCAACCGAAATGTGGCTCTCAGAGGCACTGCGTAAGTTAATCCTTTGTTACGACACTCTTCTTCCGTATACTTAGGCTCATCGAAATGATATTCAATAAAATCGATTTGTGCCTTCCCTGATGAATCGGTTATCGGAAACGTATTCTTGAACGCTTCTGTGAGACCTATATCATTCCTCAATCCATCCATCTTGTCCGCATGAAGAAACGCTTCATACGACGTCTTCTGCAAATCTATAAGATTTGGAAGTTGCGCAACTTCCTTAATTCTTCCGAAACTTTTCCTAAACCTTTTACGCTCGGTGAACGTTCTGACCATATTGAGACCCCTGTAAATAATTGAAATCGACCAAAAAGGTCATGCTTATCTCCTCTAGTAAGCACATAGATTCAAAATACCTATTTGTACACAAAAACACAAGAGCCTACCAATTCAATGGCTCCTGTTTTTTTCGACGCATTATATTTTATTAGCGATAAATTGTAAACCATTAATATCTGTCTTTGCGTTGGCAATGCCTTTCAACGCAGTGTTAATGACTCTCTGATAAGCTGTTCGATTGTATTTTGAACACCCACTTATTGCTCTGCACGCTCTTTGCTTTTGTTACGAAATGTGATATTCTTTCTCTCATGTTATTTGGTGGTAAGTATGCTCGATATCAAATGGATCAGAGAAAATCCTACTTTCTTAGATAGATCTTTAGTTAATCGAAATGCCGATGCTTGTTCTGAAAAGCTTTTAAAACTCGATAAGTGCAATCGCGATATTATGTCGAAGATACAGTCTATTCAGGCTCGCAGAAATGAAATCGCGTCGCAGATAGGAATCGCAAAAAAAAATAAGCAAAACGCATCTGAATTAGAAAATGAGTCTTCGCATTTAAAAAATGAACTTGCTTCGCTGGAGAATAATCAGTCGAAGTTTTCTGATGAATTAAACAAGATTTTATTATCTCTTCCAAATATTCCCCTGACGGATGTTCCGGTCGGAAAAGATGAGTCGGCAAATGTTTGTATAAAAACCGTAGGAGAAATTCCGAAATTCGATTTTGAGCCGAAACATCATTACGAATTGGGAGAAAATTTGGGACTGATAGATTTTCAAACGGCAGCAAAGGTTTCCGGAAGTCGTTTTACTATCTTGAAGGGAGCAATCTCGAAAATGGAAAGAGCTCTCAAGAATTTTATGCTGGATAACCACACGCAAGATTTCGGATATCAAGAAATATCCGTACCGTTCATTGTAAAATCGGAATCTATGTTCGGAACAGGTCAGTTGCCGAAATTCGCGGAAGATTCATTCCACACCACGGATGACAGATGGTTGATTCCAACGGCAGAAGTTCCTCTCACCAACATGTTTCGGGAAATGACTATACCGGCAAGTCAGTTACCTGTCAGGGTCACGGCTTATTCTGCTTGTTTCCGCTCGGAGGCGGGCGCAGCGGGACGTGATACTCGCGGAATGATTCGTAATCACCAGTTCAGTAAAGTTGAATTGGTCAGTGTCGTACATCCGAGTGAAGGAGAGAAGGAACTTGAACGCATGACCAATGCAGCGGAAACAATTTTGCAAAAGTTAGAACTTCCTTACCGAGTTATGATGTTGTCCACGGGAGATATGGGATTTTCAGCTCAAAAAACTTACGATTTGGAAGTATGGCTTCCGAGCGAAAATACGTATCGAGAGATTTCGAGTTGCTCGTTGTGCGGACAATTCCAGGCGAGAAGGATGAATGCTCGTTACAAGGGAGAAGAAAAAGATAAAGGGTATGTAGCAACGTTGAACGGATCCGGCTTAGCAATAGGACGCACAATAGTCGCTATTTTGGAAAATTATCAGCAAGCAGACGGAAGCATTAAAATTCCGAAGGCATTAATCCCTTACATGGGAGGAATAGAGGAGATAAAATAAATGAGTAACAAGACGACAGCATTATCGAAAATGAGAATACTTATAACTAACGATGACAGTATTCACGCTAATGGAATAAAAGCTCTTGAAAAAATTGCAAACAATATAACGCCGGATGTTTGGGTAGTCGCTCCTGAGGTTGGTCAGAGTGGGAAAGGTTTTTCTGTCACTTTTGATGATATTTTAAGGGTAAAAGAAATTTCGCCGCGAAAATTTTCGGTATCAGGTACTCCGGCTGATTGTGTTTTTATTGCACTTGGTCAGATCCTGAAGGACAAAAAGCCTGATTTGGTATTGTCAGGAATTAATCACGGTTCAAATATTGGGGATTTTATCGGATTGTCAGGAACGATTGGAGCTGCTTTTGCTGCCAGTTCTCAAAATATTCGATCGATTGCCGTGAGCCAAGATTGTTCTGAATCAGCGTGTCCCATCAAGTTTCCATCCATCGATTATTTTTTGCAGGAAATCATAAAGAAATTAATGTCATTTGATTGGCCGGATGGCGTATGCATGAATGTCAACTTTCCGGACGCTGCTTTGGACATGATCAAGGGAGTTCGCATTGCAACCCAAGGAAAAATGGAGGTTACCTGGGAAATCCACAAAAGGGAGGATCCGGTCAACCATACTTACTATTGGTTGAGAGCCAAATACGTGGAGAAGCCAAGCAGTGAGAATTCCGATTTGGTGTTGTTGGAGCAAGGTAAGTTCATAACAATTACTCCTCTTCAGAACAGACAGGAGCACTCGGGATGTTTCAAACAATTGAAGGAGATTTTTTCGAAAAATGCATAAGATTTTAATAAGTTCATTATGTCTTCTGGCAGCTTGCGAGAGGACTTCCCTCTCCCCTGTGGAAATTAAAATCGATAAGGAAATAGGCGGATTTGCAACAAATAGTTCTGTAAACAATACCTACTCGGTAGCTGAGGGAGATACTCTGTTTGATATCGCAAATAAGTTTAACATCGATCCGATGAATTTAGCGAAAGCCAATAATTTAAAAGCTCCGTACAATGTTCATCAAGGACAAATCTTAAAATTGCCGACAGAGAACGATGTCACATCTGCTGACCAGCAGAACCAGACTCAAACTGTCATGTATGCGCCTGTAAATCTAGATGGCAATTCCGATAAAGACATGAAAGAACTGGATGATCGTTTCGACAAAATGATGAAAATTGACGTGACGAAGTCGGATCCAAAGGCAGAGAAAATTGCAAACACCAAGGGATTTAATCAGCAAGCAAAGGATTTATCTGCACCGAAGATTACTTCCACCGCAACGGGATCTAAGATAACTAAGGATTCTTCGAAAGCAGCCGCTGTTCCTAGTGCCATTGTCGAAAAGAAAGCTCCTAATTCCTCCGGAAAGATGGTACGTCCTCTCGATGGGAAAGTAATTTCCAAATTTGGCGATAATTTGGATGGTATTCCAAATGACGGGATCAACATTAAGGCGCCTGCGGGAAGTCCGGTCAAGGCCATTTCGGATGGTGAGATTATCTATGCCGGTAATAATCTTGATGAGTCGTTTGGAAATGTAGTGGTTGTTCAGCATAAGGACGGTGTAATTTCTTCTTACGCTCACTTAAAAGATATAAATGTTAAAAAAGGTGCAAAAATAAGTGCCGGTCAAAAAATTGGGTCAGTAGGAAAGACGGGAGATGTATCAAATCCGCAGCTGCACCTGGAGATTATGAAAAATAACACCCCGGAAAATCCGGAAAAATACATAGGAAAAATTTAGGAGATTTAAATGAATAATACTCAAGTTGCCACATCGGTTCCTAGTCAGCAAGGAACACAGACTCCATCCCTTATCGGAAGTTTTGCTCCGATTTTGATAATGATCTTGGCTTTTTATTTCTTGATGATACGTCCGCAACAAAAACGAGAGGCCAAGAAAAAAGATATGCTCTCAAAATTGAAAAAAGGGGATAGGGTTGTTACCGCAAGCGGAATTATAGGAACTGTTCATAAGGTGATTAACCAAGATGAAGTTTCTTTCGAGATTGCCGAGGGGGTTCGTATGCGCATCCTGAAAAGTGCCATTGTAAACCTTTTAGACAAAAATAGCTTACTGGGAAAAAATTCCACAGAAGATGAAGAGCTCGATAAAAAATCGAAAGAGAAATCCGAAAAAAAAGTAACAAAGTCTAAGGAAAAGAAGTAGAGGAGATAAAAATGAGTTTCCCAAAATGGAAGGAGATATTGATAGCGTTTATATGCGTATTCGGCATCTTGTTCTCGGTACCGAATATTCTCCCGAGAAATGTTGTAAAAAATTTGCCGGATTTCCTGCCTAATAAACAGGTCAGTCTCGGATTAGATTTAAGAGGGGGGGCACATCTTCTGTTAGAAGTAGATTTAGCTACCGTCGAGCACGATTATTTAAACCAAATGCTGGACGCCGCTCGTCAAACTTTGAGAAAAGAGAGAATCCCTTATGCCGCCAACTTTCCTAAAGCTGTCGAGAAGGAAGCGAAATCTGTTGAGTTTGATCTGAAGGACTCATCTAAAGTCGGAAAAGCCAGATCTGTTCTTTCATCAATCGATCCGGATTTCAAGGTTAATATCGTCGGAACTCACGTGACTATGACTCCAACGGAAGAAGCCTTAAAGGAAAGAAAGACCAACGCAGTTAATCGCTGTATTGAAAGTGTTCGCAAAAGGGTCGATGATACGGGGACTCGTGAGCCAAATATTCAAAAGCAGGGAGAAGACAGAATTTTGCTGCAAATTCCAGGACTTCAGGATCCTAGCAGAGTGAAAGAAATGCTCGGACGTACCGGAAAAATGACATTCCATCTGGTGGATGAGACTGCTAAGCAAATCTCAGACAAAAAGGGAGCTATCGCACCAATTGGCAGCATGTATGTGGAATCCGACGAAGGTGGATACATCGCAGTGAAAAAGCAATCACTGGTCGGAGGAGAGACGCTGGTTTCCGCTAATTTAGGTCGCGATAAGTACAACAATGCAGCTGTCGAGTTTTCTTTCAATAAAATCGGAGCCAGAAAATTTGCCGAAGCAACTAAAGCAAATATCGGTAAAAGATTTGCTATCTTACTTGATAATAAGGTCATCAGTGCTCCAGTTATCGAGAGTGCGATTACCGGAGGACATGGAATTATATCAGGAAACTTTACTGCGGAAACCGCTCAGGATTTAGCCGTTTTGTTAAAGGCCGGTGCTTTGCCTGCGCCGCTGAATGTAATTGAAGAAAAAACGGTTGGACCTGATTTGGGAGCAGATTCAATTAGATCTGGAATTGTCGCTACATTGATTTCTGGAATATTTGTCTTGGTATTCATGTATATGTGGTATTCATCCTTCGGAATGATCGCAAATATTGCCGTGACTGTAAATATCATCCTGTTGATTGCGGGGTTGTCTTGTCTGCAAGCGACATTAACTTTACCAGGTATAGCAGGTATAGCTCTGACAGTTGGTACTGCAGTGGATGCTAACGTTTTGATTAACGAAAGAATCAAAGAATATATCCGAAAGGGAGATAAATTCGTCAAAGCTGTTGAAAAGGGATATGATTTGGCAATGACGTCAATCGTTGACACAAATCTCAATACGATTATCGGTATGACCTGTTTATATTATTTTGGTACAGGACCTGTTAAAGGATTCGCTATTACCACGATTCTCGGAACAGTTATATCATTTTTCACCGCAACGACTTTAACCAGATATATTGTCTCAACGTTACTGAGATTAAAGTACGCAGTAAAGATTCCTATGTAAGAAAGGGGAAGGATTATGGAATTTTACAAACTTATACCTCATGACACGAAAATAGATTTCGTTTCGTTTAGGAAATTTACTTATATTTTTTCAATTCTTACGGTTTTAATAAGTGTTGGAGCCTTTATTTTTAACGGATTGAACTTCGGAATTGATTTTCGAGGTGGTTTCTTGATGGAGATCAGAACTCAGCAAGAAGCTGACCTTGGGGAATTGCGCAACAAGCTTACAAAGCTGGATATTGGTGAAGTTTATCTTCAGGAATTTGGTTCGAAGAATGATGTTTTGATAAGAATCCCGAGCCCTCAGAATCAAACACAGGAGTCTCAAAATGCTTCTATTGAAAAAGTGAAAACAACTTTGGGAGACAATGCCGAATATAGAAAAATTGAAAAAATAGGACCGAAAGTTGGAGCTGAGTTAGTAGACAACGCAATGATTGCAGTTGTAATTTCACTGCTGGCAATTTTAATTTTTATTTGGCTGAGGTTTGAGTGGCAGTTTGCAATTTGCGGTGTTGTTTCGTTGGCTCACGATTGTATAATTCTTATGGGATTGTATTCAATTTGTCATTACTTTGAGTTCAGCGCAAACTCTATTGTTGCGTTGTTAATGACTGCTTGTTATTCGATTCACGATACAGTCGTGGTTTTCGATAGGGTTCGTGAAGACATGGCGGTTTATCGTAGTCTGACTTTAGTTGAATTGTTGAACAAGGCCATCAATGAGACTTTATCTCGTACGGTATTGACTTCATTGACCACATTTTTATCACTTTTGGCTTTGTGTTTGTTCGGTGGGAAGGTCATTTTTGATTTTTGTTTCCCGATCCTATTTGGTTTGATGTTTGGATCATTCTCATCTATTTGCTTAGCATGTCCGTTGCTGTTGATAACCGGAGTAAAGTACGATGGGAAGGATATAGAACTAGGTTTGGATAAATGAGACCTGTTGTCGCTATAGATGGTCCTGCAGGCAGTGGAAAAGGAACCCTGGCTCGTATGATTGCGAGCCATTTTGATTTTGTTTATCTTGATACTGGACTCCTTTATCGTACGGTTGCTTTCTTAAATATTCCTCTGGCAGAAGTCAGAAAACTAAGTGTAGAAAAGCTCTTGGAGGAAACATCAAAACTAGATGATAAGTTGTTAAGATCTCCGGAAAATAGCGTCAAAGCTTCCACTATTGCAAAAATGCCGGAAATTCGGGATGTGGTAACTGGTCTGCAGCGAGATTTTATTGATCTATTTAATGAAAAAGGAACCGTTCTTGATGGTCGAGATATCGGTACCGTTGTTGTGCCTGATGCCTGCTGTAAGCTTTTTATTACAGCAGATTTGAAAGAAAGAGCTAAAAGAAGATTTGCTGATCTAAAGGATAAAAATACGACTTTTGATGAGGTTTTTCGCAATATGAAAATTCGCGATAATCAAGATAAATCCAGAAAAATTGCTCCTTTGACTTGCGATAAAACTTATCTTATGATAGATACAACTGGGCAATCTGTAGAGGAATCCTTCAAAATTTGCAGGGAAGCGGTAAGGAAAGCGTTTATAAATTCGGAATACGGATCGTTCGTTTGACGGATACAGCAAGCTTTTATAAATTCGAAAAGCGGGTCGTCTGTTTAACGAATGTGGCTAATGTGGTAAAGGCTATTGTTTAATATATGAAGCAGGTTATTGAAAAACTAGGAAATGCAATTTTAAAGCGAGATGGAAAACTATCCAATCACAGGATTGCGGTTTTTTTGCTGCTCATGAACATAGTAACGTCAGCGTCTGTTAGTATTTACATCCCGAGTATGAAACAGATGGCGATCGATCTTCAGACCACCAACGAAATGATGCAAATGACCATAGTTGCCCATTTAATCGGAGAATTTTTCGGAAGAGTTTTTAGCGGTCCTTTAATAAATCTTCGTGGAGTAAAATCTGTAATTGTTCCGGCTTTGATCCTATCCATGCTCGGTCATTTTGGCTGTTGCATTTCCACGGGGCTTCCATTATTCATATGTATGAGATTTACTCAAGCAATCGGAGCAAGCGTAATTTATATTGCCTCATTGAGTATCATTAATGATCTGTTTAACGAAAAAGAGAAAGCCGGAGTGGTAGGTCTTCTGGAGTTGTATCAACCTATCGCTTGGATAATTTCGCCCTTTGTTGGTGCTGTTTTTGCAGAAGTTGGGAACTGGCGTTTGTCTTTTTTCGTGCTAATGGTAGCCCAAATTATCGGGTTGGTTTTGTTTCACTCTTGCCCCGAAAAAGATAAAAGAAAAAACAGTTCGAAGTTTTCTGTAAAGCATTTGATAAGGGATTATAAAGTAGTTTTGAAAAACTCCTACTTTGTAATCTATGCACTAATACCAGGATTATTTGCCGGCGGATACATGATATTTGCAACTAGTTGTCCGTTTATTTTTGCAAATAATTCAGCGGATATCGCGTTATTTTCAGCTGTTCCTTTGTTGTTCTATGTGATTTGTACTTTTATATATCGGTATGTCGTAAAACATTATGGTTTGAGATTGTCTAAGTGGCTGGGGATCATAGCCTATTTGATATTCGGCGCATATGTTTTTTATTTATCTGTCTATCAGATGGAATGGAGTGCATTCAGTTTGTTGGGTTTGATGTGCATCCAATGTGTCGGTAGTGCGTTTTTGGTTCCGGTCTCAGTCTTGAAAGCTCTCGAATCAGCTTCAGAAGTTGCTAGTGTTGGAGCCTCCACCGTTGTAGTTTTCCGCAACATAATTATGTCTGTTTGCATATCAATTAGTGCCAAATTTAGTGGGAACATCGTTACCATTATGGCTTGTGTCTTCATGACTGTAGCTACTATATTGATGTTAGTTACAACCCGACGTGTCATTAAAATTCGGAAAAGAAGGCAACAAAAGAAGTCTTAATGCTCCAATCTACATCACTCTTGCGCACCTCATTCAGAAAGAAAATATTTTCTCAATTGACTTTTTATTTTGTAGTAGTATTTTATTAGCAGTGGGCCTGTAGTTCAGCGGTTAGAGCCCCCCGCTCATAACGGGGTAGTCGTAAGTTCGAATCTTACCGGGCCCACCAGATTTATGCTGTGTTTTTCTCAAATTTCAATACTTTTTAAAACTGACTTCCTGGAAGATACCCCCAAAAGTACCCCCAAATGAGTGCCACTACAACTCCAATACTTTTATGGATAAATGGACATAGACATTTCTTGAACTTACACAGATTTTTTATCACAAATATTGTTTTGATTCTAATCCTTCTTTTCGTACCCAAAGTAGATTAGATATACTTAATTCAGCCTGCGGCTGATTACCTGCTAAGAAGAGAAAAAGTTGTTATTTCCGTCCGTAATGTAGACGGTATTTTCGAGATTTTGCTTTTGCACAAAGTCATTTATTCTCGCACAGTCTGAGCAAGGTAGCTCTGATCTCATCCAAAAGCAATCTATGAATAATTCTTTTATCCCTTCTAGTCAGTGTATCACTTAATTTCGTTGGGATTTGCAACATTGCTTCTCTGATTTGCTTACCCTTGCGCTCTAAACACTCTTTCATATCAGAAGCCGGTATAAGTTTACTCATTCTCTCCTTTACCGTTGCTCTTAATAGGTCACCTTTCAGAATTTCATTTTGTAATTTTGCTTTAAGATGTTGCTCTTTAAGATCTCGCCACCGAATTATATCTTCATCGTCAACCAAGCCGTTTTGATCGATCAATCGTCCCTGTTTTATCAATTTTGAAATGTACGCCTTCGAAACTCCTAATTTTCGCGCTAATTCAACCTTCTTCATCAAAGCCATGTGAATCTCCTTATCTGAGTAAAACGCTAACCGTATTGTTCTTTTAACTACGAACTACAACAGCCTGCTCTTTATTGAACAGCATATACCCGGCATTGGTATAAGAACGTGGTTCCAATTTTTTGATTCTTAAATAATAACGGATTGTAGATATTGGAACGCCACAGAATTTCGCGAACTTTCCTATCGTAAGCAACTCATCTTCCGAATCGGATGTAGTTCCGAACATCGCCTCATACATTTTCAGCGATTTGTCGAGTAAACCAAGCATATAACTGTAATATGAAAAGATTCTTCCCTTAAGATTACGCTCGTTGATATGAGATAAATATCTTTTTCTCTCTTTCGGCTGAATCAAAATCGGAAGAACTTGCGATCGCAGTAATATTAAACTCATCAAAAGTCTTGCCGTTCTACCGTTTCCATCGATAAACGGATGGATTTCAACCAACTTGTAATGGGCTTCTATCGCTTTGAGAATACTGTCCTTTTTCTGATCCAATTTGTCCGAAAATTTTTTCATGAGTTCAGGAACTTTCAGTGGATTCGGAAGAACAACATTTGAACCCGATATTCTCACTCTAACAGTTCGATAACGTCCTTTGAACTCATCATTAATCCCGTTCAAAATGATACTGTGAATGTTCAGAATAATTTTTTCGTATGCAAGTTTTTCTTCATTTATCAACGAAAGTATGTACTCGATGGCCTTGGCGTGATTTTTTGCTTCGATATAATCCTTGAGAGGCTTTGAGCCGGAAGTTATGCCCTCCTCAACCGTTAACGCGGTTTCTTCTCTCGTAAGAGTGTTTCCTTCTATGTGGTTTGAGGTGTAAGTTAACTCAGTTTTCAGCCATTTTATGATTTCATTTCGTTGAACTGGATCTTTAAACCTACTTTGCTTTTTATATATCGCGTCTAAAATTTTGTACATAGTTCATACTTCCTAATATTCATAACTATACACTAAACTCATAAAAAATCAAGAAAAGAGTTAACCAAAATGAAAATTTTCTGACGCTAGCGAAATGCCGGGGGTTCGTCAACCGCCTGATGCGAAGGCTGGGAAGTACCTTTTCGAATCGATGAATTAGTAAAATTTCCATCGGTATTGTCGGTTTATCGGTACGCTCTCGAATTTAAGGCGCTGTATATTGCTTGTTTTTGGTATGAAAATCGGCGCGGTCGGTATTGCCGACACTAAGATCGATCTTCTTGATCGTATAAATCCTCAAATTTTAGGCTGCACCGAAATACCGATGCAACCGATAGAAAAATCAAGAATCTCGAAATACTAATTTTACCATACGTTTTCCTTTGAAACCTTCATAAGGGCACTTTTTATTACTTCCATCTCGATCCAATTCTAAGATGCCTTTTCTCAGTAAAATTTGCTTTGCGAGATTTATATCGAATCCTTTTAAAATTTCCTTTTTAATCGCTCTATTATGCAGGTAGTATGTACTTGCCCTTTCGTAATCATCGTAACGAACGACACCTAATAGTTCACTATAACTTTTAGCCTCTATCAAGCTTCCATACTGTACATGCGCTAATCTGTTATCATTCTGTTCTAAAAGTTCCTGTACATGACTGATTACCTGTTCTTCCTCTTGAGACTTCGTAGACCCCCTGTTATTAAACCATTTTTCAAACACTTTTGGTACATTTTCTTCTATACCTATTGTGTTATGAGTCAGGATTCCCAAATAATCCGATGATGCAAATATTCCCGCAGTAATATGTCCGGCAAACAAGTCAGCGACTCTTTGAACCTGTCCATCAGCGTTCCTGAGAGAAAAATCACTGTATAATTTTTCACGCTGAATAGTATATATATCTTTCAGCTTTTCTATATTGTCGCCTTTCGCTATTTCTTTAGTATATTCATACATGGGAACACCGTAATATAAATTTGTTTGACGCTTGAGCCAATTACTTAACTCACTTCCGCCGGAAAAACTGTGCAGATCGTTGAATATGCCGTATCCATTCTCAATTTCCGCATAGATATCGATTGCTCTTACTGTTTGACCTCCTTTTACTCTCTCGCCTCCTTCATTTATTTTTTCAGCCATGCAGATCTCCCCCGTGCTGAGAACATTTAAACGCCACGTTTTTATAGCTCTAGGGTTGCCGCTCTTATCCGAACGGATTTTGCCTGAACCATTTACAACCATATATGCATTATTTCCTGAATCCTTACCACTGACTTGCGAAACCTCGTCCAGCACGAGGAGAGAATCGTTATGATGTTCTGCTATTCCTTCTAATCCATTCGATGTGAGACGCCATGTCTTCACGAAATCATGATTTCCGCACAGCGAGGCTGCAACATATCCTGTTGTGGTTTTCCCTGTAGAACTTCTTCCTACAAAATGGTATACAGCTCCACTCAAACCCAACGGAGTTAATATCGGAGCATTTAATCCGATACACAATGCCGTCGTTAAGTTTTCATTGTTTTCGCAGGGACGACATATGTTATCCTGCCATTCTTTTAAACTTCCTTTTATTCCATAACCGCATTTTTTTAAGTCAGGAGATAAAACCAATCTTTCATTTGTTCTTGAGTCCATCTCATTCGAAGCAACTACCGGATAAATATATGTATCAAAATCAGAATTAGTCCAACCTATTTTATCAACTTCGAGAACTCTTTCTGCTGGATATGCTTCTGCTAAATACGATAACAATCTATTTTTTAGTGTTGCTTTAGGCATATTTAGACCGATATCTACAAGTTCATTTAATGTTGCGTTAGTATCTAACAGCGTTTTTTGAAGGATATAACAAGTATGTTCTTTTTTATCCACACTCCAAAAAGTGATTTCTTTTCCGTAAGAGGAGCCATCAGCTTTTCTTTTTATTGCTGTTACTGCTATCGGATTACATATCCGCTGAAGACCATGTTTTCCATCCTCATAATAAAGACCTGGATTGTTATCCAATTCCAAAGAAAAATTCTCCGGTAGGTTCTTTCTAATTTCTTCAATTGTGTCTCTTAATTTGCTCATCTCTTACTCCTTCATTTAAACAAAAAACATTTCTTACTCCCTCAGCCCCAACGACTTGGTACATATCATTGAAATCTTTGAATCCTTGCGTTGGGTAGATTGTTTTGATTTCTCGATCTTTCAGGGATTCTTTCGCTGACTCAGCCGCATTTCGTCCTGCTTCGTCGTTATCTGCTGCGATGATTATCCGGGAATCAGGAAATTGATCCGCGATTTTCTCAACAACATTCTTCAGATTACACGCCGACATCGCAGCTACAACCAGGAAGGTCCCGGCGCCAGGATTATGAGTACAACTATCTGACGGTATGCTCTGTGTATCTAAATCGATTTTTGAGATTTCCCTGCATACCGTTGTATTAGAGGACTTAACACTGCCTCCTGGCGTTGCCAGAGATTCGGCAATACTTCGTGCTGTCGCATAGCCTTCTGCTATTACAATAACATCTTTCGATCTCTCGTAATCCGATGCTACATGAAACATGCCTTTGAACGGACCTGAAAATCGTTTGTTCCCATCCTCATCTATAAACTGAAGCGCTTTTATGGTAAACTCACTGTGGTTTGGTTGGATAAAGTCTGTTAGTGGAATTACTAAACGGCTTTGTCCTTTGTATGAGTTTACCAAAGCATTCCCCAACGAAATCTTCTTATTTTTCAGGTACTCATGCTCGGCAACAGTCGACTTCCTCCAAATGTAGTAAATATCAACTTCTTTCTTCTTAGCAAGTGTTCCTTGAACCGCAAGCGGTTGACGGGCTAAGAAGGGGAAAAGACTCTCCAGACGTTGAGCCACTTCAACTATTCCGCAGTTGTAAACAAATGCCGCAAGATCAATAACACTGCCGCCCCTGTCTCCGGTCGCGAAGTCGTAGAATTTACCCGTTGCGATATCGATGCGAAACGATCCGCGATGCTTGTCATTCCGTCTTGGGTTGAGGGCAACATAATCGTTACCCTCAATTCTTCCTTGCCCAACGAGTTCCCTCAAAATAGGTAGAGGATTCTCCCGATATTTCTCTTTGATGTTTCTAAAATCCGCCATTGATTTTTTCTCCATTCTTCACTCCTTCTATCCATTGTTGAATTTCTATAAAACTCCATACCGATGTTTTACTACCCAGTTTCTTTTGCTTTGGGAATTTTCTCTTCTTTATCATTTCCCAGAGCTTTGTTTTTTTGATTCCGACCAATTCCAAAACTTTTGGTAATCTTAATAACTTGTCAGTCATCTTCTCCTCCTTATTATAAATTTTGGACATACTCTTACTCCTAAAACATTCGAACAAAAACCATTTTTGTCCGTCCATAAGGTATATATGCCGAAAATTAGGAAACTGACTTAAACTTTTTCAAATTTTTTAACTTTTTTAAAAAAAAATTAAATTATATGCCAAATTTTCCCCCATAGCCTTTCGGAGTGAAACGATTTCTTTTCCCTCCATTTATCTATTTATGAAGAGATTAAAAAAAACTGACGAAAAATTTTGAACAAAAGCGAATATTTTACAATTTTTAAGGAAAATCGCGCATATCTAAATCTATTTATTCTGATTTAGAAAGATATTTCTGAATATAGTTTCCCCACCAATCCATCATTTCACGACGTTTAGGTAGATATTGAGCGTGGTTATAGCTTTCTCTTACTTTATTACGTTCACAGTGTGCTAGCTGCATCTCAATAACATCGGATTCAAATCCTCTTTCATTTAATATAGTTGATGCCGTTGCCCTCATACCATGCGGTGTCGCTTTTCCCTGATACCCTTGATCCCTCAGTGCCTTTGATAAGGTATTATCGCTGATTGGTTTTGAAGGATTCGTATAACTTGGAAACAATAATCCTCGAGTATTTCCCTTGTGAAGCCGCTTAATTTCCTCCAATACTTCTAAAGATTGCTTAGATAAGGGCACTATGTGCAATCTTTTCATTTTCATATGATCTGCAGGCACTCTCCATTCCTTCTTTTCAAAATCGAATTCTTCCCAACATGCAAACCTTATCGCTCCGCTTCTTAAAAATGTGAAAATTAAAAGTTTCAAAGCCAATTTTGTAAGCATATTACCTTTTAATCCATCAAAATTTTGCAGAAACTCTCGAAACTCCCTTTCTGTAAAATGCGGAAAGTGATTTACTTTAGCTGTTTTATATGCTCCCACTGTGTCTGCCATTATGTTGTGAACTATTCTTCCTGTTGATACTGCATACTTAAATACCAAATTAACAATGCCTCTTGTTTTCTTGGCTTCCGCAAGAGTTCCTTTATCTTCTATTTTTTTGATAACAGCAATTAGTTGCTTCGTTGTTATGTCTTTTATAGGGGTATTACCCAAATGCGGAAAAATATGACGCTTTAACCTGCTTAACCTGATGCTTGACTCTCGACCTGTTCTTCCGTGACTCCATTTTTCAAGCCATTCCAACGCAACTTTTTCAAATGTATTATCATGTTTTTCTTTTAAATCGCTTTTTATGTGTTTCTTTTCTAACACCGGATCGATACCTTCTCTGATTTTTCTCCTATTTTCTTCTTTCTTTATTCTCGCCTCGCTCTGCGAAATTTCAGGATATGCGCCCAACGCCAACAGTTTTTCTCTTCCTGCTATACGATATTTTAAACGCCAATATTTACGTCCGTTAGTTCTTACGAGTAGAAATAATCCTCCGCCATCAAATTTCTTATAATCTTTGGTTTTCGGTTTTAGATTTTTACACGAAAGATCTGTTAACATTTTTCACTTCCCTATAAATTCCCTGAAAAGATACCCCCAAATATTACCGGATACTGACGTTTGCATACGGATTAATGCAAACCAATATAATGCTAATATAGCTCAAATTTAAGCGTGTTTGCTTGCTTATATATATCCGTATTAATTCATAATGATAGTTAAATGGTGGTTACCGGGCCCACCACTTCAAGTTTCGATAAAAATCAAAAAATAATACAGAAAAAACAGGTGGACAGGGTGGACAAGGTGGACAGTGCCTGAAACACCAGCGTTTATCGTTTGTTGATTTTGTGGACAGTAGTATGGACATCTGCTTATATAGCGATTCTCCTATCAAAAGAGAAAGTTAACAATTTGTTAATTTTTTATT
>DGIE01000064.1 GCA_002393025.1 Holosporaceae bacterium UBA3830 | reverse complement strand
AAAGTTAACAATTTGTTAATTTTTTATTTTGCAAAGCCCCACGCACCCACCCGTTGGTACAATAGCACAAAAAAGTTAAAAAACCGTTGAATTAACTATTCGTTAACTTTTTGTGTGCTTTTGATAAGCGATTGTCTATAATAAAAATTATTTTGTAAACTTTTTGTTAACTATTTTTTGCTATCATGGTCAATAGCTGTAAAGTGAGGAATCATGATTGGAACGTGCATCATTGCCATCGTATTTTCCCCGATATTGGCGGAATTCCTGGCGTATTTTAACCACGACTGTCGCGGATTTTTGCGCTCAGATAAAACGATGACTTTGGGAAGATTTCATATCGAACCTCGTACGTTCAGGGCCATAGTATTTATCTTTATTTTCTTGATCATTTATCCATCGTTGCGATGGCTTGTCGGAAAAGGATTTTCTCTGCATTCGGACTTGGGATATCTTGTATCGTATCTGTGTTTTATGGCAGTTATTGAGCCTCTTATCATATACATAAACAGAGACGAAGAGGCAAAAATCATTCCGAAAGAACCTTTTCCTGATTGGTTTTCAATGAAAACCCGATTGGCGATGCTCTCAGTGGTTGTCGTATTGGCTGCCTGCGCCGATTCTCTGCTCTGGTCTGCTTGTTTTAAGAAACCTCTGGAACGTGATCCGAATGTATATCGAGAATTTGTAAAAAAAATTCCTCCGGGAATTCAAAAACAAGCAGTCTGGTTTGCAACGCATTGATGAAAAGACGTTTGTAAAACTCGGAAACAAAAAATCCCCCTTCGAGAGAGGGGGGATTTTCGAAAGGTATGCCTGTTCGAACTATTTTTCCTCAACAAGCTGCTGGTAATGAGCATCCTCCAGGCAAACTCTCTTAAGATCCTCGTAGGAGTCACCATATTCATAGAAAGCAGTAACTCTGTTCTCTTGACATTCATACACGAATATTCGCTTCTGCACACTTTCTGCTATTCGTTTCCACAAAGCACTATCATCTGCTTGAACTCCACCTGCGTTACTCAACTTCTCTCTGATCTCAACAGGTACCTTTTCCTCCTCTTCAGGAGTCAAACTAAGTGAACAAATGGCACATTGATTACTATACTTCCTACCATTAACAGAGTACTCCCCGCCTTTTTCTACTTTCGTAAACGGTTTTGTAGCATCTTCACAAAAAGATTCTTCCGAATTCGTCACAAATGATTCTTCGGCAACATCGAAAGTTCTCTCTCCAATCGACATTGATACAGGCCTCTGGACACCATTTACACCCTGTCGTATATCAATTTCAAATTCACTCTCAGCCTCATCATCAGACTGAATAGGAGAATTTACTTCAGACTGAACGGGAGAATTCCTTCTAGATACATTCCTGCTAATTATATTGAATATGTTGCCAAGCCACGATGAACTCTTACTGCTTTCATCATCGCTGCTGTCGTATTCATTCGCAGAAAGATCCTCAACGTAACTTAAAATAGGTTGCTGCACTATCGGTTGCGGTGCTGGAGCTGGTTGTGCTACTGGTCCACCTTCAACCTGCGGAGTCGGTTGCTGTACAGGTTGCTGAACTGCCGGTTGCGGCGCTGGAGCTGGTTGTGCTGCTGATTGAGCTACTGACCCACCTTCAACCTGCGGAGTCGGTTGCTGTATAGGTTGCTGAACTGCCGACTGCGGCGCTGGAGCTGGTCGTTCTGCCGGTTGACCTTCAACTTCTGCCCAAAAATTACGCCGCGCTTCTATCTTCTGCATCGGTGTCATATTAGACATCTCCTTCGTTTTCCTAACAAACCTACCTGAAAACCCACAATCTCCCGTTTGAAATACTGCCAACATCAAAACAGGAATACTTACTTTCAATACACTCAATCTCATTCTAAACCTCTTTTTCATAATTATAAAATTCACACCGATAAGGAGATGTTTTCCCTTTAATCAAACACTAAATATGGCATTTAACACCAATTTTCAAAGAATGTTCTCTCAATCTTTGTCTGACATTGAAATCAACTACTCCATCTTCATTTTTCCACAAAGAATCATCTGAAGAATTTCTCCAGGAGTACTCATACTCAGCAGATAAAGACAACTTTTTGCAAATTGGTTTCTCAAATCCCAGCCCCAACAAGAAAGAAGGGGTCTTCAATTTAGCTTTGGAAAAAAATTCTCCATCCGTGTAACGCTTGTAACTAACCTCTCTCCATTTCACACCAGCAATTCCGTAAACCACCGAATTTAACTCGCTGAAGTAGTATCCACCCTTCGCCTTCAGAGCATAAGAAACACTTTCTGTTTTCGTCTCATATCCATCGATATCATCGATCATAACGAAATTTTTGTTGTCCTTACCGAAAGAAACATCCCCCGCCAATCCGACATACCAATTGTTAAAGAAATGAGAGTAACCAATATTGATTGATGGATCGATATGGCAACGACTGCGCTTACTTTTTGCTAACTCATCGTCAGGAACATTTCTCTGGCTGTTATCATAATATAATGTAGCAACTCCTTTCGTCTCATCATTCTTCGCACTCGAATGATTGTAAGCAGCATCGATTCCGACATGAAATCCTCCCAAATTCTTCACTGCAGAATGGTTATCCGCCGAAACAGGAATCACACCAAACATAGACACAACCGTAAGCACCTTCACGGCGTCTTTACATCTACTCATTTTAAAATCTCCCACTAAACCACAGAAACGACCTCACTCTAGCATCCTGAAAAGTGTTAGTCAATGTGGAAATATTCAAAAATAGCTCTTTTGTTGTAAAAACCAAACGATAACAAAGGGTTCGCGCACACGAAGCAAATACAATTAAAATTGTTTTCCCTTAAATAAAATATAATTTTATAGGATTTTTGTTACAGATTGCCCTAAAAACATCAAAACTTTTAAAATTAAATGACGGATATGAGTTTATCTGATTTTGCAAATAAAAAACCCCTTCACGAGGAAGGGGCAAGATTAAAATTGATTGGCAAAATTATTGAATCTTCTGAATTTTTTTAACGAGATTAACAATTTCACTCGCTTTGTCAGGGTCAACAAGCTGAATTGAGTCATCCAAAGCCTTGGTATAGTCACCTGCAATCATTTCAGTGACCCATTGCTCCCAACGGCTCAAGTCAGTCTCTTCATCAGCTATCGAATAACGCAACCAATCCTCGTATGCTGTTCCGAATGTGGAGTAGACTGCGTTTTCCACGATAGACTGTACTTCATCATTGTGAGCTGCAACCCAAGCTACCCTTTCATCAGATCCAGCAGCATCTGCACCATCATTAGCTGCAACATCTGCTTCTATTTTGTCTAATATCTTCCACAAGAATTGTTCTTTTGAATCTTGACTCTCTCGACCCCCGTTGTCTCCGTCAATATTCCAAAAACCAAACAAACTTAGGTAAAAAGATAACTCATTAGTGGAAGAATAACCATCTGGATCTTCTTCGTCAGTAACATATCCTTTTGCTAGTGTCGCTGCGGATTTTTTGTACAAGGCCTCCACCAACGAGTCTGCCGAATCTTTTTCATTCCATACATCGTCTATAGCCTCTTTAGCGTTAGCTTTCCATTCCTCATCGTCACCATATCCCCAAGGAACGTTTGCCTTGCTTTTTTCTGGAATAGCTGCGGTACGCACTTCACTTGCACGATCCAACAGAGCTTCGAATATTGCTGCTTCCCTCTTTGTAGTATCCTCAACATACAAGTCTGCCTGACCATCTCCATCTTCAACGGAAATTGCAGTCTCAACCACCGTGTATATATTATCTAAATCCAAAGCTGTGAGTCCTTGATCTTTTAAAAAAGTAGAAAAAGCTGATCTTTTCTCTGTATCCGCATCATCCCCTGTAGCGGCGTTGTACGCAGTAATAAAAGCCCTAATGGTTCCATCAGCAGGGTTGTCCTTATCTCCAAGCAAGCTTTCAACAATAACTTTATTATTGTCATCTCCTGTAGCTTCAGGAACATCACTGATCGCCCAAGTATTTGTTATCTTGGTCACCTCGTCATAAACATTCTCATCACAAGCTAAGAAACCATTTTCCAAAAACTCGCTAAAACTCTTAATAACTTCATTCTTGAAAGCATTCTCCACACTGTCACTGCTTACGTCTGCAAGAGCTACCATGGCTTCCATTAAACTTGTCTGGAAAGCTATTCCGTCTTCTGTCAACCCTTCGCTATCATAGAAGCCCCTTGGAATAAATCCCTTTACGGCTTCTTTAATCAAATCTTCACTTTTATTCACAAAGTCCGCTTTTCCAGCATCACTCATTGTCACTGAACCAGGGTTATTCTCTATCAAGAGATTCTGGACAGTGAAAATATCTCCTTTTTTCATCGCTCTGCAAGCATCCATGAACCAATTGGACACACCGTGTCCCGACTGGAATAACATCATCATCAAAACAGGTACACTTACCTTCAGCGTCGTTAATTTCATTTAAACCTCCTATTATTTTAACGATCAAAAATTCATTAATTGAAATCAAAAGGAAGGAATTCACCTTCCTTTACTTCAGTTTTATTAAACGTGGTACTTCACACCAACTCTAAAGCTGTGCTCATTCAAGCGCTGCTTTGCGTACAAAGAAGCTGATCCACTTGTCAAGTCCACGGTAGAAGTATCTTTGGAATTTCTCCAAGCGTATTCGTACTCTGCTGAAACGGACAACTTTTTGTAAACCGGTCGCTCTACACCGACTCCTATAACATACAGCGGTCTCTTCAACTTCGCGTCGGTACCTTTATCCTCATCTACATTAAATCTAAACTTTACATCTCTCCACTTTATACCGGCAATTCCGTAAATGGCTGACTTCAGATCATTTACAAAATATCCGCCCTTGACTTTCAAACCATAGGATGTTCTTCCTATTTCGGTGTCTACTTTAGCTCCACCGAAATCACTGTTTCTTTTCGACTTAACACCAAAAGCAAATTCTCCTGCAACGCCAACATACCAATTTTTGTAAACATGTGTATATCCGATATTTACGGATGGATCAAGACCGGCACGCTTGTGTTCCAGAGAACTATAGCTATTATCATTTCCTGCCACATCCACATTTCCAACAACTCCCGCAATTTTCGTCTCCAACTCCTCATGCTTAGCAGCAGCATGACTGTATATTACGTCAGCTCCGACAGTGAAACCTTTCAAAGCCTCAGCGCAGCAACCAGTGTTTACTTTAGTCTGAGCAGCAACATCGCCTTCTGCAAAGACCGGAAAAGCACCAAATGCAGCCAAACATGCTATTACTTTTACTGAACTATTTACGCATTTGTTCATTTTTTCATCTCCTTCTATTGAAACCCTACGTTAATAAAAAATCAAAGGTAGTTTATCATCAAAAAAAATATGTGTCAAATTTTTTACATTATTTTTTATTAATTTTATTAGAATTTTATATGTAATTTTTAACAAAAATTTAAGATTTTAATAGTATGGCTCAACCGAAATGATCTCGCCCCCGCAAAAAAAATGAGTTTGACTGACAATTATAAAGAAACCCCCTCTTCCTAAGAAAGGGGGCAAGGATATTACGAAAAACACAACAATGTTAGCTTACGCTATTTCTGCCGATGACTCAATAACCTGAGGAGCAGAATCTTCACCCACTGGGGAAGACATTGTTGACTTTGCCGACACATTTCGGTCGAGCAACTCGATCACAGCCATCGGAGCCATATCTCCCTGACGGAATCCACATTTTACGATCCTGATGTACCCGCCATTCCTGCTGGCATAACGCTCAGCTAAAGGCCCGAAAACCTTAGAAACCAAACTATTATCTCTCAACTTTGCAAAAAGATTTCTCCTGCTTGCAACCGTGTTATTTTTGCCGAGAGTAATCATCTTCTCCACGATAGGACGTAAATCCTTCGCCTTCGGAAGAGTTGTTACAATTTGCTCATACTTCAACAAAGACTTCGCTAAACTGTTGAACAACGCCTTTCTCTCGGAAGATCTTCTGTTAAATTTTCTACCGCTAATTCTATGACGCATAAAAATTCCCCTTAAAACTTATCATGCACTTTCTTGGCGACTTCGTCGACATTTTCAATCGGCCAGCCACTCACCTGCATACCCAAATACAACCCCATCTGAGACAAAACTTCCTTGATCTCATTCAAGGACTTCCTTCCGAAGTTTGGAGTACGCAACATTTCATTCTCAGTCTTCTGAACCAAATCCCCGATGTAAACTATGTTATCATTTCTCAAACAGTTCATGGAACGCACTGACAACTCGAGATCATCCACCCTCTTCAACAAGTTAACATTGAATGGCAACGTGACCTCATCGTCCTCCTGCTCATCCTCATTGTCATCTTCAAAATTGATAAACTTCTGGAACTGATCCTGCAAAATTTTCGCAGACATAGCGACAGCATCCTCAGGAGAAATCGATCCGTTGGTCTCGACTTCAAGAATCAACTTGTCATAGTCAGTCACTTGTCCGACACGGGTATCCTCGACCTTGTAAGAAACCTTCTTCACCGGATTGAATATCGAATCGACGAATAAAGTCCCGACCGGAGCATTCTCGGTTTTATTTTGGCTGGCAACGACATACCCACGACCAACTGCAACCGTCATTTCCATGTTGAAAGTAACCCCATCACCAACTGTGCAAATATGATGATCAGGATTTAACAATTCAATTTCCGCACCAAGATCGAACATCCCTGCTGTAACTTCGCATGGACCGACAACGCTGATCTTCATCTTCCGTGGAGTATCTCCCTCATACTTCAAAGGAAGAGACTTTACGTTTAAAATGATATCCGTAACATCTTCCGTCACTCCCGGAACCGTCGAAAACTCATGAACAACTCCGTCAATCTTAATGGAAGTAACCGCTGCCCCCTTCAAAGAAGACAACAAAACCCGGCGCAACGCATTTCCAAGTGTTACACCAAAACCTCTCTCCAACGGCTCCGCCACCACACTAGCTTTCCGCTGTTCGACACTAACCTCTCTGCTCTCCACTTGGAGCCTATAAGGCTTAATCAAATCTTGCCACTGTTTCCGTATCACTTCTTTCCCCTAACTACTACACTCTACGACGCTTTGGAGGCCTGCATCCATTGTGTGGGATAGGTGTGACATCCCTGATGGATCCAACAACCAAACCCAATGTCTGGAAAGTTCTCAAGGCTGACTCTCTACCTGACCCCGGACCCATTACCTCAACATCAATGTTCTTCATACCATGCTCAATCGCCTTGGACGCAGCTTTCTCAGCTGCAACCTGCGCTGCATACGGCGTGGATTTACGAGATCCCTTGAATCCCAAACTGCCCGAAGAACTCCAGGCGATCGCATTTCCCTGTCGATCGGTGATCGTGATCATCGTGTTGTTAAACGTTGCATTAACGTGAGCAACACCGGATACAACATTCTTCCTATCTCTTCTTTTTAATCTTTGAGTGCCTTTGTAAGCCATAATTGTGTTACCTTCTTATTACTTCGTTACTTTCTTTTTACCCGGAATCGCTCTAGCCTTACCTTTTCTGGTACGAGCGTTTGTATGTGTTCTCTGCCCATGTACAGGAAGCCCTTTTCTGTGACGGAATCCCCTGTAGCATCCAAGATCCATAAGTCTCTTAATACTCATCGCTACAGTACGTCTCAGATCTCCCTCAACTTGGTAATCCCTGTCGATTATCTCACGGATTTTCAAAACTTCGTCATCTGAAAGCTCAAATACCCTTTTTTCTTCAGGAATTTTGAGCTCCTCGCAAATATCCTTGGAACGCTTTGGTCCAATACCGTATATATACCTCAAAGCAAACTCAACACGTTTCTTATCAGGTAAATTGACACCAGCTATACGAGCCACGAATTATCTCCTCTTTTTTATTCCAAACTTCGCAAGAGTCTCATCCACTCTCTGCGTAACTTCTTCGGGCTTTCCTTCTCCCGAAACTTTAACCAATCGATCAACGTAGTAGTCAGACACCGGGCGAGTTTCCGCTTCATACTTCTTCAGCCTATCTCTGACTACTGACTCTTCGTCATCTTTTCTTTTTATAAGTTCTCCACCACAAGCACAGACTTCTATCTTATCCTGAGGTCCGTAAGTCTTTCCACAAGAAGAGCAAACTCTTCTCTGAGAAATTCTCCGCACAACAACCTCGCTGTCGACATCTAACTCAAGAACTCTGATTTCATTCTTCAGCGATCCGGCCATCATTCCATCCAGCTCAATCGCCTGGTTCTTCGTCCTTGGATATCCGTCCAACACAACCAAGCTACCTGTACCCAAAACCTCTTCGATATTCTTAGCAACAATCCCGTTAACTATGTCGTCTCCGACCAATCCGCCCGATCCGAGAATATCCTTCACCTTCAAACCTATATCAGATTCCTTTTTTACTTCATTTCGCAGCAAATTTCCAGTGGAAAAATGACAAACATCATAATTTTCCGCAAGATATTGGGCCACCGTACCCTTTCCCGCTCCAGGCGCCCCTAAGAGAATCAAAATTTTCATCACTTTCTCCTCTTTTCAATCTTCTTCAGCACACCTCTATATTGATGAGACAAAATGTGAGTATAAATCTGAGAAATCGTATCAATGGTGACTCCGACAACTATCAGTATTCCCGTTCCGCCAAACAAAAAATCAACATTAAACTGCGACTTGATGAAATCCGGAATCAAACATACAAAAGACATGTACAATGCTCCAACAGTTGTCAACCTAGTCAAAATGTAATCCAAATATTCCGCCGTCGCCTGCCCTGGACGAACTCCAGGGATAAACCCTCCTGCTTTTTTCAGGTTATCAGCAGTCTCTGTCGGATTAAACACCACGGCAGTATAGAAGAATGAAAAGAATACAATCATCACGACCAACACAACAGAGAACCAAGCCCCTCCCCTATTGAAGAAATTCATGAAGGATGCCACGTACTCGTTATCCTGGCCAACAAAGCTTGCCAACATCAGCGGCAACGACAATAAGGCATAGGCAAAAATCGGAGGAATAACCCCGGCAGAATTTATCTTCAGCGGAAGATGATTTGCTGAATCCATCGTACGTCCCTGAGCTCTCATCGCCTGGCGTTGTGGATAATTAATCGAAACACGACGCTGAGCCCTCTCAACGAAAGACACGAATGCAATGACTGCAAATCCTATTGCAAAAATCACTACAACGGCAAATGGAGATAATGCACCTGCTCTCCCTTGTTCAATGATATTCATGATGCTAACCGGCATGTTGGCTACGATACCGGCAAAAATCAATAACGAAGATCCGTTACCTACACCACGGGAAGTCATTTGCTCTCCTAACCAAACGAGAAATAAGGTTCCGCAAACAATACACGGTACAGAAATCAATGGAAATATATTCCCTATAACAACGGGAGACCCTTCAATGTTCATCAGAAATAGACTGATACCCCAAGCTTGAAAACTAGCCACGAAAATTGTCAGATACTTTGTATATTGATGTATCTTCTTCCTTCCTGTCTCTCCCTCCTTCTTCAGAGCTTCCAAAGTAGGAGAAACCATCGTCATCAACTGAATAATAATCGAAGAAGAAATGTAAGGCATTAAGTTCAATGCGAAAATCGTCATACGACTCAATGCACCTCCTGAAAACATGTTAAACATGCCCAGGATCCCACCTCCACTGATATGGCGGTTAGCTAAATCTGCGATAATCACCGGATCCAATCCCGGAAGAGGAATATATGTACCAATTCTGTATACAAAAAGAGCCATAATCGTAAAAAGCAACCGCTTTTGCAAGTCGGATGCTTTTGAAAACGTATCTAAGCTCAAACCTTGATCAAAAATCATTTACAACCTAAACTATTTGAACTTTACCACCAGCTGCCTCTACAGCTCTGACAGCTGCATCTGAAGCATAATTTACAGAGATCTGCAGAGCGACCTTTAATTCACCCTTCGCAAGCAATCTCAAAGTCTCTGCGTTTGACTTAACGGCACCTAAGCCCTTCAAAACATCAACCGTAACTTCCTTCTTGGCATCAAGAACCTTTGTCTCGCACAGCTTTTGCAAATCGCAAAGATTAATAATGTTAACACGAGACTTATCCTGCCTGGAATTGAAACCTCTTTTCGGCAATCTTCTGTAAAGAGGCATCTGACCA
>DGIE01000041.1 GCA_002393025.1 Holosporaceae bacterium UBA3830 | reverse complement strand
AGATATGAAAATGAACAAAAAAGATGAAGTAGATATAAATGGAATTAAGTTTACCGGCCAGGAAATGTCTGTTGTCAGTGAGCTGAAAAAAGGGGCGACTTATCGAGAGATAGCCGAAAAGTTGTCTGTGTCGGTAAAGGCAATAGATTATCACGTAAGGAATTTAAAGGAGAAGACGAAGGCTAATTCGAGAAAAGATTTGTTAGATTTTTTTGAAAAAAATAAAGAAAATCTCATCGTGAAGAAAATTTCAATTTTAGGTGGAGACAAAAGGTTTCTCCATGCTTTGATATTGATTTTGGTAATTTTGTTAGCAGTGATCGCCTTTCTTTATCCGAAGAAACACAAACTTCTCGAGATAACAAATGTTTCGAATTTTACTGATAATTTTCTGGATAGACCGTATGTCGAAGATAAAATAATTCAGAAATTAAAATGGGGAAAAGGAATACGAACAGCTGTGATTTTTGGAACAGGTGGAGCGGGAAAAACCACTGTCGCGAGAAAGGTGGTGTCCTTGCTGCAAGGAGAGGTTAAATTTGAAATTAACGCTGAAACAGAAAAGACGTTGTACAACTCATTTATGGAATTGGCTGATCATTTAGCAGTAACCAAGAGTCAAAGAAAGGAGATGGATATTATCAGAAACTTGCAAGACGTGGAATATCGCAAAAAAAGGTTGGTCAGGCTTATCTCGATGCTGTTAAAGAAAAAAGATAACTGGATTTTGTTGATGGATAATGTTGGTTTTTTTGAAAGTATTAAGGAATATTTTCCTGCTAATGAAGAGATTTGGGGTCGGGGTTGTGTCCTGATTACAACTAGGAACCAAAATTTAGGAAATAACAACTTCATAAAAGCTGAGTCTTTGGTGAATATCGGAAGATTGGAAGAACAGGAGAAGAGAGAATTGTTTTCGAGTATTGTTTTCGATAAAGAGTTTTCCAAGCTCAGTCTTGAGGATAAAAAGAAAGTTTCAGAATTTTTAATAACAATACCGGAGTTCCCGTTGGATGTAAGCGCAGCTGCTTACTATATAAAAAATACGAATATTTCGATAGATGAGTATTCTCAGTTGCTTGCAAAAAGTATTAGCGAACTTAATGCGGAGCAGAGAGATTTGATAAGGGAAAATTCCGGATACAGCGAGACTCGGTATGGAATTATAAGTTCGTCACTTAAAGAGGTTTTAAACAACAAGGATGAGTACAAGTTGCTGTTGTTGGCTTTGTGTTTGTTGGATTCTCAGAATATTCCGAAATACATACTCAAAGACATCGCAGGGACTCTTAATGCTGATAACTTTATAAGAAAGCTTAGAGAAAAATCATTGGTGACAGATTCAGGGGCAGAAATTTCCATTCACAGGAGTAGCCACAAGATAGGTTATGACTACGTTAGGGAATTACTCACAAGTGACGAGTTGGCGTCGGCAGTGCATACGATAACTAAGGTGATTTTTCATAATGCTGACAAGAAATTAACTTTGGTTCCTCATTTGGAGGCTATGTTATCTAAAATTTCGAATATTAAAGGAGAGAAGATAGCAGGGGACAAGTCCAGATTAATGTTGTTGATCTCTGAAATTTTAAGAACGAAGTCTTATAGAATGAAAGAAGCGATGGAGTATCTCATTAAAGTTGTTGAGATTAATGAGGGAAATAATTGCTTGGGCGAGTACAATTTAGCCAGAGTAAAATTTAGAATGGGCGAGATTTATACAGTTATGAATAAGATTTCCCTGGCCGATAAGTGTTTGGTCGAAAGTCTAAAGGTTTTTCACGATAACACTTTGGAAAAAGTCCATGCTTATATGATATTGGGTATTGTCCGCATGAGACAAATGGCTTTTGATCAGTCCAACTTGTGCTTTACGTCTGCGTTAGAGCATCTTAAACTTGCGCAAATGGAAGATGTTCGAAAAGGGTTATTTGAATCCAATATCCTCGAGAATATGGCTTTTAATTACTTTGTGGAGGGAATAAATCGGGAAAATACACGTGCCTCTGTGGATATAATGAAAAAAGCTATAGAAGTTTTGTCTCACGAAAAATTCGATAAATTTGAGCCGGCTGCGACCAGGAGAAATGTTCAAAGGGCCAAACTGGCAGGAATTTATAACGCTTTAGGATCATATCAGCAAGCCTTGGATCTGGCGAAGGAAGCGGAAGAAGCTCTTGATAAGGCCGGGTATTATAATGCGGATACATTGTATGCTAGGGGCATAATTGCTCTTGAGAGAGGATTGGCTAGCCTTCGTTTGGGCAAAGTTTCTCGAGCTTATAAATATTTTTTGGAGTCCGAGTCATTTTTTGCAAAGTTGATGAAAGGAGAGTATTTGTTTAGGGTTAGGTGTCATGAAGTGGAATGCCTGATTCGTCTCAATAGGTTGGATGAAGCGATTCGAGTGTGTGAAAATGTATTGAATTATGAAGATAAGGAAGGCAATTCCTACGGAGACAGAGAGCGGAATAACTATTGTGATTTACTGTACGACACTTGTATGTATCACGCGGCAGTAGCCGAGTACCGTAGAAAAAATATTGATTCTTCTCGAAAATACTTCGCGAACTTTTTCAAGGAAGTGAATGTCTTATGTGAGAGAATTCTGGAACGATCGTCTTATCAGACTTTAAGTGGGCAGGGTGTTTTTCTTGAAAATTCGAAAGACATGAGTGAATGTTTTGAAAATAGTCGTAGAATCTTCGAGGAAATCTATGGAAAAGATTTTGATTTTATCGAGCATTACGTAAAGAAAAATCAGCTCTTAACCAAAAAGGTAGAGGTTAAAAAAGTTGAGGAGAAGAGTTTATCCGGTAAAGAATAAGTCAAGTTTGTATGGCAGGCCCCTTTTCAGGTAAAGGGGCTTGCTGGTTTTATTGAGGGGAAGATTTTTTAGTTGTTCTTATGGAAATTTGTGACTTAAAATCGGTGGGATATGGTTGCGTGGTTTCCGGGTGTTTCACCAGTTGTGTTTGATCTCTTGGTTAATTCCTGCTAGGGTAACCCTTGATGTACTCATCGAAAGAGAATTGTTATATTTGACCGCCTAATTAGTTCCTGATAAAATCTAATGAGCAATATTGTTGCTGAGTTAGTTGTTATATTTGACCGCCTAATTAGTTCCTGATAAAATTATTGACTCTCCAACCATTGCCCAGATCTTGTTATATTTGACCGCCTAATTAGTTCCTGATAAAATTATTGACTCTCCAACCATTGCCCAGATCTTGTTATATTTGACCGCCTAATTAGTTCCTGATAAAATCGTTTTATGTTTAATACTAACTTCGTTTTTGTTATATTTGACCGCCTAATTGGTTCCTGATAAAATTTAGATTTAATGGGCTATATGCAAATGGTTGTTATATTTGACCGCCTAATTGGTTCCTGATAAAATCATTCATTGTAAATTAAATTATAAGCTCTGGTTATATTTGACCGCCTAATTGGTTCCTGATAAAATATTTACCGCTGCAGTATATTTCCCATTAGAGTTATATTTGACCGCCTAATTGGTTCCTGATAAAATCGCTTCCGGGATCAAAGGTATTCGATACAGGTTATATTTGACCGCCTAATTGGTTCCTGATAAAATAGTTCGCCTCGCTCAACGCCACTGTAACTAGTTATATTTGACCGCCTAATTGGTTCCTGATAAAATTTAATATTGTAGCTTCAGAAACTAAATCACGTTATATTTGACCGCCTAATTGGTTCCTGATAAAATAACGGCAGTGGGTTGGACTGCGTATGAATCTGTTATATTTGACCGCCTAATTGGTTCCTGATAAAATACAAGCAAGGGATTTAAACCGGCTTCGCGTGTTATATTTGACCGCCTAATTGGTTCCTGATAAAATAATTCGCGAAAGTCCTTTTACGGTCGGAGTGTTATATTTGACCGCCTAATTGGTTCCTGATAAAATACAAGCAAGGGATTTAAACCGGCTTCGCGTGTTATATTTGACCGCCTAATTGGTTCCTGATAGAATATTATATGAATGTAGCCCTCATAATTGAGGGCTTTTTGGTACTAAATTCGTAAAAAAAATGAAAAAAACAACACTTAAAACAGTAAAATTTGGCCATTTTTTTCGCGGACTACCTCTTCGTTTTCATCAAAATTTTTCCCGAAAAAATTATCGGTCATCAAATATTGTTTATCCGTGATATATAGGAAGGTTACGGAACTGTTGTCCGGAATTATATTTTTTAAGTTTTTTGTTATCGTTTTCGCAGCACCTAAACTGCTGACAGGCTTGATGTATACAGAATACTGTTTCATTAAAAAACCGTTATCAAGCAATTGTTTTCTGAAACGTGTAGCCTTTCTTGTTTGGATTTTCATTTTAATGGGAATATCAAACATGCAAATTATCCACATCATAGACCATCCTGATAAGGGCTCCTGTCTTCGTCTTCTTCCCATTGTGCGAACACTAAAATTTAAAAAGTATCACTTCTTTCCGCTCCACAATTTTTTGTGTTTTCTTTTTACCTTACCGAAAGGTGTCAGTTCTATTTTTCGAGCATTGTGATCCGTAAAAAATTTTAACCCTCTATCTAATGTATCAACATGAAAGTATTTTATTTCTTTTTTAGGAGGAGAAGTCATTCTTGCATCAGACATATAATCTATAGCCAATCTTCCGTCACTCATCTTTTTGACTCTTGCTAAACATCTTGCTTGGTCGGTATATTTCTGCCATTCTTTCGGAGTATCAAGCTCTAACATGTCACTTGTGCAGACATACCATAATGGTTTGTTTCCCTTATGCCTCCGCCATTCTGGAATATAATCAGGATTATTCGCGTTGAAACGATTAATCAATTCCCAGCCGACTTTCCCGTCTGATTTTTCGAAAAAATACATGCAGTAATTATTTCCGCTCTCGTAAGCCACATTGTGTCGTTCGATAAAAATAAGGGCATTACTTTCCTCGTAACACTTAAAACTTCTTTCTTTGCATTTTCCTTCATCAATCAGCATGTTTATTGCTTTTTTGACTATCTTTGCCTCAGTAATTTTTTCGGAAGTTCTTCCTTCTGAGGCTTTTTTCTCGTTTTCTTCTTCCAAAAGTTGCTTTGATCTATCCATGTAATCCAAAATACTTTGTTTGAGTACAAACTGTTTCTCTCTATCGACGGCTATTTCCGGATTCCATTCATCCAAAATTTTATCCTTAACGATCAGTTTATCCAAATCTTTCACAGATTTTAAGCAATCAAAACTTCTTCTGTATACCGTAAATATGCTTTTGTCATCTTTATGTACGACAGTTCGTTTAGTTGCCTTGTGAAGCTCTCCTGATTTTGAACGTTCCGGTTTATGTGAAACTTTTATACCCAATAATGTCTCAATGACCTTTTTTCGAAAACCGCCAATGGACTCTACTTCCCCCAGCGGACTGGTAACCTTGATTTCATCCCCTCGCTGCATTTTTTGAAGTAAACTTAGAGTTGCACAACTTAAAACGATTGCATCCATAGCATGATGTCGATGATCTATTCGGGGTTTTGAAAACCATTCTTTGTTATGTTCCTTTTTATCATTATCAAGGTATTTTGGAACATCCAGCCCCATAAGTTCATACTCTAATCCTTCTAAATTCCAATATTTACGCAAACGTGCTGTTTCTTTTCCTCTGACAGGAAGAATTCTTGTATGAACAACGTCATCGTTGTGTTCATAATCCAAGATTGCTCTTAAATATTGCTGTGTTAATTTTGTTACATATCTGGTATCCGCAAGGTAGCGATTAGTTTCGTCGCTGTCTCCTTCATTTTTGAATTTTTTCTCTGTGTCTTCTTCGAAACGCCATAATTTCCCAGGATTTTTTTTATAAATTTCACGAATTTTTTTCATTATTTCGCGAAATTCTTCATCCGACTTCTTGGTCATGAAATATCTGTACGGAAACAAATTGCCTTTCTCCACATTGTTGTTTGAGTTTACGAGACATAGATTATTAAAAGTATCAGAACCTCCTTTTTCGCGCGGAATAATGTGATCAATCTCCATACCTTCAAAATTTTGAGACATCACCGTGGCTGTGTAAATATCGATGAAATTTTGTTCCTTGGCGAGTTTGTACTTCAGAATATTGTCCGAAGTAATTTTCATATTTCTTTCTTTTAGATAACTTTTTGCTTCTTCGTTTAGTTTTTCATTATCCTTTTGTCTTTTTTCTAATGATTTTTTTTGTTCTTCAGATAAACCTACATCTCGACCAAGCTCAATATTAATGGAATAAGGTTTTCCGTAACGTTTTACAATTTCGTTTACGACTAAACGAATTTGGTTAAGAATTCTATGTACTCCCGGATTTGCAATCTTCCCGAATTTTTTTTCATCTTCATTTAAATTATTATTATTTTTGAGGATAAACGGAGGAATTGGCTGAGTATAACTTCGTAAAATTTCTCCGTAATAAGGCAACTGAGTATATTTTCCTTGTTTTTCTCTGAACAATTCATCAACTGCCCGAAAATGCTCATCAATTTCCTTTAATTCCTCAGTTGCTTCTCGATGGGAAATTACTTTTGCTTTCAGCTTTTCTAAAATTTTAATCGTAGCTGTTTTGCCCAAGCTTCCTCGTCCGCTTTTTGGTAGTTTTGATAATAATTTGCCGATTTCTTGTTCGGTACCTATTTTATATTCTGATTTTAAAGCCTGAATAAGTTCATCTTCAGTATATAGGCGTCCTTCTTTATCGTTTGGATTAACCGGATTAGTTAAAAATTCACTGAATCTTGCCAAATCTTCTTCAGAACAATGTCGTACATAGTCTATATTTTGAAAATCCGGAGTGGAATATAAAAATGCTTTAATCGGTTTATCGATATCAATTTCAATGTTCAATATTTTTTTGATATTGCGTTTACCTGCATTTTCCCCTCGCATAAGCAACTCGTTTACGATTTTGTCTCGTTCTTCAATCGTTAGTGGACGTTTTTGGGCTATGATATTTGTCACTCGAAGATTGTTTACTTCTTCATAAATTCGTCGCATTTCAGACAGCAGATGAATTTTGGACAACCGATCTTCTTCCGTATAATAAATGCATTTTCCTATCGCGTATGGTACCGAAGGACGCTCAAAAAAAAGTATCGAAAAAATCTCATCCTTCAAACCATCAATGCGCATTTGCTCGAAATACTCAGCTTGTTTGTCCCAAATTCTGTTAAACTCCTCTTTCCACAAATAACGAGGAATTCGATAATCGACCGGATTATATTTGGTTTTTTGTCGTATAGCCTTGTGCTTCTGCAGACGCATCCATAAATACTCCCCGACTGTCTGCGCATCGCTATTTTTCATTCCCGCATACAATTTATCAAACGGAGAGACTGATTTCTTGCGGTTTGTCTGATCTTCCGTTATTTCATCTTTGGATTGATTGTCTTCACTAAGCCATCCGGCACCCCTGTGCTTCGCCATATGAAGGATTGCTCGTCCGACATAATTCGGATTCTCTAACTTTTCGTATAAAGCATTTCGACGAATTTGATATGGAGAAGTTACTCGCATTTTTTTAGTTCCGGCGGGATCTGGGGTTACCCATAGTCCATTTTCGAATAATTTGTTTGAGAGTAACTTTAAAC
>DGIE01000071.1 GCA_002393025.1 Holosporaceae bacterium UBA3830 | reverse complement strand
TATTGGCGGGGGGGGTTATGGAACAGCCTTAGCTGAGTGTTTTAGCCGAGTATCGGATGCGATTTTTGTGATTGAAAAGAATTCGCAGATCGTTGATTCCGTGAATCAAAAGCATGAGAACTCAGTATCTTTGCCCGGTGTATTGCTCAGTAAAAATATTGTTTATACAAATGATGAAAGCAGATTGAGTGACGTTGAAGTAATTTTGCTCGCGGTACCTACGAAT
Organism: Holosporaceae bacterium UBA3830; assembly: GCA_002393025.1. GTDB lineage: Bacteria > Pseudomonadota > Alphaproteobacteria > UBA3830 > UBA3830 > UBA3830. Next base: position 4,939 of record DGIE01000071.1, on the reverse strand, counting down.
TTTGTGAAACAAGCCTGTGAGTGTGTCCGGAATTTTGCAACGCCTGTTATTTTGTGTTCAAAAGGATTTGACTTGGAGAATGAAGGGCTGCTATCGGATTTAGTCGAAGATTCCTTACCAAATGAAGTTTTTGTTCTGTCGGGGCCATCGTTTGCTGCGGAAATCTCCAGAAATCTTCCCGCAAAAGTTAATTTGGCCGGGAAAAATTTCAAGAAGTGCTGCGAGCTTTCTGATAAATTAAGTTCGAGAAATTTTAAATTGGAACCGATTGAGGATATGATCGGATTACAGATTGCAGGATCGCTGAAAAATGTTTTGGCGATAGGTTGCGGAATTTTGCATGGGAAAAATCTTGGTCAAAGTGCTATAGCTCGATTCATAGTTGAAGGAATCCAAGAGATGATAAAGATAGCAGAGTCTTTTGGGGGGAGAGCTGAGACTTTTACCAAGGTTGGAGCGTTGGGGGATGTCTTTTTGACTTGTTCAAGCCTGCAATCCCGAAACATGTCTTTTGGAAAATTTCTTGCCGAGGGAGGAAGTTTACAAATTTGGCAGGGTCCTCTAGCGGAGGGAATCTTTGCCGCAAAGTTCATTCCAAATTTACGGTGTTCTGTAAAAATTTTTTCAGAAATTTACCGAGTCATCTACGGAAAAATTACAGTAGAGGAATTTGTAGAAACAGTATTTCAGTGATCTTTCGAAAGGAGATAGCGTTATATTTTGTTGTGAAAAGATAAAAATTCCCCGGAAGAAAGCAGAGTTTATAATTTGAGAAAATCTTGGTATCATGGGTTGCATAATCAAAGTGAGAAGCATGATAAAGATATTGTCTCAGAACCTGATCAACCAAATTGCCGCAGGAGAAGTGATAGAGCGTCCTGCTTCAGTTATAAAAGAGTTAGTTGAAAATGCAATAGATGCCGGGGCTACGGAAGTTGAAGTCAAGCTTCAGGATGCAGGTAAGAGCTTGATTGCTGTCAGCGACAACGGGGTGGGTATGGATAAGGATTCGTTAAAGCTTTGCATTTTGAGCCATGCTACGTCGAAATTATCTGACGAAAATTTATTTAATATCCATACTTTTGGATTTCGTGGAGAGGCTTTGCCATCTATGGTATCCATCGCTCGAGTTTCGATTATTTCTTCTGACAAAGATAACGGTGAAGCTTGGCGTCTTAATGCGGAGGGAAAAGAAAATCTTCAGTTAGAACCGGATGTGAGGACAAGAGGAACGACTGTTATGGTTAAAGATTTGTTCTATGCAACCCCGGCGCGTCTGAAGTTTCTGAAGTCAGATACAACAGAAAATGATGTATGTCAGCAGACCTTAAAGCGTATAGCTCTGTCTTTTCAGAACATTTCATTCTCTTTATACGATAAGGACAGAAAAAAGTTTTTATACAAAGCTACAGATAGTTTGCCGAGTAGAATAAAGGATATTTTTGGAGAGGAATTCGCTGAAAATCTTTTTGAGGTAAAAATTGAAAAAGGGAAATATTCTCTCTACGGATTTATAGGAGTTCCGACCTTCAGTAAAACATCGTCTGGTTATCAGTATTTTTTTGTGAATAACAGGTTTGTTAAGGATAAAATTTTTTCTTTAGCTTTAAAGTCTGCATATTCAGGGCTTATTCATCCCGGGAGATATCCATTAGCAGTGTTATTTTTGAATATGCCTCACGAAGAGGTGGACGTTAATGCACATCCAGCGAAAACGGAAATAAGATTTAAAGAAGCCTCGGTAGTTCGAGGTTTTTTGGTTTCATCGCTAAAGAAATTGATATCGGCTTTTGGTTCATCGAGGCCTTCTACGGAAATCGTCAACGATATGTGCAACAAAATTGGGATATTGGAATCGAGTGGATCGTCTGCTGAAGTTTCAAAAATTTCCCATTCGACTTCTTCTGATTACACTGACAGATGCGCTGCGAATACGGGTGGTTTCACATTGAGTGATTCCAAGAAAGTTCCGACTTGGAACAATATTTCTCAAAGTCGAGATGTTTTACAGAGGAGCATTTCGACTTATGAGAATAAGCAAAAATTATATAATTCTGGGATATTTGCTCCTAGGAAAAGCGAGGATCTTATTTTTAGCCAGAGTTTTGATGGTATTCATGAAATTCGGTCGAAAGATGATAAGAATAGGCGATGTTCTACGGTTTATTCTGATTTTTCAGAGATTCCCAAAGCAGCAAAGACCGAAATTATCGGAGATCAAAATAAGTCACCCGAGATTTCGGAAAAATTGACAGGAAATTCTGAAGGTAATATTTATTTTGGTACAGCCCTCTGTCAGATTGCCAACACGTATATAGTTGCGGTAAATGAGGATAGCCTGATTTTGATAGACCAGCATGCTGTAGCGGAAAGGATTACATTGGAGAAATTAAAAAAATCTACGAAATTAGATTCTCAGGATTTGCTGTTGCCCGAGGTTTGCCCCTTGTCTGAAGCTCAGGTAGAATCGTTCGAAAAAAATTCAAATTTAATTTCTAAGTTTGGGATTGTATATGAAAAGCTATCTTCGGATGTAATCATGGTTAATGCTTTGCCCGCCATATTAGGAAGTTGTGAGGCCAAACCTTTGATAAACGACATTGCAGATGAACTGGAGCATATGGGAAATATTTATTCACTTGAGGAGAAGATTCATCTAATTTTGTCGACGATTGCATGTCATGGTAGTTTAAGGGCAGGAAGGAAGTTATCAGTTGAAGAGATGAATTCTTTGTTGCGTCAGATGGAATCTACGGAAAACATAGCCCAGTGCTGTCACGGAAGACCGTCATTTGTTGTGTTAACCACAAAAAATTTGAATAAATTTTTTGAAAGAACTTGATAAATTATTAAAATGCCATTATATAGAGTTCTGCGATAGTGATGGCGCGATATCGGTTTTAAATTATTTATAAAAGAAGGCAATAATGATAGATAAAATTCGCTTGCAGCCCTTGGTCTCTCTCAAAAATGAATTTGTGGTGGGTTATGAGGCTCTGTATAAAAAGGAAGTCTTATCAGAATTTCCTAGTGCAACAGCCATTGTGGAAGCAATTTTTCAGAATTACGATTTCGAGAATCGTCTGTATGTAAATATGACTCCAAATGATGCCATTGATCCGAATTTTGCAAAGGATTTTTTAAATAAATTGTATGCAATGAAGATTTCAAGGAAAAATATTGTATTGGAAGTGAATGAAAACACTGATCCGGGATTTATTGATTTGATAAAAGAAAACCTCGGACTATTGCGTTCACGAGGAGTAAAAATTGCATTGGATGATTTTGGTACGGAATATTCTACTCTTAGTTTTCTGCAAGAATTACCAGTAGATATAGTAAAAATTGATCAAAAATTCGTCCAGATGGCGCCTTCCAGCAAAAAAGCTCGATCTATAATGAAATTTGCTGTGCAGGTTTCCCATGATTTAGGCTGCAAAGTGGTTGCGGAAGGAATTGAAACGAATGAAATTTTGGATTGTGTTTCTGATGCGGGAGCCGATATTGGACAAGGGTATATATTCTCAGCCATAGAGCAAAAACCCTCTCCGTTCGTGAGTTTCTGTGAACTGCTTTCTGGTTTGGTAAAACCCCCAATGAAAGCCTGTTACTGTACCTGCTGAGTCAAATATGACTCATTATAAAAATCGATGAACTACAATTTTATAGCGTTTCTCATTGCTATTTCAATTTGTTTCACACATTCGACGTTTATTACCGACTCTAGATCTGGACATTTGTAGTCAATGGATTTTTTTTCTCCGATTGTTTTCAGGATATTCCTCTTTATCTTACCAGATCGAGTTTTCGGCAGCTCCGTGACGAATACGATTCGATCAGGTTTTGCGATAGCCCCAATATCCTGTCTAATACGAGATGTTATTTCAAGTGAAACGCTTTCTTCCTGTTCATGATCAAGAGGAACTGTCGTTGTCACGAAAATACAAAGTGCTTGTCCCTTTATTCTATGAGGAATCCCTATAGCTGCGCTTTCTTCAATTTCGCCGAGAGCATTAACAACACTTTCAATTTCCGAAGTTCCAAGTCGGTGTCCGGAAATATTAACGACATCATCTATACGTCCCAAAATTCGAAAGTCTCCATCTGAATCCTGTGTTGCCTTATCTCCAGTGTGATAGATATCACCATCATTTTTTGAGAAATTCGAAGATAATCCAGGCCAATTCTTCTTGGTAATTACCAATTCATCATCCTTGATACTAGGAACTATTCCGAAAAATGGCTTTGCAGCGAAACATGGTTTCTGCTCCAAATTATGTAAAGGAGCTAGCATAATTCCACCAGTTTCTGTTTGCCACCAGGTATCCATGATAGGGCATTTCTTTTTTCCGATTTTGTCGAAATACCACTGCCATGCTGCCTCATTCATGGGTTCTCCGACACATCCTAAAACTCTTAAGGTTGAGAAATCATAATTGTCTAGGACTTCATCTCCGAGAGATGCCAAACATCTAATTGCACTGGGTGCAGAGTAAAGGATAGTTACTTTTTCTTGCTCTATGATTTCCCAATATCTTCCTCCTTTTGGATACATAGGTGTTCCTGAAAATATAACAAGTTTCAATCCGAAAAACAGAGGAGCATAGGTTATGTAACTGTGTCCGGTAATCCATCCGATGTCTGAAGTGCAGAAGTGAACGTCGTCCTCTTTTACATCAAAGATATATTTGAATGTCATTGCGGAGTATAGTTGATATCCACCGCATGTATGAAAAACTCTTTTTGGTTCTTTGGTCGAACCTGAAGTGTAGAGAGTAAACATGTCGTCATCATAATCCATGGCGACCGGCTTTAATGCCCGCTCGTCAATCGGAAAATCGTCGACATGATCCACTAGGAGAACATCTACATCCATATCTTGTATTGCAGTAAGAACATTTTTTAAAGATGGGACAAATTTTCCTCCGCGATTACTTCC
>DGIE01000055.1 GCA_002393025.1 Holosporaceae bacterium UBA3830 | reverse complement strand
TTTTCGAAAGTTTCTGTAATATCCGTGGTGAAAAAATCATCTGAAATTTTGGAGGGATTTAATTCTCAAGTTTTATACAAAAGCAATTTGTAAAATTGTGTTCATATACAGATCAGGAGATAGACAATGAATGAATTGATCGAAAAAGATTTAAAATACGTTTGGCATCCGTGTTCGCAGATGAAGGATTACGAAACTCTTCCTCCGGTGATAATCAAACGCGGAAAGGGAATATATCTTTACGATATTTTTGGGAAAAAATACATGGATGTCATCAGTTCGTGGTGGTGCAATCTGCTTGGACACTGCAACGAAAATATCAGCAACGCAATTAAAGAACAGCTAGACAATCTGGAGCATATTATTTTCGCGAATTTTTCCCATGAGCCCGCTATAAAATTGTGTGAAGAATTGCTGAAAATTCTTCCGAAAGGACTGGTGAAGTTCAATTTTTCTGACAACGGTTCGGCGTCAGTCGAGTGTGCTTTGAAAATGAGCTTGCAATATCAATATCAAACAGGGAATACAAAAAAAATAAAATTCATGTGTCTGTCAGAAGGATATCATGGAGAAACCATCGGCGCACTGTCGGTGGGCGGGTTGGATTTGTATTCCAAAATTTACAAACCGATGTTAATGAATGGAATAATTCGTATCGATGCTCCTGATTGCTATAGATGCCCTTACGGAAAATCTCGAGACTGTTGTAACGCTGAGTGTTTTTGTAAGGCGGAACAAGCTTTCGAGGATTTTGCTGATGAAACTTGTGCGATAATTGTAGAACCGTTATTACAGGGAAGTGCGGGGATGAGAATATATCCTCCTGTTTATTTGAAAAAATTGAGAGAAATTTGTGATCAATCCAACGTGATTTTGATTGCAGACGAAATAGCGACGGGATTCGGCAGAACGGGACAAATGTTCGCTTGCGATCACGCAAAAATCAGCCCAGATATAATGTGTTTATCGAAAGGACTGACAGGAGGATATATGCCCATGTCGATTACAGTTACTTCGCAGAAAATTTTCGATGCCTTTTATGATGATTACAGTAAGGGAAAAGCTTTTATGCACAGTCATACCTACAGCGGAAATCCTCTGGGTTGTTCGGCAGCGTTAGCGGTGCAAAAAATCCTTCGGGAACAAAATATTTTAGAAAATGCACGAAAAACGGCGATGTATTTACATGAGAGATTGAACGAGGTATTTGAAAATTATCCGAATGTCGGAGAAATTCGGCACATCGGTTTAATCAATGCAATCGAGCTGGTTAAAGACAAGAAAACGAAAAAACCTTTCGATCCGAAATTGCGTATTGGGTATCAAATATATAAAAAAGCTCTGAATTTAGGATTGATTCTGCGCCCTCTCGGAGATGTGATCTACTTTAATCCGCCTCTGAATATCACTAAGTCTGAAGTAAACGAAGCAGTGGAACTATGTCGAAAATCAGTCGATTCAGTGTTGTGACTATTGTTCAGTTTTTGCGTTTATTTCAAGTTCCATCAGCGTTTTCTGTTGTATCATTTGGTCGTAAGAAAATGTCTGCTGATCTATCGGAGGGAGTGGGGGAGTGCTGATTTCGCATCCGCATAGTGCAATAAATATTATAAATGGAAGGTTGCTGAAAATTTTGCTCATTTTTGTGACTTAATCTTGGTTAACAATCTTGTTCTCAGTGTTTCGACATTTGTCGGGACAGGCTTCGCTATATAGCACTTTTGGCTAAAATCCAGAGACGGATAAATGTTTCCATCGGTGACGATCTCCCTGTTGACATATTTGTCCGCCTCAGTGACGCAATTTGCTCGGTGGGTGCGGTTTGTGATTTCAGCAATTACCTTCGGATGGAAAATAAATTTGAAAAATGCATAAATATTTTTTATATGTTTCGCTCCTGCAGGAATAGCGACCACATCTACCCACAAAGATGTTCCTTGCTTCGGATAGAAGAACTTTATATTTTTGCGACCAGTATCTTTTCGGACTTTTGCGATATCACCGGAAGTTCCTAATGTCAGAGTAACATTTTGCGAAGACAAATCTTCAAAACCGAACTCCGTAAATTTGTAGATATATGGCCGGATTTTTTTGAAATGATCTGCGGCTTTTCGAATATCTTTCTCGTCAGTGGTTTCAGGATCTAGTCCGAGATAGCACAAAATCATCGGAAACAATTCGCCGGCAGAATCATAGACACTGAACCTTACTTGCGCTAACTTTTCGGCATTTTTGGGATCAAGAAACAGCGCCAGATCATGTTTGTCCGCTCCGGGAAACACCTTTTCTATGACTTCGGTATCCATGCCCATTCCTGAAATTCCATACTGGTAAGGAATTCCGTAGTTGTTTCCTTTGTCGTGTATATCTAGTTTTTTCAGGACTATCGGATTGAACCTCGAAAAATCGATTTTTTGGCGATCAATCGGTCGATAAACCTTTGCTGTTAATTGACGAGCAAAGTTTGGCCATGCCGTTGGAAAAACAATATCATGCTGAGTACCTCCCGCGAGTAATTTCGCTTCCAGAATTTCATTTGAATCAAAAATATCGACGTGAACTTTTATTCCCGTCAGTTTTTCAAACATTTCAATAAATTCATACGGCAAATAGTCTATGCCAATGATGATACTCAACTTCTTTTCCCGATCGAAAGGACCGAAATTCTCCTTTGCCAATTCTTGATACAACGGCGACCTATAACAATTACGCTCTTCTGAATCGGAAGAGCGGAACATGTATAAAAAACTCAAACTTATGATAAGCAGAAAGTATTTTTTCATTCCTTTGTTTTTGTGTACTCCAATGCCTTTGAATATTCATACACTCCGTAAGGAATCATTATTATATAGAAAGCAACCAAAACGGAAAGCGACAACCACAGTCTGGATGTCAGACAGATGATCATAAACGCGATAACAGTCAGAGCAACCCAGGAATTCGTATTATTTATTTCAATTATTTTGGATGAAAAGGTGCGGATAGTGCTCACCATCAGACAACCCGAGAACATTAGGAAAAACGCAACGTAAAAAGGGCTTACAATCACAAAACTTTCTGTCTCGAAAAACAAAATCAACGGAAATAATGCCACAATCGCTCCGGCAGGTGCGGGAATTCCAGTAAAATACTTGCGGTCCAGATCCGTGACTTCATCACCGCACGTATGGGCAACGTTAAACCTCGCCAACCTCAAGGCACAGCAAACGGTATAGAACATGCAGATACCCCAGCCGATTTTCCCGATTTGCTGCATGGAGGCTAGATACAAAACTACCGAGGGAGCAACTCCGAAACACACCAAATCCGACAGTGAATCCAGTTCGAGCCCGAAGGCTGAAGATTGATCCAAGAATCGCGCAATCTTTCCGTCAAACATATCAAGCAATGCTGAAACTAATATGCAAAGAACAGCGTATTCCCATTCGTTGCCTTGCGCGAATCGGATCGAGGATAATCCGAAACACATCGCTGTAATCGTAACGGCGTTCGGCAAAAATTTTGCGAGGGTGGAAGTTTTTAGTACTTCTTTTTTCGACGGCTTCGAATCCTTTTCTTTTTGCGAATTTTTTCCTTTTCTCACAAAGTTCGCAAAGCCATCCAAAATATCTGAAACTTCCTCTTCGGAATTCTTTAAAATACCTGAAGATTCCTTTTCGAATCCTTCCTTGCCATTTGATACTTTTTTCTCTGAATCTTCCAACATATTCGAAACTTTCGTCTCCAAATTTTCTAAAACATCCGAATCCTTTTTCGCTTCTCTGGAACCTTTAGATTCTTTCGAATTCTTCCTTCCTTTCGAAAGAGGTTTTTTTTCTGTATTTTTCGATACTTCGGAATCTTTGACTTCTTCCTTACTTGACTTTCTTTTCATTTCTCTTTTCCTTCACAATGTAATTAGCTAAAATTGTCTCACCCGCCACAGTGATTTGACCCTCTTCGACCAACACGGAGACATCCAACGGCAAATAGACATCGACTCTACTTCCGAAGCGAATGATTCCCACCCGCTGACCTCTTTCCAACTTGTCGCCCTCTTTAATGTCGCATCTGATGCGGCGGGCTATAAGTCCGGCAATTTGTACAAACACCAGCTCCATGCCGTCGTCATTTTTCACAAAGGTCGCTTGCCTTTCATTGTATTCATTGGCTTTATCCAGTGTTACGTTGAAAAACCTTCCGGGAGTGTAAATTATTTTTTCCACGACACCTGCGATAGGAGTTCTGTTTACATGGACGTTTAACACACTCATGAATATGCTGATTTTTTTTCTCTTTCCCGTTAAACCCAATTCAGCAGGAGGTTCCACGTCGGAAATTTTCAGAATTATACCATCTGCGGGACTGACTACCACATGACTTTTGCTCGGAGGAATTCTTTCCGGATCTCTGAAAAACAGTAAACACGCAAACCCTATGGCGACCCCTATCCACCAGACTGGCTCGCTGACATGTCCGACTACAAAGGCAACAAGCCAAATCGCAAAAGCAGCACGCCAACCATCTCTGTCGAAATAAGGCAACTTTATTTTCATCAGTACTCCTAACACATCAACCGAGTAAGTATATTGTATTTTTTTTTAGATTTCAAATTTTATCAGGACTCATTTTTGAGGTGCGAAATTTATAAAAATTCTTAACTTTTTGTTAGTAAATTATCGAGAAAATAGCAGAGAAGAATTTTGCATTGGAAGGAGATCAACAAATGAAATGGTTTGCCAAAAAGGTATTTGACGGGGGGGGG
>DGIE01000084.1 GCA_002393025.1 Holosporaceae bacterium UBA3830 | reverse complement strand
TTTCAATTCGTAAGTTCTCCAAAAAAGCGATGGATTTGCACAATTTAGCATCTCATGGAAGCTTAACTGAGGAAATGGTACGACTTTTGCAGATAGCGGCGACTTGCGGGTTAAACATTATTGTTTCAGGAGGTACGGGTTCCGGGAAAACTACAATGCTAAACGCATTATCGCAACTTATAGATCCTCGCGAGCGTATTGTTACCTGTGAGGATGCGGCGGAGCTGAAATTGCAACAGCCACACGTAGTTCGTTTGGAAAGCCGACCTCCCAACATCGAAGGAAAGGGTGAAATAACTATTCGAGATTTAGTTAAGAATGCACTTCGTATGAGACCTGATCGAATTGTTATCGGAGAGGTCCGTGGTGAAGAGTGTATAGACATGTTACAAGCCATGAACACCGGTCACGATGGATCCATGTCAACAATTCACGCAAACAGGGCCCGAGAAGCTTTTATTCGTTTAGAAAATATGGTCGCGATGTCTGGATTTGATTTGCCTAGCGAGATAGTGAGAGCGCAGATAGCAGGTGCGATTAACATGATTGTCCAGACAGAGCGACTGCACGATGGTTCAAGAAAAATCACTGAGATTGTTGAAGTGACAGGTATTAATGAAAGAGGAGATATTCAGTATCAACATCTGTTTAAGTTTGTTCCAATAGGAGAGTCTGAGGATCATAAAGTTATCGGTAGATTCGAAGCGAAGGTGGAACAACCTGCTTTTCTGGACAAGGCTATAACATATGGTCTTGATAAAGAATTGTTGAATGTAATGAGGACGGCGATTGAGAAAAATGGAGGTGAAGTAGATGATAATCTCTCTTATTGATTCTTTATTTTTCTTTTTTTGTGCCTTTATTTGTACATACACTGTTTACATGTTGATGTCCAAACCTGCTGTAAAGAAAGAAGAAGGAGAGGAGGAATCCTCTGAAGACAAAATAAAAAGACGCTTAAGAATGTTATCTAAACAACAGGATATGTTACTGGAAACAGCTGGCGTAGATAAGATTTCCACTTTTGCGAGAAACGATTTTCAAGGAGTTACAGAGGTCAATGACCAAACCCAAAATGTTGTGAACAAAATAAGGCGCATAATGAAGAAGGCGGGTATTACGGATATGACCGTTGGGCATTTTGTGATTTATTGCTTTTTGGGGGGAATTGCAATGTCGGCGATCATTTTGTATTTCCAATTTTTAAATGCATTGACAGGTGTTCCTGTGGGCATGTGCGTTGGCGCTTACTTGGTATATAATTATTTAAAGTCCAGAGCCGATAAGAAAAAAATGGAATTTCTAAAATTATTTCCAGATGCGATTGATATGATGATCCGAGGAGTGAAAGCCGGATTGAATATCGGGCGAATCATGAAACTGGTTAGTGTGGAATCCAAGGATCCTGTTGCGAGTGAGTATCGGATAATTAGCCAAAAGCTTGATTTGGGTGTTGAACCAGAAAAAGTTTTACAGGAAGCTGCTGACAAGATTGATTTAGAGGAGTTTAGATTTTTGGTAGTTGCTTTGGTTCTTCAGATGGAAAACGGGGGTATGTTAGGAGAGATTTTGGCTAATCTTAGCAGTATAGTAAGAAAAAGACTTGAACTTGGATTAAAACTGAAAGCGATGTCTGCTGAGGCCAGAATGTCAGCTATAGTTCTTAGTGCATTGCCGTTTTTATTTGCAGGGATTATGGCTCTTTTAAATCCAGCTCATTTAAAAATTTTCACAGAACCGGGATCTGGTCAGACTCTTCTTAAAGTACTGATAGTTTTGTTTTCCTTGGGGACTTTCTTCATGTTAAAAGCAACAAAAATAAAGGTGTGATATGAGAGAACCATTTTTGGATATAATTACTTTGTTTGTTACTTTCGCAGTCTATCTGTGGGTCAAGCCTTATGCTGACATGTGGGCTTACAGAATAGCAAGCAGTGTAAAGATTGCAACCAGAATCAAAAAAGTGGGAACACAGGCTTCAGAAGTTGAAGGTTCTTTTGTAGATGAAGAAGATGAAAACATCGGTTTGAGTAAAAAAGGTCCGATGTTCGGGGATAATAAGTTGTTTAATTTTATAGGGGAAAAATATCCTGAATTAATCGAAAACATGAAGGTATTGCTTTTGAAGGCAGGTGTGAGACATGACAGTGCAATGGAAGAATTTATGACGGCCAAATTCACTTCGGGTCTTTCAATCTTTTTCATAATATTGCTTCTGTTGGGTACAAATGATTTTGGTGTTCCTTTTTATCTGACGTGTTTAATAGGAATATTGGGAGGAGTATTAGGTGGACATAAATTGACTGATTTAAACTATGAAATGCTAGCAAATCAAAGGAAAGAAGCAATTGACAAGGGAGTTCCTGATTTGGTTGATTTGTTGGTTATTTGCGCAGAATCTGGATTGGATTTGACAAAATCCATAAGAAGGATTGCTAGAGAGATGAGGACCTCCAATCCTGTTTTAGCGGACGAGCTTAGTTTGACGTCAATTGAGTTAGAAATGATACCTGATCACAGACAAGTTTTTACAAATTTGGAAAATAGAACAGATTGTCTTGAAATTAAGACTATCTCTAAAACATTAAGCCAGGCGTTGGAATATGGTTCGTCGCTATCTACATCATTAAAGGAGCTGGCTGTTGAATCTAGAGAAAAGAGAATGTTAGAGGCTGAAGGGAAAGCAGCTCAGGCGCCGACATTATTGACCTTACCTTTGATGTTTTTCATCATGCCTTGTTTGTTCATAGTAATGTTAGGACCGGTTATTATCGGAATGTTAGATTCTTTTGCTTCAAAATAAAAAGATTGAAATTTCGGGGTATATAGACTAATATTAAGCACTTGTTAGAGGCTGGAGGAAGTTTATGGCTCGTATAACTGTTGAGGATTGTGAAAAGGTCGTAAAAAATCGTTTTGATCTAGTAGTACTTGCGGCGCAGAGAACACGCCAAATATTGGCTGGGGATGCGGTTACCGTGGAAGAAAACGATGAGAAAAAACCGGTGATTGCTTTGAGGGAGATTGCCGCTCGTACAGTTTCTGTTGATGAATTAAAAGAAGCAGCAATTAACAATTTTCGTTCATTTTTGCCTTCAGATGAAGAGGAAGAGGATTTGGACGATATAGCGGATGAAGATACGTATAACCCATATGAAGGTTTATCCGTGAAAGCCATCGAAAAAGAAGGTGTGCAAGTAGTTAGCGAGAGCGAGATGGAGGAGGGGTCTGTCGATTTAGAGGATATCGATGATTCCATTGCGGATGATAAAATCTAATACACGAAAAAAACGAGTTTGATTTTTAGTCTGATTATTCTTGAAAAAGGAGCTGTATTGGGCTATAAAGGTGTCGGCTGTGCGGTCGTGGCGGAACTGGTAGACGCGTAGCGTTGAGGTCGCTATGAAAATTATTTCGTGGAAGTTCAAGTCTTCTCGACCGCACCATGTGCAAGTTTGTGTTCTTAGTGAAAGATTATGGAGGTGTAATGGATACCTTGATCGTTATGCCCGCTCGTATTTCGTCGACTCGTTTGCCTGGAAAAGTTTTAGCGGATATAAATGGTAAGCCTTTGATTGTTCGGGCGTATGAGTGTGCAGTGGCATCAAAAGTAGGGGATGTTATTGTCGCTTGTGATGATTTGGAGGTAAAGAGGGCGGTTGAAAGTGTTGGTGGGACAGCGGTATTAACAGATCCAAATCTTCCATCTGGTTCAGATCGGGTTTTTGAAGCGTGGCAGAAATTCGATAAAAGGAAGGAGTATGATTGCATAATCAATGTGCAGGGAGATCTTCCTTTCGTGGATGCTGAGTTTATTCAGAAGGCAGCGGAGATTGTGAGGGAATCAGATTATGACATATCAACCCTTGCTACTCCGATCAGGGATGAGTCCTATAAATGTGCTAGTACGGTAAAACCTCTTATTTCCTTTTCAGATTCTGAGTTTAAGAAAGGAAAGGCCCTTTATTTTAGTAGGTCAGCGGTTCCGTATGGTGGTCCGTATTACAATCATGTAGGAATTTATTGTTTTCGAGCAGATTCGTTAAGGAAATTTGTCAGTCTTCCGCAAAGTTTTCTTGAGAAAACTGAAAAGCTTGAACAGCTGCGTGCTCTAGAAAACGGTATGACCATTGGAATTACGATTGTTGACAAGGAATCACCGATCAGCATCGATACTTATGAAGATCTGAAGAAGGCTAGAGCTTACGCCGAAAGAAAAGAGGTAGCTTGAGGAATACATTCAGCCGGTATTTCTCTTGCTTTTTTATAAGATTGATTTTAATTCAGCATCAAATTCGAATACTCCGATGTCCGATGACTGCATTTTTCTGAGTCTGTTAAGCAGGTTTAGTGCTTCCAACTCAGACTTTAGGTGATCTTCAAAAAGGTTCATAATAAATTGTTGCATCACAAAGTCTTTATCAGCAAGGGTAGATTCGTATACAACAGATACCAATCCGGATAGCTCTTGTTCTTGGCGATATATCTCCTCAAAAATGTGCAGAGGAGCTCTCCAATCTTGCCGAGAAGCAGGAATAGGTGCCAACTTAAATCTGATACCTCTGTTTTCCAAATGATGAAAGACTTTCATAGCCCTTGAACGATTACTTTCGGATTTTTCAAGGCATAGGTTTGAACAATTAGCCAACCCCATATTCTTGAGTGTACAAGACATAGCCAAGAGGTTATAAAACACCGTAAATTCTCTTAACATATACCTGCTAACAGCTTCAAAAGATCTTTTTCCCAACGCTACTGACATATCATGTCCCCTATATAGTTATGTTGATTATGCCAATAAAAAGTTAAGATATTATTTATTTTGATCTGAAAGTTATACGACCTTTGGTAAAATCATAAGTCGTCATCTCGACGTTTACTTTATCTCCCACCAGGACACGGATTCTGTTTTTTTTCATCCTTCCAGAAGTATGGGCCAAAATGACATGTCCATTCTCCAATCTGACCCTAAACATAACATTGGGCAACACCTCAATGACCTCTCCTGTAAACTCAATCAAATCCTCTTTAGCCATAAAATCTCCATAAATTCAACGGAATGGTACAACAGACAGCGAGTTTTTACAAGTTTTGATGTGTCTAACTCTGAATTTACAAATTTAAAAATTGAAATGAACGAAAATTCGGTTCTATCTATATGATTTTTAAAAGTTTTTTCAAATTTTGGTATTTTTGTGTTGATATCATTTTTTTTAAGATGTATAAATAACCTCGGCAGTGGAGAGTGGGGTGCTTTCCCGTTTATTATTGGTAAGAATATGACATTATATGAAAACATTTTTATAGGTCGTCAAGACCTTTCGCAGCAGCAGATCGAGGCACTGGGAGTAGGACTTGGGTTGTATATTTCTCAAAATGGTGGAACAGTTGTTCGCAGTGAATATTGCGGATTGAGAAAGTTAGCTTATCCGGTCAAGAAGAATCACAAGGGGCACTATTACATTATCCAGATGAAAGCAACAGGTGCCATTGTTGCAGAATTGAATCGTAATATGAAGATTAACGAGGATATCATTCGTCATTTGATCGTAAAGGTTGATGCTTTTGAAGATAAGGAGAATCTGATTTCTCAAGCAAAGAGCTATGGGGATGATATGGGTACAAAGGATGTCGGATATCGAGCGGCGAATAACAAAATTGATATGATTAAAGAAGAAAGCGGCGAAGAGAAGTCAGAGGCAAAGGAGTAGTATCATGAAAGAAGAGAAAAAGGATAGGGTTTGGAAAAAGAACAATCTCAACTACAGAAAGAAGAAGTGTCCTTTTGAGAGTGGTGTGATGAAGATTGACTATAAAGATCCGCGTACATTGCAAAAGTTTATCTCCGAGAGAGGAAAGATTATGCCTTGTAGGATTTCCATGGTATCTTCCAGAAAGCAGCGTGCTTTGGCCTTGGCTATCAAAAGGGCCAGATACTTGGCGTTGTTGCCTTACGTGGCAGATTAGTTTTGTAAAGCCTTATATTTTTTAATTTAAAAGCCGTCCTTCGAGGCGGTTTTTTGTGAAGAAACTTTGGTTGAAAAAAATCCAAAATTTACATAGAAGATTCATGGTTGACAGGTATTTTTTTTGTGCTGTGCCCAAATTTTTTTGCGAGACTCAAAATCGCTTTTTGCTAGTTGTTCGGCCAGTTGGCGTGGTATTTGAAAATGCATGTAGTCGATGGATTGTCTCCAGTAGCCTCCCCAGATGTTAAATCCATGTTTTTTGAATATGTCTACGATATCTTGAGTTATCATTCCTTTTCGGATGATTTGTCTGTTAAGAAATCTATCGTCAAAACCCTTGGGCTGTATAGTAATTTTTAATATCTCCTTTATTTCTTTTTCTGAAATGCCTATCTTTTTTAATTCCCTTACTATCCTTTCCCTATCCTTTTGTCTTTCTTTGTCTCTTCGGGGAATCATTATATTGTTAATGGCATCATATGAAGGATTCATTAGAGCGTTTATATCAATAGCAGCAGCATATGCGTGCAAGGATATTTTCTCTCTGTTTCTGGTTGTTCTGGGTGCATAGCAATAAAATTTATACATAGGAAATCGCTTTTTTTTTAATTCCCCAAATACCTCCAGGACATCATCGGCGATTACGTCTATTACATTTATCTGTGAAACTTTTTCTTTACCGTCGAAAGACAGATATTTTATGTCAATGCGTTTTAGTTTTTTTGGACTGATCACTTCAATTTTTGAGATCGCCTCCGTCTTTGAGTATGTATTTTTATCATGGATAACAGGCTTCTGTTCAGAAGGTTTCAATAAACTCACTAAGTATAATTCGACAGAAAATAGTAATGTAAAGATAATAATTGCATTCATTTTTTTGTTCAGCTTCATTTGTATATCTTCCTTTAAATTTCTATCTACAAAGCTTGTACAGAACAAATCCGTACGACAAGAAAAAATTATTCTTGGAGCTTACAAGTGTAAGGATACATTAATGTGTCAAATGTGTCGAGTGATTGCCTCTATTTAAGGCTTTTTTCAACTTGTCTGATATGCTCGGCAAGTTTAGCTAGGTCAGGATTAGGTCCGTGATACTCATGGGATGAAACATATCCTTCATAATGATCGAAATATTTGTTATAGTCGGTGTGGATTGGCTTCCATTCACCCTTTGTTTTATGCAGAGGAAATAATTTTGCATGAACGTGATTAATGCCAAACCCCTCATAAATAACGGCAGTACGTCCTACGTCATCAAAGGAAGCATCCAGAAGCCGACCAACTATTGCTGATTTTATAGTAAGTTTGGCTAATTCGTCGTCTGGCATGTGGAAAGCATAACTATCGAAATGTTTTTTCGGAATTACAACCGATGCTCCTAATGTGTTCGGATATATCGACAAAAAAGCTAAGTGTTCCTCGTCTTCCCAAATTTTGTGAATGGGACTTTCTCCTCTGACGATTTTGCAAAATAAACAATCTTGTTCAACTTTATGCATAATTTCCTCCTTTTTAAGCCATTACCTTGAATTGTCCTGGTAGATTTATTTTGATTACTCCCCCGAATGCACAAACCAACATTGAATTATTTGTTAAAACAGGTCCTGTGACACTTATTACGTTTGGTTTTGTTGGAATCCAAATACCGGCAGGGGTAGGCATACACGGTCCCGGAGTAAGTACTCCAAATGCTGCAGCGGTAAGTGCAGCAGTTGCTGGATTTAACAGACTTTTACAGACTCCAAATGGAACGATATTGACAAAAGGAACACAATCTGTGCAAGTTGCCATCGGACCTGTCGGACCAAACACTGTCTTTGGTAAAATATTCAATGGAGCAGGTGTTAACCCCATTGGACAACTGAGAAGAGTTCCGGGACAACAACAAAATCCCATTTATGCCTCCTTTCTTGAAATTAAGTTTCCGCTTTCATCGTAAGTTTCTGTATATCCAACAGCTAAGCCATTTTCATGATTTGAAATTTCAAGTATTGCTCCCGAATGATAGTATTTTGTGACAGTTCCTTCGAGTTTATTATTTTTATAAAACGATTTTTCTTGAACAATTCCGTCTGGATAATATAGGTAACAATCGCCTTCCATTTGTCCGTTAACGTAATTAGCTTCTCGAATAATTCTTCCTTGCTTATCGAATGATGCAAAAACCCCGTCAATGACTCCGTTTTTAAATGTTGTTTCTCCGGATTTTATTCCGTCAATAAACAAAGTTGCAGGTCCCTCCAAAACACCATTTTGAAATTGAGCGTACATTACAGGAACTCCGTCTTGATAAAATTCCGCAGGACCCGACAGTTTGTTATCTCTGTAATTTAATTTTTGGGCAACCTGCTCATTATCATCGTAAATAATCATAGGACCGTTCATTTTGTAATCTCTGATCGTATATGTTTTTATTAATTTTCCGTCAGGAGATCTAACTTCTTCCGTCCTTTCTTCACTTGAGTTTATTACTTTTGAGTTATCCAAATGAAATCATCCCTCCTCCGATTGTTATCATTGGTGCACGAAAACTAGATACTCCTTTTCCGTTTATTTGGACAGCTGCTCCCGTTATGTTCGTCATAGCCATACCTTCAGCTTTGAGCATCCCCATGGATTTTATATTAAGGCTTGCATTGGCCTTTACGTTCATACCCATAGAGGATTTTATAGTCATTGATGCACCTGATTGACATGTAAAACTTGTACCAGATTGAAATTTCGCTGATGCGCTCGCTTTTACCGTAAGACTCGATCCCGCTTTTACTTTCGTTGCGGCACCTGATTTGAGTGATAGCTCTTTTCCTGCTTCTATAGAGATATTCTTACTCGCTTTAATTTTTAAATTACCAGAAATCTTTATCGTGCAATCTCCATTTATATCAATGGTTTGATTTCCTTTTTGCAGTTTTATTTTACTGTCTCCTTTTTTCAAAGTAATTGTACTGTCTCCGTTATCCAGTTGAATGGTACTGTTTCCTTTTTTTAAGGTAATTGAACTGTTTCCCTCATCCATTTGAATGGTGCAGTTTCCTTTTTTCATTGTGTAGGAAGAATCACCTTCTTTCAGTATCACCGATTTATCACCTTTTACAATTTCAAGCGAATGCGTGACCTTTTTCCCGGGTTCTGAGTGTAACTTTGTAGAATGAGATCCGTCTATGACGTCTACTTTTACGTCTTTTTGAGCACGGACGAAGATTTCTTCCTTTTCTTTCTCATCGGTAAGACGAAATTCATTAAATCTTTTTTCATCAGTGAAAGTCACGGTTTTCATTGTTGATATTTTTTCTTGGGATTCAGAGTAGGGTGGCATAAATTGGTCGTTGTATACACATCCGACGATAAGAGGTCTATCGGGATCTCCTTCCAGAAACGAAACGACAACTTCTTGACCCACTCTTGGAACGTAAACAGATCCCCAATTGCTTCCGGACAATAACTGAGCTACTCTAATCCAGCAGGAACTGTCACTTGTATCCTTAGCTTTACCTTCTTGGTCCCAGTGAAAATGAACTTTGACACAGCAATGCTTGTCCCGATAGATTTCCTTTCCAGAAGGACAGACAACTATGGCAGTTTGGTTCCCATAGACTTTTGGTTTAGGTGTTTTCCTTGGCGCTCTAAATTCGGTACCTTTTGGCAAAGCCAAAAATCTATTACGATAAATAAATCCATTTTTTTCAGTACGATCAAATATATGTTCAACTTTATATAAGATGTAGGAGTCATTGAAACTTTCTGCATGATGTAATGTCAGATTAAATATTGCACCAGGAGAAAATTCAGGAATGGTGGAATCTCCCTGTAGCATCATATGCTTACATTCAATTTCTTGAACTCTTAATTTTGAGAGAGTATCCCCCTCTGAAGCTTTTGAAAATCCTCCAGGATACTCATAAAAAATGTTTCCTTTCCATTTCGTGTCCAATTTACTAAATAATTTTGTTTGAGAAATCTGATAATTATAGTCTGCCAGAGAGTATCCACCAACGTTCATAAAAGTACTTTTGCTGGTATTAAATATCTTTCCAATGGGACAGATTCCCTGAATAGCCTTAATAAATTCAGCATCTTTTTTTAATTTTTGATAACTATTCGGATTGTCTGTAATTACAAGCGTATGCTTACCTTTGTCATGGTTAAAATAATAGAAAATACCTTCGTCTTCCATTAGTCGGGAAATAAAATTAAAAGAACTTTCATTGTACTGTACGCAATATTCACGGATTTTTTTCCCACATTTTGATGTTTTATCAGAAACATCAGAAATTTTATTGTCGCTCAAAACGTTTTTTATTATTTCCATTGGAGATTTTTTTTGGAATATTTTGTAATTGTTATCCAAAGATAGTAACCACAATTTTGGATGCATTGTAAAAAAATATTCCGTATGATAGATATCATCCTTCAATGAAGTTGTCCCTTGTGAAAATTGAGATATTATTCCATTGATAAATCTCTCGTGTTCTTCGAACTTAAAGGTGAGGGTAACATTTGATCCGAGGATTTTTTCTGCATTCAGTTCTCGCTCTTCAGAGGAAAAGCTCACATGAAACTCAAATAATTCGGACATGGTTTCCGAACCTCTTATATTGTTGACAATTACGTCTCCTTTTAGCCCAGATATGGACAACTCGACGAACAAATCCTTCTGAGATTGCAGAAAATCCACCATTCCCTCCTCTCCGGATAGAATAACATAAAATTAATTAAAAATATCGATTAAATTTAACGAAATTTATGGTTATTTACTTTTTTATAACTTTCTTCGGGTTATAATCGAAAAAAATTTATGGAGGCAATGTTGGATAATTTTTTTAATGATTACTCATCACAGCGCACTTTTACTAAAGAACAGATGGGCGAAGGGATCAATTACTCGACACATCAGTCTTTCATCAAAAGTTTGGCAAGTAATAAGCTGATTTCGTTTTGTATAATTTTGTCTCTGGTAGTGTTTTTTGGAGTCATTTTAGCTGAAAAAAATAAAGTTTTTTCCAGTCTTATTCCAACATTGAGGGGAGAGATAGCTTTACCGAATAATTATGTCATAACCTCTATAGAAAATAAATTTCCAATCATAATTAAAAAAAATGATCCGCGAATCGGGAATCAGTTGCGCTATAGGGGAACGGTAAAATCGGTGTTCGATGATGCTGCTTTAAATTTTTGTATGAGAGGGGAGAATGTAGTGGAGATTGGCGCCCACTATGGTTACAATGCCATACTATTAGGACAAATCCTGAAAATGGGCGGAAAATATGTAGCAATTGAAGGCAATCCGAATGTAGCAAGATGTTTATACAAAAATGTAGTATTGAATGACCTATCAAATACTGTGGAAATAATAAGAAAAGCGGTTTCAGATCATAAAGGGACTTGTGCAATAGATGATGTCGTTTCCTCGATTCGAGATGACCAAGATGTAAATAACATAATAACCAGAACAGTCACCGTAGAATGTGATTCATTAAATGAGATTCTTAAGGGGCAGAAAGCTTCGCTGATTTTAATTAATGTTCCGAGTTCGGCATTTGCTGTTTTAAAGGGTGCAGACCAAATTATTAATGAATCGGATAATATTAGATTGTTGGTTAGTTTAGATGCGGATAAAGTTTCGAAAGAGGTTGATATTCGAAGCGAATTGACCTTTTTGCATCAGCGTGGCCTAAAATTCTACGAAGTAATTTCAGCAAATTCAGTAAAGGAAATATTTATTGATGAGATAATTAGTAAGAAAAAGTTGGTTGTGTTAATGAAGAAAGAGAAATAGCAATGAAAAAGTTGGTTTTTGTGGGGATTTCTTTGTTATTTACGGAGATTTATGTCGATGAAGTGCGGGGGGATGTGGCGCGTAACAGGAGAGGGACCACTAGAGCCGCAGTTAATAGACAGAGATTGAGAGCACAAAATTCAACTATCACTAAAAATGCGAAGAATATCAGAAAGACAAATAGTACAACATCAATAAAGTATGAAAATGTCAATAGCCCTCTTTCGATGATAAGGTTGGAATCCAGTGTTTATGAAACATTGAAAGGTATCGTAGAAAAAGTTTCTTCTGAGGATATTCGGGCATTGGTAAGCAATATGGCTATTCTTTATCGTAATCTTCCTAAAAAAAGTGGATCAGAAGATGTTAATACACTGGTCGATAAAATAAATAAAGCGTCGTCCTGCTTTGATGAATTGCTTCGAGTAAAATCAAATCTATGTCAGGAGTTATTTAATCAAAGGGAAAAAGTAACCAATTTGTCGGATAATGTGGAGTTGGATCGAATAATGGAAAATTTGAATCAAGTAGATCTGAATAAATTAAGTAGAGTAATATCTGCATGTCAAAAAGAGCAATTATCGACGCGAATTATTAACAATTTAAGAGTTTTTGGGAACAGAATTAAAGAATCAAAGACCATTCTGGAAGAAATGAAGCAAAAATTCTCTCCGGTGGTACTTTCGCAAATTGAAGGAATTCCCGAACTTAAAAATTTAGAAAGCGCCAATACGATGTCAAATCGTAAACTTGCTAACTATCGGGATCAGGAGAGTTATGATTCGGCTGATGATGAGACGGATGATGACCCCCTATTTGTTGATGAAAATATTGATATAGAAAAGCCTTTGCAGGAGGAAGAATTCAAAATTTCGGGAAAAATTGAGGAAGAAAGCAAGTACGGAAAAGATCAAATAGCAGGTAAATTTTTAGATACATTGAAGTCGAGTACTTCTAAAAAA
>DGIE01000047.1 GCA_002393025.1 Holosporaceae bacterium UBA3830 | reverse complement strand
TTAACTTTTTTATGTTTTTTTACAGACGGGTGCTGGCGGTGTTTTGGACAGTGCAACTACATGACAGTATGCCGAACAAATCACAAAAACTGGTTTAGATACACAGGGCAAACCGTCGGATAGGAGCACTCATCACCCATAATATTGGCACCGGGACCTTCCCGGTTAACTTTCTCTTTTGTTAGGAGAATCGCTATACTTTTCTCTGTGATTGTCTTAGATATTTTCAAGATAAAAATACATTCTTTAATGTACAGAATATGTTCGAGCTGAATTAGATTTTTACCTTATCAAGGTTTAGGCTGTCGAGTATTAAATGAATTATTTCTTTCACTTTATTCAAACTTAGATTATCAAATACTGATTTAATTTGTTTTTCATCTAAACGACGTGTATTTGCTAAACTGCTTAGATTATCTGCAAAATCACCGCGATCATTCGATGCGTTCAAATAGAAGGAAAGGGCTGATCGAGTTTGATCATCGAGCAAGCTATTACTTATTTTGCTTACTCCTGCGGATGAAAATAATTCTTTCGCCGACCCGGATGGACTGCTTGTTATATAGAAATACAACGCGAATCCGGCAGCCCATAATGAGTATCTTATAAATGAGCGCTTAAGCAATAACAGAAAAATTACAACAGCGACTGCCACAAAAAAATACAGCATTTTGATTCTTTCCGTTATTTTGCATTTGAGCGTAAGGATATCATGAAACAGATTAACAATTCGTTTATTTCGATATTAATGGAATTGAGAAGTAAGACTTTGCTCTCATTTGGGATATATTCAAACACTACGAATTAGTTAATCGCAGAGTATAATTCTCATTGTTCGTCGCAAAGATCAAATGGGATGGCTGCTGAATTCTTCGTTTGATTTTAAACGTCCGGAAATACTTATTATGATGCAAGATCGCAAGAGAAAACCAGAAACCACCAAAATTTCTCAAATTACCACGATATCGAATACTCTGAAATTCAACTGGCGGGAGTGAAGGGGCTCGAACCCTCGACCTTCGGCGTGACAAGCCGACGCTCTAACCAGCTGAGCTACACCCCCAGTTCCGTATCAACCTATATAAAATGGGGGGTAAAGTCAAGAAAAAAATTAATGAATTACTATTGTGTCGAATAATAAATGCCTTTATATAAAAAAAACGAATCGACCTATTGATTTTAAATATTTTTTTTCATAGGTTGAAATAAATTGATGATTTCTATGTTCTTGGGAGGAAATTTTGGAACTGTCTAGATTTTCGAAACAATTTAGGGTGCTGGGAGGGTGTGCTTTTCTGGCTTTGGCCTACTCACCGATGCTGTTAGATCTATCTGGTGGGAAGGAAGTTTTTGTCGATGGGGGTAGCGATACTTTTCTTTCCAGAGCGGACTCTATTTGGGACGGAAAGCCTATTTTTCAGGCGAAGCTGACGAGTGATTTGACGGCAGGATATTTCAGAGAGGCAGAGCTTGAATGCTTTGGTGTCGGAAGTTTTAAGGCAGATGTCGCCACTGGTACTCATGTAGCGAAGGCAGAAACGGCTAAAACTGAGCCGTTGAGATTTACGGACATTAAGTCTGGTCCATACAAGGGTGGAAGGTTGATAAAAGGTACAATTCGTTCCAATTTCTATGTGGATGCAAAGAGATTGTCAGTTCCTGTAAAGGTTATCAACAAGGTTATTAACAATTTGTCGTCCAAAGTAGATTTTAGGCGCTCGCTGAGGAGGGGTGATCAGTTTGAGATTGCCTTTAATTCGCAGAATGAGCTTATTTATTCCAAGATTAAGACGAAAAGGAAGCAAGCTTCTGTGTATAAATTCGGGAAAGAAGGGTATTTTTTTGAGAATGGAGAAAAGGTTGGCGGACGGAAATCAGGTGGAACTTTTGCTCCACCGATCAGAGGTACAATGAGAGTTTCTTCTCCATTTGGTTTAAGAATTCATCCGGTTACCAGAAAATACAAGAGACATTCTGGCGTCGATCTCGCAGCGAGACATGGGACTCCTGTCTATGCGATTTATGACGGAGTTGTTACTCGTGCTTCGAGATATTCCGGCTATGGAAAATGTGTCGATATCAGTCACAAAAATGGATACTCTAGCAGATATGCTCACTTGAGCAGAATGGTTGTTCGTCCGGGAGCAAAAATCAGAAAAGGGCAGTTGATTGCTTATTCAGGAGCGACAGGAGTTGCAACAGGTCCCCATTTGCATTTGGAGTTGGCTCGCAATAATGTGAATCTAAATCCGTTGAGTGTAAAAATGATGCCTGAAAAGCCGAAGCGCGTTTCTAACAATGTACAGTTTAGTTCGCTGAAGAAATATTTCAGTAAGTTGTCGAATTCAGTTAAGTGATTTCAGAGTAATCTATGAAGAATAAATGTTTTGGATCCGGTCCTTGTGCCAAGCATGAGGGCTGGAGTTTTCCTGACTGCTTCATTGCGGGAAGGTCTCACAGATCAAAAGAAGGGCTGTCGTTGATTCGGAAAACAGTTCATCTTCAACGAAAGATTTTAGGCATTCCTGATGATTATTTGGTTGGAACTTGCTCGGCATCCTGCACCGGTGGAATGGAACTTTTGCTGTGGAATTTGCTGGGAGCGAGATCTGTGGATGTTCTTGCTTACTGCGTGTTCAGCAATCATTGGGCGCACGACGTCGTCGAAGAGTTGAAAATTCCTGACACAACTATAATCAGTGAAAATTTCCCGAAAATGGCTGACGTAGCGAAGGCGAATTTTTCACATGATGTGATTTTTTGTCTCAGTTCAACCACTTCCGGAGTTTCATTTCGTGACACCAATTGGATTCCGGAAAATCGCGAAGGTTTGACGATCTGTGATGCGTCGTCGGGGGCTTTTATAATAGATGTTGATTGGAAAAAATTAGATGCCGTAGCTTTTTCATGGCAAAAAGCGTTGGGAGGTGAAGGCGGATTCGGCACTGTGGTGCTAAGTCCACGGGCAGTTGATCGATTGAAAAATTTTCATCCAAATCGTGCTATTCCGAATCGTGCTATTCCGAGAATTTTCAGAATTGTGAACGACGGAAAAATCAATATGGATTTTTTTAACGGTGCAACTATTAACACTCCGTCATTGTTATGCTTTCAGGATTTTTATGAGACTTTGCTATGGGCGGATTATTCGGGAGGAATGCCTTTTCTTCAAAAAGAAGTTGAAAAAAATTATCAGGTAGTTTGTAATTGGATTTCATCGCAAAATATATTCAAATTTTTGGTTGAGGAAAAATTTCGAGCGCATCATATTGCTTGTCTGGATATCAACAACGAAAAATATCAACATTCGCCTGAGGGCGATAAGTGGAGGTTCCTGCATCAAATACTGGATTTAGCTGCTGAAAAGGAATACGGATATGATTTCCTCGGGCATGCACTGACAAAGCCCCACATAAGAATTTGGTGTGGACCGACGATTAAATGTGAAGATTTGCAAGTTTTTCTTCTGAGACTTCTTGAAGTTTATATGGAGGTTGCTTCTGCAAATGATCTTAGTTAATTCGAAAGAAACTGCTCAAAAATTATCAATAG
>DGIE01000017.1 GCA_002393025.1 Holosporaceae bacterium UBA3830 | reverse complement strand
CCAGCGTTCGTTCTGAGCCAGGATCAAACTCTCAAGTTAAACTTTCTGTCCCCAGAAAGCCTCCTGCCTCATATCTATCTGACGCAAGTCAAATATATATGCGACTACCAAAATTACGCCGCCTATATATCCTCTCGTTTCTGTTCTTTACTTCGTTCAATGATCGTGTCTAAACTTATATACTTTCCCCTCTCCCCAGTCAACCAATTTTTTTATGTTTTTCGATTTTTTTTCACTTCCCTATTGGATCTTCATCCTAAAAAGTTATTTTAACCCTTTGATGAAGATCTATTTCTTCTCACTTATTCAGGTTAGTTAATAAAGGTTAATATTTGGTTAATTTTTTATGAACTTTCAAATTTTTTATGAAAATTTTTATATCAAACCCCATAATTACAAAAAAAGCGCCCCGAAGAGCGCCTTTGTCCGACACTACTGTCTATTTTTTCCTTTATCCTCTTTTGATTGGGGATTTTGATTTAATTTCTCTCCGGTGTGCAGATCCAAATCTGAACATTCGTACTGTCCGACACCAAATTTCGGAAATGTTATAGGAGATTCAGGCAGAAGATAATATTCTCCTATATTTCGATCAATAATTCCTTCTACTCCCATTTCTTCTCTTATCCTATCCTCGTTTTCCGGTGCAGTGTAAGCCGATCGTATATATCCGTGCTTGTGGACAAAATAAGATGATTCATTAATCGGATCTAGCTCTTTATCTGTCAAACCATACACTGTGCGATACTCTTCATTATTTCCATATAATTCAGAAATTAAATCAGGATAATTGTTATATTTTGCACCAAACCTCTTCTGTATTACGGAAGAACTTGTCACGCCCTTCCTCATATCCTTACGATAATAATGAATCATTTCATGAAACAACGATACATCTACGGGAAGAGGTTTTTTCTCTCTCACAAGCTTTTTAACCTTTTTTTTCTTCTTATTTGTAATTGTTTGGCTTTTTATTGCATAAGTTTCACTTTTCTCTGTAAATAATTCCGGAGCAAAAAGTATCAATTTTCTTTTTTTGGTATCTTTATTCTCCCTCCCATTTTTAAAATATTCCAAAAAAGATATTGCATCCATATATAAAACATTCGCAAGCAACCCCGCACTCTCATATATTGCCTCCTTGTTAACCGGAATAAAGGCGGCCTTTGGCAATTCATTAACAACACTTTTAGCTATCGAATGACGAAGCATTTCACACCCGACAGAATCTTTCGCAATTGCTTTTATGCTATTCAGAAATTTTTTTTTGCAGTCATCATCTATACAATCCTTAGGTGAAACAGACCACGTCATAATTGCGTCATGTAAATCTTGAGGAATCGTATAGCCATATGTTGTCTTGACATGCTCACAAAAATCAACAAATAATCCTTTAGCATTACCGTCTGGTCGAAAAAGAATTAGATCCCCTGAATCTAACTTACCTTGCTCAACCTTGTTTGAAATGTTATCTATTTTCCTGAATGAGAAATCAACACAATTCTCGATAAATTGATTAACCAAATTTTTCTGATTCTCCTTCAGAGTCTTGGTTTTGTCCCAAGTTTTATTCTCAAAGTAATCTCTTTCCTCTTTGGAAAGTGAATCTATTACTTGCAAATCAGATAATGGCTTATATAAACAAAAATCTCTTTTTTGAGCCTTGATCCCAACCGACTTGATATTCGTAGCCATCACTTCCCCTACAAACAGCGACAACACTCCAACTGCGCACAAGACCTTTGCACTCACTTTCATTCTAACCTCTTATTTCTATATAATGACAAAGTGAAATATACAGTACCAACCATTAATTGTCAAGTTATTTATGTATCCCGATTGTTAATTTATTGACTTTGCGCATTAATATACAGGGGAGCAACTTTTGGCTCAAATTCCATTAAATCAAGAAAATTTACCGAGCTTGTGAAATCTTTGATTTCGAAAAATCCGCGAGTAATTTTCGGCAAAATCTCATCGATTCTATCCCCAACAAGCGGAAGATTTGTTGGCAATTGATCGTAGGGACAAACTCCGAAATTATCTGTAGAAAAATTATAAAAATATGCCTGATTTTTCGCACTTTTGATAATTGCAATAAAATCTTTTTCTTGTCCGAACATATGTTTGATAACTTGAAAATAGCTAGCACAAACGGCGGGAATTTCCAAGGCAAGAGAGATTCCTTTGACGAAACTTTGAGCGGTACGAATTCCTGTAAAAGATCCCGGACCGGAAGCCGTTATAATTCGATCGATTTTTTCTAACTCAATTTTATTTTGCGCGAGAAGATTTTGAGCCAGTTTCACTAAGTAAGTCGGAGCGTTGACATCAGCGTTAATCTCGAACAACTGCCCTTCAAATTTTACCGCAATTGAACATCTTTTTAAATCTGCGGTTACCGCCAAAACATTACTCATACAACACCACTTCGCTATTGTCGATTCCCAATTTCATTTTTCCGTTTATCAAATCTGACGCAGAATTCCCGAAAATTTCTCCGCGCCATCCCTCCAAAAATCTCACTGATCGATCGCCTCTGATGAATTTTATCAGATCTTTGATGGAAGCAATCATAATCGGCGAAACATTATGTTGTTTTGATTTTACATCCAGCAAAGTTTTGAGCAAGTCTACCGCAGGATTTCTTTCCGACTGATTTTTCCCCGGAGAAAAATCTTCCGCAACCGTTTCCGCATAATCCAGGAACTCCTTATCATCGGCCAAGTTCCGTGCATTCTTCAGATTTCTGATATATTCGATTCCCTTTTTGCAAATAGATTTAATCAATCGATCACTCACGAGCAACTCCGGGGCTACTTTTCTCTCCTTAGATTTCTCGTCCCGCCAATTGAGTAATTTATAAAGCAGGGGATAACTTGCTTCGTTTAAGGAATCTTCCAATGAATTTTTTTCCGTCAGTTGAGACATTTCATCGTCCAACCAATTTTCGCGATGCAATTTTTTCAGCTGCGCAACTTGCTTTTGGTAGACCTTTCGAAGGTAAGACACGTCCTCCGTAGCGTAAATCAGCTGTTTTTTGCTGAGAGGCCTCTTACTCCAATCGCTCAAACCGTAGTTTTTTTTCAATTTTTTTTTAGTGTAATTCAAAACAATTGACTGATAACTGATATTCTCCTTTGTACTCAGGACCATTTCATAAAGTTGGGTGTCATAAAAATTATTGATCTCAAACCCATAACTTTGCAGGATTTCCATATCCTGTCGAGCACAATGAAAAACTTTCTTCAAATTCTTATCCGCAAAAAACGGTTTCAGAAAACCCAAATCGACGGCAACAGGATCTATCACATAATTTTCGGATTTAGTCGCGATTTGCACAAGACACAGCAAAGGTATTTGATTTTCCTCACGAATAAATTCCGTATCAACGGTAATAAACTCCTGTTCTCCGCTGAGATCTATTGATAATTTTTGAGCAGTTTCTTTCGAATTAACTAAGATCATTTGCAGAAGCAACCTCCATATAAACTTCAAGAAGTCTCAGAAGAAAAACTTGCAAATCTTCACATTTAATCGTCGGTCCACACCAAATTCTTATGTGGGGCTTTGTCAGTGCATGCCCGAGGAAATCATATCCGTATTCCTTTTCAGCAGCTAAATCCAGTATTTGATGCAGGAACCTCCACTTATCGCCCTC
>DGIE01000020.1 GCA_002393025.1 Holosporaceae bacterium UBA3830 | reverse complement strand
TTGCTATTTCTGGTATCAAGCGCTCTCCATCATACGTTACTATTCGATCATCTATAGTTTTGAGTTTAATCCACTGCAAGCTAGGTAACGATAATATTTCATTAGGAATATCTGTAATATCATGAAAATCATTTACGTTTAGATCTTTTCCAGTTTTATTTTTATAGTACTCAAAAAGTGAATAAAGAGAATAATGTACATCATCTATAGGTCTTGTCAGATCCAAATATCTCAAATTAGAAATAAAACCTTCAATATCTGCCTCAAATTTAAAAAATTTTTGTCGATCTGAATCATAATCTTTTGGTAACCAATGAATTGCTCCATATCTTTCCTTATTTTGAGCTCTAGGATCACTTCCGTATTTCATAAGTAGTCTTAAATCATAATCAAAATTTTTACAAAATTCTAATTTTTCACACAATGCCATCAGAGCAGTGGTGCCTCCACCTACTACCTCATGGCTGTAATTGTTATCGCCATCATATGAGGATCTATTTGGATCAGCTCCATGTTGCAACAAAAACTGGAACATTTGATGGGCTTGATCATAATTCTCAGAATACCGAAATATTGCCT
Organism: Holosporaceae bacterium UBA3830; assembly: GCA_002393025.1. Taxonomy (GTDB): domain Bacteria; phylum Pseudomonadota; class Alphaproteobacteria; order UBA3830; family UBA3830; genus UBA3830. The sequence goes on along the minus strand of DGIE01000020.1, from coordinate 10,851 downwards.
CGATCAGAGGAACAGACTTTCCTGCATTAGGATCTGCTCCATTTTCCAATAAAAAGCCTATGATTCCATTTTCTTTAGAAGAGTATTTTACCGCAACGAATAGAGCGGTTCCTTCTTCTGTTTCATAATTAATATCCGCACCCTTTTCTAACAGAAATTTCCAAAACTCCCAGGATTCTTTCGTAATCCCAGAACTACTCATTCGTATTTCACGCGTTAATGCCCTTCCTCCTAATTCGCGAAAATCAATGCCGCGTTCTATAAATTTTTCGATTACCTTAGTGTTCCTGTGCTTGAGTGCTTTATAAAGCTCTCTTGGTAGCTTCTCATTCGACGGCTGTTGTCCATCAATCCCAGAGCTCCAATCCTCGCCATCACTATCGATATCAGAATCTTCGTCATCCGAGCCTGCCTCTTGTTTCAAATTGTCTATCGATTCTTCACGCTCTTTTCCTTTTGGCTGATTTTCGTAAGTTCCTTGCAAATTGCCGTCATATCTATCATATGAGAATGAAACTTCCTTTTGTTTCAAATTGTCTATCGATTCTTCACGCTCTTTTCCTTTTGGCTGATTTCCGTGAGTTTGCTGCAAATTGTTGTCATCTGATTGTTTCAAATTGTTTATTTGTGCTTCAAATTCTTTAATCTTCTTTAAAGCCTCATCTAATTCTTTTTGTAATCTTTGATTTTTTTCTTTTTCTTTCTTATATGCATACTTGTATTTTTTCTCTTTTGCTTCCCATTCTGCCGCTGATAGCGTTTTTTTAGAGCTCTTTGTCTCCGCGCTTTGCTTACCTTTATTTTTGATAGAGGACGATGTACTCTCCCCTCCTGCTATCGCAGTTCCCGCGTAAGTTACCAACGCCAAACAAGCGCATAAAGTCTTAAAATTGAGTTTCATATTATTCTCCTCTCTCATTTGGAAATCTCAACATCTTTGAAAATTAACCTTTCTCCTACTGTTTTAGGCTATCAAAAAGAATTTAATTATTTGTAAATTTTCAGTATTTTTGCTGTTTTTTGAAAAAAGGCAACGACAAGGTTGCCCCATTGTTTTATTCATCAACTAACGTATCCGTGGAAAGAGATATTATATCATCGATGTCATGTCCTGCTTCTGTCTCATCGCCATAAAGAGTTGCCTCGGAATCCGCAGATAATCTTCTGTTTTTTGAATCAGCTTTCTTGTCTGCATTATGATCTGTTTTCTTCACAACTTTGTTCCACGCGCGTTTAAATACGTTTTTGCCCTCTTTTTTACTTTCGCTACTCTTCACATATTCAGCCAACAGCTCGGTCATCTCAGAATTCCCTTCCGCATAGTCCAGCGCAGTCTTCTTCTTTTTGTCTTTTATCTTGATTTTAGCGCCGTGGTCTAACAACAACTTTGCTGTGTCCAAATGGTCTTGCATCACCGCCAGTATCAGAGCTGTTCTTCCGTCATAATCCTGTTCATTTACATCGGCGCTGTGACGAAGCGGATCATTTTTTGTATTCAATAACAGTTTTACTATACCAGTGTATCCTTTATTTGCTGCTATCATCAAAGCTGACCTAAGCCTTCCTTCTGCTGTCATATCGTATGCGCCAACTGGATGAGCTCTGTTTTCTAATAATACCTCCACCACATCTTCGTGTCCGTTTGCTGCAGCAATCGCTAATAATGTTTTATGTCCCGCTGTGTGTGCATTAATGTTGAATGGAATATCGGCATTATGTATATGATCCAGTAACCACTCTATTACTTTGACATAACCGTTTTCCACGGCAATTTCCAAAGCGGTTCTTCCATCGTCGTCTTTCTTGAGGAGATCAGGCTCGGAAAAATAGCTTTTGTACAGCGACTTCATTGTATCGAGATCCCCTGATTCTGCTGCAGCGAACCATTTCGGTGTTAACTCTATTCTCTTTTTCCCTTGTTCTGCGGAGATTCTCTGAGCGTCTTTAAAGTCTTTCACAAATTTTCCAACAGATGATCGTCTTGTTGCCTGCGATTCGTTATCTTTTGCAAAAATATCTCCGTATAGCATAGAGCTGCAAACCGCACATAAAATAATCAATTTAAGTTTCATTTTAACCTCACTTCCTAATGTCATTCCGGATTAACATTATTATTCCCTTCCTTAATAATTGCACAAATTGATTAACTATTAGTAAAAAAGAGATTTTATTTAGAAGAATCAAATATATTAAATTAAAATTAAACTAAAATATCTTGATTTTTTTTGTTAAATACAGTATTTATAACGTTAAGTAAATGAAAAATTTGTTCTGTGTGCATCCTGATAATGTGAGAGTTTGTTTTTACACATTAGGGAAAATAGAAGTGTAATTAAGTTCGATGTTGAAGTGTGGCGTTGTTAATTATTGCCCAAAGAAAAGGAGTATAAGATGAAGTTACGTGGTCTGATCAGTGTTTTTTTGTGCATCTTTACGTTTGCACCTACCGTCGATGCAATGAGTTTTAGCAAACCTGACGATTTCGTAAATTCCCAATACACGAACACATCAAACAATTCAACGATTTTCGGATTAAGCAGAGATATTCAACAGCTAAAAAAGAAAATGAATTCACGAATGATACAGTTTCATAGAGGCCTGCAATCATTTGAATCAGATGTTTTCACGCAGACTATGTCGTTGCGTCATCACTTTTGGCAACTGGAACTTATAGCTGATGAACAATTGTCGAAACAGTTTAATATCGAAAACGAACAGCAGAATTCCGGACTAAATTGGCCTCAGATGGAAATCGGATCTGAGAAGGATGAGCCTTTATTTAATTTACGCCTAAATGTTCAGCAGGTTAAGACTATACTTCATCGTCAAATCGCTGAATTGATACAAGACGTAAACCAATTGAATAGAAAAAGCAGCCAATGGAAAACCAGAATGCATCGAAAACGCACGTTTAAGTTAAATCAGGATGTCGAACAATTTAATCTGACAGTCGATGAACATTTATTCGGTCTGCACAACGACGTTAAACGATTGGAATCAATTGTGGAAGAACAAATCTTTGAGTTACGCCAAGACGTTGACTCATTAAAAGCAAAAATAGATGTATCTTTGTCCAAATTACGTCAATCTTTAACAGCTCAAACTATGTACGCACCCGATCTACAACAATCTTTGAAAACAAATATATGCACCTCCTGGCAGACTCTTCGTCAATATGTGCAGTGCCTCGATATGATATCTAGCAGAAACATGCTTGGGATACGACAAGAAGTCAGCCTTCTCCGAACTGTTATTTACGAAGACGTATCTTCGCTGCATCAAAACGCCAGATCCCTGCAAACAGACGTCTGTGGGGAATTTTCGTATAAATACAACAGATTCCTAAGAAGAAGATGATGACAACGCAAATCACTGCCATCATCTCCGACAAAGACGAAAATTAAGGATATCTTCCCGACATCAGGAACAGCCCCCACTGCTCCGTGGTTCCTGAGTTTATCACTGCGCGTATTTGATCATCTATCTCCTTCTTTCCGTATTGCAGATGATTTTTTAACCATATCGCGGTAAACGCCTGCAGATAAGGACGCACTTTCGACTCAAGACTCTTGCATGAAGCACTTTCCAGCATATCATTACTCAATTTCATACAAGCATTTATGGTCTTATACGGCTCCAAGTCTGGATCCTTAATACCACACGGAGTATATCTCGGATAATGCGACGGATAAATCATCGGGCATATGTAATCCGCTCTTTTTGCTATTTCGACATAATCCTGACCAAGTATTTCGGCGCTTCTTCCGGTTTGATTTCTACTGTTAGGGGTATCGACTGAACCCTCTATCGTACATCCGAAAACACACACCGACACCTTTCCTCCCAATTTATGCACAGCTGAACTTATTCTGTCTATCAAATTATTTATTGCATCTATCCGCAACCGATTTGACGTGTAATTTTTTCCATCCTTTTTGTACAACCTAAAATAAGAAGAAAACCTTACATAATCCAACTGCACTTCATCAAAACCGATTTTTATTGCCGCCGTACAGACTTCTTCAAGATATTTCAAAACCCTTTCATCTGTCGGATCCATCCAAGACATCTTCTCTTTATCAATCTTCACTTTGCCGTTTTCTTTTATACACAGGTCGTCTCTGATAAATTCCTTCAGCGCAACTACTCTTGCAATCGTATAAATTTTCTTTTCTTTCAACTTTTCGAACAAAGTTTTGAAACTACTGTTAGAGATAAAACGATTCTTGTCATTGTGCGTCACTGGAAGAGAAGGAAACAATCTTCCGACATCGTCTTTTACATCAATTACGACAGCGTTCGCACCGTATCTCTCAAGTGTATTCAAAATTTCTTGAACATTTGTATAATTCCCAGTATAAATCGACTTTACCGGCAAAATTTCTTTATTGTCGGAATGACTTCCAGCAGAAACCGAACTCTTTACATTCTCCTTTTCCTGTACCGTCGATAAACTGGATTTTTGGCAACAAACAAAAACAGTTACTGAAATTACAACAAACAATACCCACAATATCTTTTTCGATCTAAAAACCACACCATTCCCCTAATTCAAAAACATCTGTCTAAAATGCTTACACATATTTTTTGTAATGTCAAATATCCCAAAAATAACTTTGTTTTAAAAACAAAAAACCGCCGAAGTCTCCCCCAGCGGTAAAATAAAGAAAGAACAAGAACTGTTAAATTCTGACTTTTGCTCCGATAATGAACAGATTCGCTCTGTTGTTTCCGAAACCAGATCCATCTCCTCCGTGCTTTGTATCCAACTCTGAGTAGCGTATACGATCGCTAGAGTTTGCCCTGATGTTGTTGTACTCGACATAGGCGCTAACCATTTTGTCGATATTATACTGCACCGCCACTGTCGCAATCTTGGAAGTCGCTTTGTCGTTGTGGGACCACTTCTTTACCGCATGGAAATACCCCGCAGACATTTCCCACTTATCGCCAAAATATCCTATACCGATGTTGTAAACTTTTCCGTTGTTTGCACCAGGCCCCATTCCGACTACGTGACCATTGTCATCTCTTACATCGTCCGATAGCTCTCTAGGAAGCATGGAATTTATGTTATCGGTGTAACCCATACCCAACTTGTACTTTCCATACCCGAAAATAGCTCCGACATTATAACCTTGCACTTTGCGAGGGCTCGATATGTCTGACTTACCTTGTGCTAACCAACCAGCAACAGAGACCTTTAAGTTAAACGCATCCGGATCTCCGTACTCATAAGAAATACCTGCAGTAAAGCTGTCTTTGATGTAAGAAGATTGATCTGCAAAGTTCTGACCTACGCTGTAGTCTCTTTCTGACTTGTTGCGCTTTTCTTTAAACAGGTGTCCATCGCGACTGTTTGGCGCGTAAGAAAACGCCAAGGACCATCCCTTCACCGTCGGAGACAACCAAACAAACTTCAACGCTTTAGCGTCATCCTTATCAAATCCCGTACCGAGAATCGTCCCGGAAGTTTGAGCAAAGAAAATCGGCACAAATCCACTGTCAACCAAGTTATATCCCGTCATAACATCAGCATAAGATACGGTAAAGATACTACCGGCGGATTTGGAATAACCGAACCTAAACTGCCCGAGTTTATCGGTATCTGCAAACAAATAGGAAGTATCAACAATCGCCGAACCACCCTTCATCACACCTGATCTTGCCTTAGTTCCGATCTGGAAACCCAGCCCGATGCCATCAACTACTTTCTTGTAATCAATATAAACATTTCCGTCTAAAGAAAACGACGAAATATCATCCACACGCGGAGCAAGAGATTGGTTTGAAGTTACAAAAGCCAAATTCAAATTACCATGGATGGACAGATCTTCCAACAAAGAAACTCCCTGTGTTTTATCCTTTATGAACTCCCCCAATAGCTTAGAATCCTCGACCCCTGCCTGCGCAAAACAAACGCATGGAAGTAACGAAAAAATTAAAAACTTCTTGTACATAAGTAATACTCCTAAACAACTAACTTCCTTTAGGTTATATGAAGATTCTTCGATGATCAAACCTCAAATACTACAATTATCTACAGGTGTATTATTATTGCAACACATACAGTCAAAATCTTAATAAGTGCGAAATCTTTGCTGATCAGCATTTATTGGCACTTTCGACAAAATAGTCTGCACTCTTTATAATTTTTTGATATAATCTCTGAGAGAGACAGCGTTTAAAATGATAAAAAATATAGTGAAGTTTCTTCTTACAATGATTTTCGCGATGTTTTGCGATTCTCGGATTGAAGCCCATGCTCGAACCAATTTTGATGCAATAAAGTCCGTTTCGTTAACTCAAAAGAACGATCTCTACAGTTTGAACATAGAATTTAACAAAAAAGTAGCGTTCGTACCCAGAGTGCATATATTGCCGAACGGACTCCAGATGTTTTTATCCTTTAAGAAACCAGTGAACCTCCCGAAAATGAGTAAAATGAATTATGGTATTGTTAAAGGATATTTTTTCGAGAAGTTTGGAAATTCATCGCTGATGTTCATAATGGCGCTTAAGCAAAAAGTTGAATTTGTGAAAAAGAAATATACGAAAAATTCAATTAAAATCAGTTTCCGCAAAAAGCCCACGGTAATAATCGATGCAGGTCATGGAGGGAAAGATCCTGGCACTCAATCTCCCTATGAAAAATATTTGGAAAAAAACATTACTCTCATAACAGCAATCGAGTTGCGTAAGGCTCTGTTAAGGACAAATCACTACAATGTCGTACTGATTCGAGATAAAGATGAGTTCGTATCGCTCGACGACCGAATTAAACGAGCAAAGTCCGAAAATGGAGATATTTTGATCTCTCTCCATACTGATTATAACAATGACAAAAATTTAAGGGGAATTTCCGTATACACTTTGCCGCCAATGGGGTTTGGAGAATCCGACAAAGAATTTAACGAGACTTTACACAAATCCAAAAGATTTTCAAAATTGCTGGTGGGCTACATTCCGAATCTCTGCAAAATAAAACATCGAACTTGTCGCAGCAGCGAGCTGAAAGTCTTGAAAACAGGCATGCCTTCGGTGCTGGTGGAACTTGGCTGCATCTCAAATCAAAAGGACAGCAAACTTTTGCTATCAAAATTATTCCGTGAAAAAATCATTTGTGCTATTTTGTACGCATTAAATCAGTTTTTCGACAAGAACAAAACAGGTCAACAAGGACAAAAATGAGTAACGAAGATATTTTCAAAAAAAACAGTAAATTATCTCGACAAAATAAAGATTTTCCACATGAAAATTTTTCATCCGAATCTGTGGGGGATGAAATTTACAAACCTGTTCGGCATCGCAAAAAAAGGGGATTTTTCTCGAGATTTTTCAGGTTTATTTGGCGGTCTGTGTTTTACTTATTGTGTTCCTTGATTGCTGTGGCAGGTATCGGAAGTGTTGTAGCAGTAGTCATTCTATACTTTCTTTCTGCCGATTTGCCGAATCATAACTTTTTGAAACAGTATTCACCTTTACTCTCCAGCCGAGTGTTTTTGCAGGACGGCAGCAAGCTTTGCGAATATTCGGGAGAAAAAAGATATTTCATCCCGATAAATTTGATTCCCGAAAAGGTCATCAATTCGTTCATTGCGGTCGAAGATAAAAATTTTTACCAGCACAAAGGGATTGATTTTCTCGGAATTGCTCGTTCAATCGTTAATAATATCAAGCAGCTCGGATCGGGAAGGCGTCCACAGGGGGCATCAACGATCACCCAACAGATTGCTCGCATTTTCTTGATTAAAACCAACGAAGTTTCTTATGTCAGAAAGTTAAAAGAAGCAATTTTGGCTTACAGAATCGAGCAGGCACTGACAAAAAAACAGATTTTGGAACTTTATCTCAATCAAATATATTTGGGATTGGGAACTTATGGAGTTGCTACCGCAGCGAAAACTTATTTCGACAAAACGCTAAACGAGTTAACTATCGGAGAGTGCGCCTATCTCGCAAGTCTGGCGAAAGGAGCAAACAATTACCATCCGGTTAAGCATAAAAAGAAAGCGTTAATCCGCAGGAACTGGGCGATTTCCCGACTTTTGGCCAATGGATTTATAACTCAGGAAGAGCACGACTCGGCGATCAAGGAAGATCTGACAATGGTTTCGCAAAATGCGGAAGAAAATACTGCGGAATATTTTTCGGAAGAGCTGCGTAAATACCTCATCAATAAATATCCGTTTGAAAGTTTGAACAAGGAAGGCATAATTGTCCGCACAACTCTGAATCCGAAGCTGCAAAAATGCGCCTATAATGCTCTTCGCAGAGGACTGGAAATTGCAGACCGACGATTCTCTTGGAAAGGCCCGCTTACAAATATCGATGCTTCGGTTTCTCATAATGAGATTTTAAAAAAGCTAAGAGAATTTAAACATCCGAAGGGCTCGGAGGATTTCACCAAAGCTGTTTTGTTGCATAAAGACGGCAAAATTTTGTTGGATGACGGTCATTTCGGAAAAATTAATCCAGCAGATCTGAAATGGGCTAAAAAAATTCAGAACGGAGATGTTATTTTTGTCGAAAAGAATCGAAATTACTACAAAATAAGACAACTGCCGAAAGTTCAGGGGGCTATTGTCGTAATTGATGTTCACAATGGACGAATTTTAGCTATGCAGGGAGGATATTCCTTTGCTCAAAGTGAATTTAATCGTGCAACTCAGGCAAAGAGGCAGATCGGATCTTCTTTCAAACCTTTTGTTTATCTTGCAGGATTGGAAAACGGATTTGCTCCAAACACAATGCTTGATGCCAGCCCCGTGGAAATTGATCTCGGAGAAGGTTTCGGAGTTTGGAAACCAAAAAATTACAAGGGCGCTATTCTGGATAAAATTACCCTGCGCCAATCCCTTGAGCGATCTGTAAATACTTCGACAATTCGGCTTGCAAAGGAGGTCGGAATGGGCAAAATTGCGAAAATTGCCGAAGAGTTGGGAATCTTCGAGCATATGCCGAGATATTTTTCTTACGCTCTTGGCGCAGGAGAAACTACTCTCCTGAATCTGACAACTGCTTATGCAATGCTTGCAAACGGAGGAAAAAGAATTTCTCCGACAATGATTGATTATATTTCAGATAAAAACGGAAAACCGCTATTTAAGTCGGATACTCGAGAAGCCCAATATGAAGATGATAGCGAGTATCCTCCAAAATTGAATGATATTCGCCCGCAAATTTTAAATGAGCAAAGTGTTTACCAAATTACATCACTTCTGGAAGGAGTTATGCAGCGCGGATCAGGGGCATCAGCTCGCTTTCTGAATTTTCCAATGGCAGGAAAAACAGGAACCAGCAATGACAGCAAAGACACTTGGTTTATCGGATACACCCCGGATATCGCAATCGGAGTTTTTGTTGGGTTCGATGATCACACAAAGTCGTTGGGAAAAAACGCAAGCGGATCCAACACTGCTTTGCCGATTTTTATCGATTTCCTGCAGCACGCAAAAAAATATCTGACTGCAAAACCATTTAGAGTTCCGAAAGGCATTAAATTGCGCAAGATTGATGCCAAAACAGGCGGCGCGCCTTGCGGAGATATCACCATCACAGAGGCGTTCAAGCAAGACGAAGATATCAACGAAACTGTCCTGGAAAATCCTCTGAAAAACGCAACCGATGGGGAAACTCACTCTTCGGAAACTGAAGCTCAACAGGTTTTCGGGATATATTGACGGAAATTTATTGGAAAAGGAAAACAGGGCGATCAGTAAGGCGCCCTAGTATAATCGAAAAATTCAACTAACTGTTTAATTTTGAAAAAAGTACGATTTTACAAAATTAAACATTTGACCTAATTTGGATTCCGTAAACTTAGACCACATCGATTTAAAAAACTGTCCAAATTTGAAGTAAGACGACTGATTAACAACAGCCTGAGATGCTGTTCTAGCTGCTTCGATCTCTGCATTATCAAACATCTGAACTGCTGATTCTATTGACTCATCAATGGATGCCTCATTTTCAGCCTCTTTAAACATTTGAGCCACTGATTCTATTGGCTTATCAATAATCCTCAGACGCTCGGCTTCAGCTTTAGCTTCCTGAGCTTCAGCAATTCTCTGACGCTTTGCATCCTTAAACCTATCTAACAGGTTTTGATAAATTTTTCTTTCCCTAGAGAAACGTTGTAGCTTGTCCGATCCCATTAGCTCATAATACAGTGTCAAAACATCATAGTATTTAACTATATCTTCTATCGAAGATAACGTATCCTCGTCTACGCCGTGTATGTTATAATTAGATACCAGAAACGCCAATCAATCTGCTATCGAAGGATGAACCATTATCTTCACGCTCCCTGTGTTTTCTTTTAATTGAACAACTGTCGGATGCGCTGATCTATTTTCATTGCTAACCTCTTTCATCGCCAACGCACTCTCCGAACACAACAACAATGCCCCAACTGAGCACCAAGTTTTCATATTAAGTTTCATTTTAACTCCTTGTACTAAAAAAACAGTATCTGCACTATGCAGATACACAACCTAATCGATGCTGACCAACCACCCCAGCATCGCCCTGCAGATTATCTAATCTACAAAAACCTCTCAATTTTTCGACACAAAACTGCAAAAACCACCTGTAGAGATTAGTAACATACGACAAATTAATTTACAACAGACAATTTTGTCGAGAAATATTTAAGCAAAACGAAGTTTGCTATAATCGACAATTGCTATACCTTAAACGCAAAAAACGCTCCGAAGAGCGCCGATTGAGGGGAGGTACTCTTAATAATCATCAATGTAAAGGATTGTTTTTCTATTCTTCCTCTATATTATAGCGATTCTCCTATCAAAAGAGAAAGTTAACCGTTTGTTAATTTAACTGTTTGTTAAC
>DGIE01000103.1 GCA_002393025.1 Holosporaceae bacterium UBA3830 | reverse complement strand
TTGTGCGGGCGATTCCCTGGTTTCCTCCTATCGCTCCACAAGCGTGCATGTGCGCTTTGACGTAGCTCGCGTCGATCATGATCCATTCCAGCTCATGTTCGCTTATAAGTTGTCTCATTAGCTTCTCCTAGATGCCTTTGTCGCGCCATCAACAAAACCTGCGATGCGTGTTCTTCCAGCCTCTGTACGATGCCAGCAGGTCTCTCCACGGCGCCCCGGTTCGCAAAATCCTAAACACTGCATTTATAAACCTACGGTTGTCTTGTGCCGCCTCCCCAGCTGCCTTCTCTTCCCGGTAGTAACGGCTCTAATTTGCTCCAAAATTCATCTGATATATCATGTCTGTGTATGTCTTCCATTTTGCTCCTACATTAACTACTTTTTCATTTTTAATATATCAAACTTTTGTGACGACATGATCTAGGGATTAGTCGAACATCGGGGTATGAAACTTTAAGGATATTAGATTTATCTGAGGAAGTTCTAAAATACATCATACGGCACAATATTCGAGATCGTGATACGATAAGAATTTTACAAAAATCGAAAGATCCTTTGAAATTATTAAAAAAGAAAGAAACAAAATCGCAGAGATCTTCATCAGTGATGAGAGTTTCTCTTAAAGCAGGAGAATTTTCTGTACAAAAAAAAGCGATAGCTCGATTATCAGACAATGAAAAAAGTAAATTACGAATTTTGTTAGAAGAAATCTTAAAAGAGCTGTAGGATTCTTGTGGTTTATAGACAATCGCTTATCAAAAGCACGCAAAAAGTTAAGCTCGAAGCTTATACAAAAAAGACTAAAGTGCGACTATCTTACCACAGCCCCGGCAGAATCGATGGTAAATTAAGAATTTTTTAACCATTTTGTGCTATTTTACCAACGGGTGGGCACGTGGGGCTTTGCAAAATAAAAAATTAACAAACTGTTAACTTCCTCTTTTGATAGGAGAATCGCTATATTGCAAAAATTTGTCTTCTTTTCTCAATGCTGTTCAGATCAGATGCCTGGCTGTTTGGGGAATATCTTATGACGACAGAATCCAGCAAACGAAGATACTAACATGAGACAGAAAGATGAAGGGACACCCCTTCATCTCAAATCCACTAAATCGAACTATTATTCTTTTGCAAGTTCTCCTCTTTTAAAAGTTCTTCATACACATACTTACAGACTGCTTCTTTAGACATCTTTTTACTTCTGCACCTTTGCTTGGCGTCATATACTTTGTTGAACCTAGGCATATTTATTTTACAATTGTAAGTACCGTCGTCATTGTTAATGGCGTATTCAAATATAATGTCCTGAGGTTGCACTCCTTTTGAACCTAAAAGCTCAATTAACTTATTCTGATAATGAAACGTCTTTTTTTCTGGCTCTCCGATCAGATCTTTGTTTGATTCTAAATCCTTTAACACAACCTCAGCAATTTTTGTCTTAGCCTCTTTCTTTGTCTTGCAGAAAAAATTCTCATTATAGTAAGTTTTATTAAAGTATGGGTTCTTAATAATCACTCTACAGTTAAACAGCTGGTTCTCTAAAGGATACTCAAAGTTAAGCTCTGCAAGGTAAACTTTAGTGTCATTTCGTTGACAAAAACCGTAAAGTTTCGAAATCCAACTATCTCCAGTATTAGGATTATTTCTGGCTGATTGCTGAGATTGCAGCTTCTTCTTAAGACTTTGTTGAACATTTTCAACAATTTTATTTACTTGTTCTTTATCAACCTCTGTGTTATTCAACAACCAGTTAAAAACTTCATCTTTTTTAAATAGCTTCGCGGATGCACACGCATGGTTAATTTCTGCTTGTGAAATATTAAAACGCGAGTCATTCTCGGACTTAAGATTCAATAAAAACTGAACAACTTCCAAGTTACCAAGCTGAGTAGCGCGCAACAAAGGAGTTTCTCTTCTTGAATTTTCTGCTCGAATATTCGCTCCCCCTTTGACTAAAATGTCAGCTAAATTTTTATTTTTTACAAAAAATAACGGAGTATTCCCTTCACTGTCTGAAATATTCGTGTCTGCCCCTCCTTTTATCAACAAATTTACCGGAGCCTCCATGTACTCAAGGGAGATATTAGACTTCAAAACCGATATCAACGGGGTATCTCCACGCGGATTTTTCAAATTGATCTTTTCCGAGTCATTCAACAATAGCAAAAATTTATTATACGTCTTGGTATTTGTTGTGAGACCGTAGAAACCCGACATTTGATTTACGATCCCAGAGTTTTGGGAAACATCCGAATCGCTATCGCTGCCAGTACTGGAATAGGAGGAATCATCTGAATCGCTGTCGCTATCGGTAGGTAAAGTTTCAACCCATATCTCAATCTCAGAATCGTAGGGATCAGCAAAGCTTGCGTCTGAAACATCCGATAAACTTCCTTCACTTTGTCCTTTGTGTGTATCGTTAGGCATTGCCACAACACCCCCAACATACGTCGACATCAAAATCAAACCAAGGACCAGCATTTTCGTTCGTTTTTTCATTACTTTAACTCCTCTCAAATGTTTCATCAGGATATACCAAAATTAATTATTTGTAAATTTTTTTTTATAAATTGTGCAAAAAAAATATTCAAGATAAAATTGTACAAGTCAAAAAAACATCCTCACAACAGTGTGCAAGTTAAAAATTCACTAATCTACTGAAAAATCAAAGTAATTCTAACTTTTTGTGTGCTTTTGATATGCGATTGTCTATATCAGTGAAAAATGCGGCACAAATGCTTACAATTTAAAGTATTTACTTTACCAATATCTTCTTCGTATGATATCATCCTCGCCAACGGGATTTTGAACCGTTTTGTTGTTGCTGACGTCTTGTTGCTCTGGACTGTATGAGTCATTGGTAAGTATGGCAGGAACAATGAAAGGTGACTGTATCTCTGACATCTCAGAAGAGGGAGAAAATAATGAGATTTAAATTATTCATTGCGGGATGTGTAATTGCCGGTGTTTTTTCAGATGTGTCCGAGGCTGTGGATCCTCGAGAATATACGGATAATGCGAGCAAGCCTTGCTTGTATCCTGTGAACAAAAACTCACGAAGAAAAAGTAAGGTTATTTTTTCAAGATCTCAAGAACAATTGTTTAGGGGGGGAAGTAATGAAGCGACCGAAGAGACCATTGCTGCGGAGCAACTTCTCAACTTATGTCGCGGGGAGATAGCTCGGCAGGGTACTTCGTTACATCACGAGGGAGAAGAAGTGACTAAAGCTCGCTGTTTGTTCTTGTCTTCGGTGAGAAATGTGCTCATATGGCGCCAATCCCGAAATCATACTCGCGCTCAAGCAATGGCTCTGGGGATGAATATCGAAAGATGTCGACGAGAACTTCAATTTTTGGAACATCAAGTGAAGGAGTCGGAAAAAAATATAGAAAGAGCAAAAAGGGAAGCTGTAAGTAGTTTTTTGTTGTTGCGAAAGGCTCAAAGAAAAGCAAAATTGTAGTATTTTTTGAAGGGAAAATTTTGAACTGATTTAAGAAATACAAATCAAATTTGTTATTTTTGAATTTTTGTAAAATATTTGGCTGTAAGTTTGAGAGTACAAGTTTCAGCCTCTTGTTATAATTTTTCTGAAAACTTTAATAATATTTGTTTCCTTCCTTGAAAACTCGAGATTTTATATGGTACTCTCTTCTCGTATTTTGGAGCGAACTGATGGAAAAAATCCGAGTTTACGGAGGTCAGCGAGTTAACGGTAGTGTTCAAATTTCGGGAGCGAAAAATTCCGCTTTGCCGCTTTTGACGGCGTCAATTTTGTCTGAAGAAGGCTTAACTCTGAGAAATGTGCCGCCCCTTTCAGATGTATCTACTATGCTGTCCTTGCTGGAAACTCTTGGTGTTGAATGTAGTGTAAGTTCGAACAAAGATTACTCCGAAACGGTGATTTGCAAAACGGATTCAATTAATAATTTTACAGCACCTTATGCAATAGTGAAAAAAATGAGAGCCTCCATTTTGGTACTGGGACCATTGTTGGCAAGATACGGTCATTGCAGTGTTTCACTGCCGGGAGGGTGTGCAATTGGCGTGCGTCCGATTGATTTGCATCTGAAGGGATTGAAGGCGATGGGTGCGCAGGTTGATCTCAGGGATGGGTACGTTTATGCCGAGGCAAAATCCGGATTGAAGGGGGCGGAATTTGAATTCCCGATTTCAACCGTGACCGGAACAGAAAATCTGCTGATGGCCGCTGTAATGGCTGACGGAGAGACCGTCTTGAAAAATGCAGCGCGAGAACCTGAGATTGTTGATCTTGCAAACTGTTTAATTAAAATGGGTGCAAAAATTGAAGGGCAAGGTACGTCGGAGATCAGGGTAGTAGGGGTTCCCAGGTTGCATCGTGCCGAACACTCTGTGCTGGTAGATCGTATCGAGGCGGGAACCTATGCCATAGCAGCGGCAATTACTAAAGGTCAAGTGGATTTGATCGGAGGGGACTTTAGAAAATTGCTGCCGACTTTTATTGAAAAAATGGAAGAATGTTCGTTGATATTTGAGGATATTCCAAATGGTCTTCGTGCAAAATACGCAGGAGAGATTCGTCCGATTGATTTCCGGACTGCTCCTTTTCCTGACTTTCCGACAGATTTGCAGGCGCAGACCATGGCTTTGCTTTGTTTAGCAAGTGGAAGATCCGTCATTGATGAGACAGTTTGGGAGAACCGATTTATGCACGTTGCGGAGTTAGCTCGTATGGGGGCGAATATTTCGGTTTCCGGATCGCAAGCAACGGTTCATGGGGTAGATCATTTGGTCGGAGCTCCTGTGATGGCAACGGATCTAAGAGCATCATTCAGTTTGGTTTTGGCGGGACTCGCTGCTGAGGGGGATACTGTTGTTGACAGAGTGTACCATTTGGACAGAGGTTATTGTTTTGCCGAGAAGAAGCTTGCTGATTGTGGTGTAAGAGTGGATAGGATAAAATAAGAGGGGGTAGAAATGTTAAAGACAAATGAAGAGAATTTTCAGGCAGATGTTTTGGACAAAGATTTTGCGATTGTAGACTTTTCTGCCGATTGGTGCGGTCCGTGTCGCATGATTGGCCCTTTTTTGGAGTCGATCGAAAAGCAGTTGGGGATCGAAATTATGCAAGTTAATATTGACGAATCTCCGAATATTGCGGCAAAGTACGAGATAATGAGCATCCCGACCGTGATGGTATTTAAGAATGGGGAAAAAGTGGCAGAGAACGTCGGTGCTGCCTCAAAAGCCCGTCTTACCGACTGGATTAAGAGTCATCAGTAATTTATGATGTTTCACGTGGAACAATTTTTAGGTTGTCGAGATCTGTTTCACGTGGAACATTTTCCGAATCGAATTCAAAACAATTTAAAAATTTACAAAGATCTTCTTATAAAGTGGCAGCGTGCTGTTAATTTGGTTTCACGTGGAACATTAAAGAATATCTGGATCAGGCATATGGAAGACAGTTTGCAAATCATTCCGTTTTTGAAAGGTAGAACTGTTTTGGATATAGGCTCTGGCGGAGGATTTCCGGGGATGGTGCTTGCCATTGTCAGTAATGAAATCGAATTTTTGAAACAATTCGGTATTAATGAGAATTTTAATGTTACCTGCGTGGATTCGGATCAACGAAAAATGACGTTTTTGTCAGAAGTCGCCCGCCAAACCTCAACAAAAGTCGAAATTATCTCGGATCGCATCGAAAACGTTGAAGGCAATTTTGATACCGTTACCGCCAGAGGGTTTGCGGAATTGAAAGTGCTGATTGGATTCGCGAAAAAATATTCAAACTACGGAGTATTCCTGAAGGGAAAAAAAGTCGAGCAGGAAATAAAAGACGCTTCGAAGATTTTTCGATTTGATTACAAAATTTTTAACAGTGTAACAGATGAATCAGGACGTATCGTTGTAGTATATAATATAGAAAATGTCGAAGATTTATAATATTCCATTGGAATGCAATTTTTTTCAAGAATTGGCTCAGATTATCTCGGCGGAAAAGGGAGTAACGAAAGTTTTTCTGCCGAATAATCGAAGTTGCCGCGCGTTTAAACGCGAAATTTCCAAATTTAATTGTGTTGCTCCTGAGATAATTTCGATTTCTGATTTTTTAAATTTTCCCGATATCAGATTTATTTTATTGAAGTTTTTGCGAGACAATACATGTTCCATACCGTTCAGTACATTGTTCGATTTGTCTGAGAGCCTCGCCACATTAATCCGAAATTTGATTTTTAATCGCGCAGACTACCGAAAACTAATGATTCCCGAAAAATTTAACGAAAACTGGAAAAATACTCTGCTGATTTTAGATCAAGTTTTAGAAAATTCGGAAATTTCAGAACTTAAAGACAGTCTTGAAACAAAAATAGATGACTTTTTTTCATCAAGTGCCCGTGAGAAAATTGTTGTTGCAGGTTTGTTGGAAGACAATTTTTACAACAGGCGCTTGTATTTTCAGGCTTTAGATTTCGGATTTATTGTGGTCAGCGGACTGGAAAACAAATTTGGGGATAACTTTAAGAAAATAAGCGAACTATTCAGAGAGAGATGGGATCAGCTGGAAATTGTGAACCAACCGAGAAAGCAGAATTTTCCCACGGATAGAAAAATTCTTGAGTTGGCAAATCTCTCTGATGAAGCGCTTGCGGTTGCTTTAATTACGAGAGAAAAGTTAGCGGAGAACAGTTCGGTTTTGATCGTTTCTTCCAATCTTGCGCTGACCCAAAAAATTAAAACAGAACTGCTGAAGTGGAATATAATCGCGGATGACTCTTCAGGAGTGGCTCTGCATCGTACTTTGTTTGGGCAGATAGTTTCTCAAATTATTTCGGTGATCGAACACGGGTTCCAAAATGCTGACGTCATTAACCTAATGAAATTTAACAATTCCATAAAAAATTACGTCTTTGATCTAGAGGATTTTTTGCGAAAAAAAGAAGATTATCCTCAAAATTTCTTTCAAACTTTTTCATTATTTTGGCCCGAAAAAGAGACAGATTTTTCTAAAACCGAATTTAAAGCCTCTGAGAGTGCGAAAAAGCTTTCCCATGATAGAAACTACGGTGAAGGTGCTCGAACACCTTTTCTCGTTGAATCTGACAAGAAAAAATTTTCAGAAGACATTTGCGACGAGACATCCGATGTCTCTAATTTGGTCGGACTTTTTGATCGCATGTGCATTTCCGACAAATCCGAGAAACGTGTGACACAATTGTTTCCTGAAATTCTTTCGGAATTTGTCGGTCGCTTAAGGAATTTTTCAAAATTTCCGGAAAGAGCTGATTTTAATTTTTGGTTGAAATATTTTTCAGATTTTATAAATCTAGTAGATAGTTCTTTGTCCGAGGAATTTACAGAAATTTTGCAACAGCAGGATTTTGCAAATATTTCTCTTTCTGAATTTTGTATTTTTTTGAAGAATCATTTTTTGAATAATTCTTTGCGTAAAAATACCAATTACACTGAAGGAGTAGTGATTTTAGGAATACTTGAATCGCAGCTTATTGATGCGGATGTGATTGTCATTTGCGGAGCGAACGAAAATTCATGGCAATCCTCCGGTTCCAGCGATTTTTGGATGAGTGATTCTATGCTGCGTCAACTGGAAATTAACACCGTTGACGAGCGTAACAGATTTTATTCATGTGTCTGGGAAAAATTGATTAACAAGCAAAACGTTATCGTGACTCGACCTCTTACAGAAAACGGCGAGCAGACACAATGTTACAGCCGATTAAAAAATTGTGAATTAAAACAAAATGTTATCCTCGAAAAATTGATCAAAAAAATAAAATCTCCATCAAAATTTTCGCCACTCCGTTTTTGCGCTCCGTCTCCGGCGATGGATTTTCGTCCCACAACCTTTTGGGTTTCGGATTTAGATTTGTTGATCAGCAATCCTTATGTTTATTATGCAAAGAAAATCTTGCGTTTGAAGCAGTTTGATCCGGTTAATTCAAGAAAAAATTTAAAAGGAAATTTGATACACAAAATTTTTGATGATTTTGCGAAAAAACGCATTCGTAATAACAAATTTTCCACTCTAAGGTATTTATTTGAGAAAGTTTGCAGGGAAAAGTTCGTGAATTCGGAACATTTAGGACTTTGGTATTTCAATGTTGATTCGATTTTGAAATTTTTTATAGATAATTTTAATAGTCATGCGAAAAATTTTTCTGAAATTGAAGGAAAAATAAATCTGAAAATTTTTCATGGAGATAAAAATGTTTCGGTCAATATAGCTTCGAAGGCGGATCGTCTTGAACTTGATTCTAACGGAAATATTTCTGTTATTGATTATAAAACCGGAGAAATACCCAGCTTAAAAAAAGTGAAGGACGGAGAAAAAATTCAGCTACCGGTTGAAACTTTGATTGCTGAAAAAAATGGTTTTAAATTAGGAAAAACCAATGTTGAATCTATGAGTTTTTGGCAGATGAAACCAAGGGAAAAACGTATAGTATATGTCTCTAAGACAAGGGAAGATACGACATTAATTTGCGATAATGTTCTTGAAAAAATAGAGGAGATTTTGAAAAATTATCTCATTCTTGAAAGTCCCTATGAAGTTAACCTGAGCGACAAATATAATAAATTTTATATGCAACTTGCCCGTGTAAAAGAGTTTTCGTGATATAGACAATCGCATATCAAAAGCACACAAAAGTTAACGAATAGTTAATTCAGCGTTTTTTAACCTTTCTGTGCTATTTTATCCAGGGCGGGCCAGAGGGCACGTCGTGTATTAAAGGTTAACGAAAAGTTAATTCAACGGTTTTTAACTTTTTTATGATATTTTACCCAGGGCGGGCCAGAGGGCATGTCGCGCGCAAAAGGTTAACAAAAAGTTAAATTAATAGAATGTTAACTTT
>DGIE01000038.1 GCA_002393025.1 Holosporaceae bacterium UBA3830 | reverse complement strand
GTTCTCTTGAGCTTTAATGTCCTCAGATTTTTTAAATTTCCTATAGACTCTGGCAATTTTGAAAACCCGTAATTATTAGAAAGATTCAACTCTTCCAGATTTTTTAAATTACCGATGGATTCCGGCAAAGTTGTTAGGTAATTGTTGGACAAATCCAAAATTCGCAAATTCTTCAAATTTCCAATAGAGTCCGGCAGAGATTTCAAATGTATTCCCCGCGAATACGAGGACACCTCATTACAAACGGAGTCGTGCACATCCAGCACTGTTAAATTGTCAGACCTTCCGATACATTTTGGCAATGTATAAAGTAAGTCCTCCATTTCTCTTGTAATATCAGCTTTGGACTTTTCTCGGTCAAACTTTTCTTTTGTACCTCTATAATCAATATACAAGTATCTACATCCGCCCATGTAATATTTATTTCCTAATTCCCATCTGGAGATCATCACAAATTGACTATCTGCTGATTCAAATTCGCTAACTGATATGTCCCGTCCATCCTCTGTTTTAACATTCATCGCTCCCGCATCATTTATCCAGAAAGCCACAGCAGTACAAACGCCTAACAAAAATTTTTTCATAACCTCCTCTTTTTCTTAACATCTAACACAAAAACCACACGACCTCGTGACTACACAGAACCAAAACAACTCGGGTGGATCGCTTCAAAGACGAGGGAGATCTGTCCTTTCGAAAATGTAGTCTAACTTAAGAAGTACACCACCCTTATTTTATATCTACTACAAGGCGAATGAATTTGCAACTCTAGATAGTTTTATTGTGTTTCGTGTAACGTGTTGAGGTTAATCCGAAGCGACCTTCCATATGGGACCGTCCTTTGTATCCTCAATTTTTATCTTATTTTTGAGCAGATAGTTACGAATTTCGTCTGCTTTTTGAAAATTTTTCTCAGATTTCGCTTTGGTTCTTTCCCTAAGCAAACTGATAATTTCGTCTTCTGATAACTTAGCATCCCTTTTGAACCAATTCGTCCGAGAAAGCAGCCCTAAAATTTTTGCTTCTTTCTTCAAGAAAGAGCAAAGTTTATTCTTTTTTATTTGATTATCTTCTTTATAAATTTCGTTGGTAATTTCCATTAGTTGGTGCAAAGCAAGAGGAGTATTCAGATTATTGCAGAGCGCGACCACAACTTTGCTTTCGAGGTCAACATCGTCATAAATTTCTGTCGCAGAACTCAATGCTCCGTACAACCTATTGAGTGCAGACTTTGCTTGATTTATGACTTGATCCGTCCAATTCAGCGTTTTTTGATAATGTGTCGACAGCAATATGTAACGAATGATTTCTCCGTCATATTTTTGCAGAATTTCATCTAGCGAAATTATATTTCCGAGTGATTTGGACATCTTTTGATTGTCGACCGACAAAAGTCCATTATGGACCCAATAATTAGCCATAAGGCTTCCGAAAGCTCCGAAATTTTGCGCTATCTCATTTTCGTGATGCGGAAAAATTAAATCTTGACCTCCGGCGTGAATATCAAACTGTTTTCCCAAATACTTTGAACTCATCGCCGAGCACTCAATATGCCATCCCGGACGACCTTTACCGAAAGGGCTATCCCAACTTGGCTCGTTTTCTCTTGACGGTTTCCACAAAACGAAATCAAGCGGATCTTCTTTATAAGGAGCCACTTCAACACGACTTCCTGGAATCATGTCTTCAACGGTCCTCTTCGAGAGTTGACCGTAATTACTGAGTTTTTTTACGCGAAATAAAACATGACCTTCAGCAACGTAAGCAAATTCATTTTTTATGAGTAAACTTATAATATCCAGCATCTCATTTATGTGAAAAGTTGCACGAGGTTCATGAGTCGGAGGAAGTACATTTAACTGATTAGTGCTCTTGTGAAATTCGGCAATGACTTCATCAGTTAATTCTTTTATCGAAATTTTTCTTTCGAAAGCTCGCTTATTGATCTTGTCATCGACGTCAGTAAGATTCCGCACGTAGGTTACGTTGCTGTAAATTTCTCTTAGAAGGCGAAATAATACATCAAACACAACAAGAGGTCTGGCATTTCCGATATGCGGACTCGAATAAACTGTTGGACCACAAACATACATGCGAACATTATTTGGATCAATAGGCTCGAATTTCTCTAACTTGTTAGTCAGAGAATTGTACAAATGTAATGAATTCATCGTATATTTCTCTCTATTCTGTTTTTTATTTTTTCATATCCCAACAGATCGAAAATCTTCCTTAACTCCGGTCCTTTTTCCTGATTTGTTAGAACCATGCGGATCGGATGAAACAAATCTCTACTTTTTCTTCCAGAAACTTTCTTTAGTTGCGAAATCCAAGTATCAAAATCGATTTCAGGCGAAAGACTCTCTCTCATTTGGCATAAATAACCCTGATCTACTTTTTCGAAGCAAGGAGGTATATCCTTGTAGAAAATTTCATACCAAAAGTCAACCTCTTTCAAGGTATCTATATTTCCTTTAATCGTTTCCCAAAATTCTTCAGAGATAGTTTCCGAAACTCCTAATTTTACTTCACAAAAAGACTTTTCCGCGACAATTTTTTTCGTCAGAAGTTCCACATCTCTAACATTGAATTTTGGAGAAGATAAACTCATTTTTTCAAAAGAAAAGCTATGGATTAAATCTTCAAGCGAATTTCTGTAATCTACGTTATTTGAAGTTCCCAGAGACGACAACACATTGATAATCGCCTGCGGTTCCATACCGGCATTGCGCAGATTGACCATACTTAACGAGGAACTTGTCCTTTTGGATACATCTTGTCCATCAATGGAAGACAGCAGAGGAATATGAGCAAATTGCGGGATACCTCCGGAGAGCGCTTGAAATATATCGATTTGTGCTGCAGTGTTGGTTACGTGATCATCCCCGCGGATGATATGGGTAATCCCGATATTTACATCATCAACGACGGAAGCAAATGTATAAACATAAGATCCATCCGGCTTAATTATTATCGGATCACTGACACTATTTAACGAAATGGAGATTTTCCCATGAACCAAATCTATCCATTCTACTGTTTCGGTATCGTTTAATTTAAATCGCCAATATTTTTGAACGCCTTTTTTTTCCAGATCTGCTTTTTCTTCGTCAGATAATTGTAAGGATGCTCGATCATAAACCGGAGGTATTCCCTGAGATGCCTGAATTTTCCTTTTCAGAGAGAGTTCGTCTTTTGTTTCATAGCACAGATAAACTCTTCCAATGGATTTTAAATACTCCAGTGCTTCACGATATTTTGAAAAATGATTGGACTGTTTATAGAACTCATCCCATTTAATACCCAACCACTTCAAATCTTCCAAGATTAGATTTTCGGACTCGATGGTAGAGCGATCCTTGTCTGTATCATCAATGCGAAGAACAAACTTCCCTCCTTTATGTTTCGCAAACAGATAATTCAAGATCGCAATTCTAATATTCCCAACGTGCAATAAACCAGTAGGAGAGGGGGCAAACCTGACTTTTACGCTCATGAGTTCTCCAACGGCTTACTTTCCGGCTTTTTTAAAAGTTTCTGCCACCATCCGTTTTTTTTCTTTTTTCCGGTATTCTGAGAAATATTGGTATTTCTCAACTCTCCTTTTTGATAAGATCGCATAACCTTGGAAACAATTTCTCTCTGGTATTTACTTACCTCTATTTTTGCTTGAAAATCAATCTTTCCCTCTTTCAATTCAGGGATCTCAGAATCCTGTTGAGAATTTTCCAGATTCTCTGTGAGGGAATCTGCCGGAGTAGTAATTTCCGGCTCCACGATCTCTATTTCAACTTTTTCAGAGCTTTTCTCCGACGTTTTAGCAGAACTATCAACATCAGCTTTGAGTGATTTTTTTCTTCCTCGCGTATTTGGACGTTTCGCAATTTTCTGAGTTGTCTGCGCCGACTCATTTGACGACTCCGGTTCTGAAGTATTCTCAGAATCCGATTTCTGTTCGACTTGCTTTGAAGAAAAATCTTCTTTTTGATCATTCTCATCTTTTTTAGCATTTGAACGAGATCTATAACTCTTTCTCTTTTTTGGAGCAGATTTCGTTTCGGATTTCGCTTCGGGAACCTCCTGAGCTGCTTCCTCTTTGCGCTCAGCTTTGCCTTTTGCTGCTTTTTTACCCGAATCCCTTGCTGCTGTTTCCTTTTTTTCTTCCGTTTCGGATTCTTCGTCCTCCGATATTATTGGAAGAGGCTTAAAAATTTGCTCAATTTTGAAGTCATTCGTTGCAATATGATGATCAATGTTGAAAGTAATCTTCAAACTTCCTCGAGATTCAATTGCGGAAATAAAAGACCGTTTATTGTTCAAAATATATAGGGCAATGACAGGGGAAAGAGTGACAATAATCTCCTTAAACTCGGAGGTTATACATGCTTCTTCGATTTTTCTTAACACCTGAACAGCCATGGATTCTTCGGACCACATAAAGCCAGTTCCCTTGCAGTGAGGACATACGATCATATTAGCATCAGCGATACTAGAGCGAAGTCTCTGGCGAGACAGTTCCATTAATCCAAAATTACTTATGGTTCCTACCTGAATTTTGGCTTTATCGTTTTTCAACGATTCGCGCATGCATCTTTCAACCTGAACGTTGTTCCTCTTTTCCTCCATATCAATAAAGTCGATTACTATCAAACCGGCTAAATCTCTCAGACGACACTGACGGGCAATTTCTTGTGCTGCCTCTAAGTTTGTTTTCAAAGCAGTTCCCGCGATATTCCTTTCTCTGGTGGATCTTCCGGAGTTAACATCAATGGCAATCAATGCTTCGGTATTGTTGATAACCAGATATCCCCCCGAAGGTAGATCAACCCTTGTCGAGTAAATCTGGTTTATTTGCTCATTTAATTTATATTTGCTGAACAAAGGAACGTTTTTGTCGTTGTATAATTTAACTTTCCTGGAGTGACTAGGCATTAATTTCTTTATGAAACTTTTTGCGGTTTTATAACCTTTTTCTCCTTCCACCACGACAGAATCAATTTCTTTTGAATACATGTCGCGTAGAGATCTTTTAATAATCCCTGCCTCTTCATGAATCAAGCATGGAGCGGAAGATTTCAGTGTAGTTTCACGAATTTCATTCCAAACATTTTTAAGATAAGAAAAATCCTTCTTGATTTCTGTTTTTGTATGTCCTATTCCCGCAGTGCGTATAACAGCACTTCCGTTTTCTATGTGTAATTCCGAGACAATTTTTTTTAACTTTTCTCGATCATTTCGATTGGTAATCTTCCTGGAAACGCCACTGCCTTTTGATGTGTTCGGCATAAGTACGCAATATCTTCCTGCCAAAGAAATGTATGTAGTGAGAGCTGCTCCTTTATTTCCTCTTTCTTCTTTTGTTACCTGAACGAGCATTATTTGTCTTTTTTTGATAACTTCCTGAATTTTGTATCGACGATAAAACTGATAACGAAGCCTCGAAATTTCTCTTGGATCCATCTCTTCTGCCGCTTGTCCGGTTTCTTCGACGTGAGCTGCAATGGCATTTTGCAGATGATCTTCTAACTCTTGGCGATCATTTACGGGAATTTGAAAATAGTCATAGTGAATTTCACTGAAACTCAAAAAGCCGTGACGGTTTCCTCCGTAATCAACAAAAGCTGCCTGCAAAGATGGTTCTACACGAATGACTTTTGCTAAATATATATTTCCCTTAACCCGGACTTTCGAACGAGTTTCAAAATCAAACTTATCTAATTTCCCATCATCAACAACGGCAATCCTGATTTCTTCAGCGTGCGCCGAATCTATCAACATATTTTTTGACATATTCTTCTCCATGACTATGAGTAGGAATATTCAAAAGTTTTTGCTTGTAGTATAAGTTGTTTGTCGTTGGCACAGACTGTGCAATTCCATCCGACCGAAACAATATTCTAAAAAAATTCACTTCCAAACCAGGCATGATAACCTTTCAAACATTCCATCCAATTAAATCCGCGAAAACAAATTAGTTCAACTTTCGCAGAACAAAAACTTATCATATGGCCAAAACAACCACTGATGGCAGTATATACGATTAATAAACGACTGTAAACAAAAGTATCGACTTTTTACGATCAAAACTATAAAAAGCAATTAAAATATCAAAGATATAACAAACTGAAAAATAATGAATTTACTGTGTTTTTTTATCTCCAAAAAACTGTTCCAAGAAATGTATGTTAAAGTTACCTTCTATAACATCCGGATTGTTAGCGAGACGCAAATGCAGCGGAATCAATGTCTCGATCCCACTAATAACATATTCATCTAAAGCTCTGCGTAGCCTCGCCAAACACTGCTGACGATCCTTTCCATGAATAATCAGCTTTGCAATCAAACTATCATAATACGGCGGAATTTTATAGCCTTCATAAATAAAACTGTCTACCCTTACTCCAGGACCTCCAGGACAGTGATATTTCGCCACTGTTCCTGCTGAAGGAATATAAGTATTCGGATTTTCCGCGTTAATCCTGCATTCAATTGCATGACCAGTAAATGTTACGTCATCCTGTGTAAAGGATAATTTCTGACCATCTGCTATCAATATCTGTTCACGTACGATATCGATCCCCGTAATCATTTCAGTTATAGGGTGCTCAACTTGTATGCGAGTGTTCATCTCGATAAAGTATAGTTGCCCGTTTTCGTACAGAAACTCCAAAGTACCAACGCCAACGTATCCCATTTCGGAAATTGCTTTTGCTATTTTCCTTCCGAACTTGTCTCTGAACTCTGGAGATAATACTAAGCTGGGGGCTTCTTCCCAAACTTTCTGATTGTTTCTTTGTATAGAGCAATCTCTCTCGCCCAAATGGACTGCGTTTCCATATTGATCAACGATTACTTGAAACTCTATGTGCTTTGGATTTTCCAGATATTTCTCCAGGTACACGACATCATTGCCAAAAGAAATTCTTGCTTCTCTTCGAGCGGTTTCATAAGCCTCGACGAATTCCTCCTTTGAACGAGCGACTTTCATTCCTTTTCCACCGCCACCACCAGCTGCCTTTATCAGGACGGGATACCCCATATCATCAGCAAGCTTAACAGCTTTTTCTATTTTTGTTAGAGCGCCATCTGACCCCGGAACTGTCGGCAACCCAAGACGAGAGATCGTTTTTTTTGCCATGATTTTGTCGCCCATCATAACAATATGATCGGCTTTTGGTCCAATAAATACTAAACCATGCTCTTCCACCATATGAGCAAAGGTTGCATTCTCACTTAAAAACCCAAAACCGGGATGGATTGCGTCCGCTCCTGTTATGCAAGCCGCAGAGATAATTGCCGGGATGTTAAGGTAGCTCTCTCTCGGTGACGCAGGTCCTATGCAAACACTCTCATCCGCTAACCTGACGTGCATTGCATCCGCATCGGCCGTGGAATGTACTGCTACCGTTTTAATTCCCAAATCCTTACATGCACGCAGAACCCGAAGAGCTATCTCACCTCTATTAGCAATTAATATTTTCTTTATCATTAACCAAAACTATAATTATTCAACCACAACTATAGGATCGCCATATTCTACCGGCTGAGCATCCTTCACAAAAATATGTTTAACAGTTCCTGCCTTTGGCGCCTTTATCATATTCATTACCTTCATCGCCTCAATGATAAATAAGGTCTGCCCTTGCTCAACCTTGCTGCCTACGGTAATGAAAGGATCCGCACCAGGTCCCGGAGCCAAGTACACCGTTCCAACCATTTGGGCTTCAATCACTCCAGGATGATTTGCGAAATTGTTCTTTTCTTCTTCTTTTGCAGGTGAAGCCGATACTGCGTTTGTCGAAATATTCTGACTCATTGTCGGAGTTAAAGCTGAAAGATCAGAAACAGGTACAACCGTCTGTTGAACAGATCTCAAAACTTTTATTCGCGTTGAGTTCTCTTGATATTCAATCTCTGTCAGATCAGTCTTTCTCAGAAGCTCTGCCAGGGCGCGAACAGCTTCCGTGTCTATCTTTACTTGAGGAGCCAATTTATATCCTTTCGGTAATACCAAAAAACTAAAATGGTGGGCACAGCAGGGATCGAACCTACGACCACTACGATGTCAACGTAGTGCTCTACCTCTGAGCTATGTGCCCAAACTCTGAAAACCTTATACACTGTTTGAATTTTTTTAGCAATAGTAAATTTTAAACGATACTTCGAAATAGTTTACAAAAGGTTAAGGAAAGGTTGAAAAGTTCGGATATCGTCCATATAATACGGAGAGTTTAGATGGATGAATTTCATGGCGGGAAGCATTAATAAAGTAATTCTTTTGGGTAACTTGGGGAGGGATCCGGAAGTTCGATCTAGTCAGGATGGAGGAAAAATAGTAAGTTTTTCCCTGGCGACCACAGAATCTTGGAAAGATAGGTCTACTGGAGAAAGGAAAGATCGTACGGAATGGCACAGAGTAGTTGTTTTTAATCCGAATCTGGCGGAAATTTGTGAAAAGTATCTGCAAAAGGGATCGAAGGTGTATATTGAGGGTCAGCTTCAGACCAGAAAGTGGCAAGACAGAGAAGGGGTAGAGAGGTTTACTACCGAAGTAGTTATTCCTCGATTTAAAGGTGAACTCGCTTTATTGGATTCCAGAGGAAGCAGTGAGGACTTTGGTGCTGCAGGTGTTTCGGATCAGCCTCCGGCCGGAATAGATGATGATATTCCCTTTTAAAGTGATGGGTAATGGGTACGATCTAACGAGTTCTGGCAGGTTCTGATTTGTTTGGTTAGTATTTGAATTTGGGAGAGATTTTTTGAGTGTGGAAAACGAGGACATAGTTCCGGTTAGTCTTGATGAGGAAATGAAGCGTTCCTATCTGGACTATGCCATGAGCGTTATTGTTTCGCGTGCGTTGCCGGACGTGAGAGATGGTTTGAAGCCGGTGCATCGTCGTATCATTTACAGTATGACAGAGTGCGGGAATGACTATAATAAGCCGTTTCGTAAGTCTGCCCGTATTGTCGGTGATGTCATGGGTAAATATCATCCTCATGGTGATTCGGCGATATATGAGACCATGGTTCGTATGGCTCAGCCATTCTCGATGAGAGTTCCGCTTGTAAACGGTCAGGGTAACTTCGGGTCGATGGATGGTGACTCTGCTGCTGCGAGTCGTTATACAGAGGCTAGATTAACCAAAGTTGCCCATAAATTGACGGAGGATCTATATTCGGACACAGTTGATTTCCAACCAAACTATGATGGCCTGGAGAGAGAACCTGTTCTGTTGCCAGCCAGATTCCCAAACTTTTTGGTCAACGGGGCTAGTGGTATTGCCGTGGGTATGGCGACAAATGTTCCGTCCCATAACCTTGGAGAGGTTGTCGATGCTTGTGTGATGTTGATTGATAATCCGGAAGCAACTCTGGAAGAGATAATGACCGTATTGCCGGGTCCCGATTTTCCGACAGGGGGAATTATTCTCGGTAAGGGTGGTATTATTTCCGGATTTAAGACTGGTAGGGGCTCTATTACTATTCGAGCCAAAACCCACATAGAAAAGATTCGCAAAGATCGTGAGGCAATAGTTGCTACCGAGATACCTTATCAAGTCAATAAGGCAAAGATGATAGAAAAAATTGCATCTTTGGTGAACGAAAAAGTCATTGAGGGAATCTCTGACATAAGAGATGAATCGGACAAGGATGGAGTACGAGTCGTTATTGAACTGAAGAAAGATGTCAATGCCGATGTTGTGTTGAATCACCTTTATAGGGCTACTCCGATGCAGTCGTCTTTTGGAATTAATATGCTTGCTTTGCATAATGGTCGTCCAAAATTGATGGGATTGGTCGAAATTTTACGAGCGTTCGTTGAATTCAGGACGGAGGTTGTCGTTCGCAGAACTCGGTTCAATCTGAACAAGACGAGAGATAGAGCTCATATATTGATTGGGTTAGCGATTGCTGTTGCGAACATCGATGAAGTAATTCGTGTCATCAAGTCCAGTGAAGATCCAAGTTCGGCGAAAGCAACTTTGATGGATATTGATTGGGATGCCGCGGAAATTGAGCCATTGATTAAGCTGGTGGACGATCCGAACAGTATTTACTATGACGGAAAATGCCGTTTGACGGATGTTCAGGCTCAAGCGATTTTAGATTTGAAATTGCACAGACTGACGGGATTAGAAAGAACGAAGATCTCTGACGAATTGAATCAACTTTCCGATAAAATCAAAGATTTTTTGAGTATTTTGTCTTCGCGTGCCAGGGTTATGGAAATTGTGCGTACCGAGTTAATTGAAGTTCGAGATGAATTTGCAACTCCGCGTATTACCTCTATTGAGGAAAACAGCGTTGACCTGGATGATGAAGATTTCATTCAAAAAGAGGATATGGTCGTAACTATAAGTCACAGCGGATATATAAAGAGGGTTCCTTTGAATACCTATCGTGCTCAGAATCGAGGAGGAAAGGGAAAAACAGGAATGACGACGAAGGATGAAGATTTTGTCCAGGATGTTTTTGTGGCCAGTACTCATACTCCGGTGTTGTTTTTCTCGACGACTGGTATGGTTTATCAGATGAAGGTTTACAAATTGCCGTTGGGTACTCCTCAGTCGAAAGGAAAGGCTCTCGTAAATCTTTTCCCTACCAAGGCGGATGAAGCTCTGGCGACGGGGTTGTCGTTACCTGATGATCCATCGACGTGGGATGATTATGATATCGTTTTGGCGACTTCTCGCGGTACGATTAGACGAAATAATTTAAGTGTTTTTGCGAATATCAATTCCAAGGGTAAAATTGCAATGAAACTCGAAAATGAGAGATTGATCGCAGTTTCTCTTTGCAAGTCAGGAATGGATATTTTGATTTCCACTAAGCTTGGAAAAAGTGTCAGGTTCCCTGTGGATTCTCTGAGGGTATTTTCCAGCAGAAATTCTGTCGGAGTTCGTGCAATTAAATTAATCGGGGATGACGAGGTTATCTCCATGGCAGTTCTTAACAACGGAACTTCTACAGCGGAGGAAAGGGAAGAGTATCTGCGTTACTCCAACTGGTTGAGGCGTACCGGAGAGGAGTTGGATCTGGAACAAAAAATGGATCCGCCAGCGAAGTACGAAGAAATGAAAGATCTGGAGCAAATCCTGATGACCGTTACGGAACAGGGGTATGCGAAGAGGACTTCGTCTTTCGAATATAGGACGATGAGTCGAGGAGCCCAAGGTGTGAAGAACTTGGATATGAGTTCCAAGAATGGAAAAGTTATTGCGGTGTTTCCGGTGAATGAGGAAGATGACGTGATGCTGATTACCGACGGAGGAAAGTTGATTCGTTGTCCTGTTTCCGGGGTGAGAATTACGGGGCGAGCGACTCAGGGTGTGATTTTCTTTAAGGTCGGTAAGGATGAAAAAGTTGTATCTGCAGTTAGGTTGATTGAGAATAGTAAAATTGAAGAGAAGTAGAAAAGAACAGACATGGCCTCGATAAAACTAAAAGGAATAAGTAAGTCATTTAGAGATAGTCCTATAATAAGGAATGTTGATTTGACGATTGAGGATGGACAGTGTACGGTGTTGGTTGGTCCATCAGGATGTGGTAAATCCACAATTTTGCGACTGATTTGTGGTTTGGAAGATGTTGATTCGGGAAATATTTATATCGGAGACCGATTGGTAAATGATGTTCCTCCTGCAAGTCGCGGAATAGCGATGGTTTTTCAATCATATGCTTTGTACCCGCATATGACGGTTTTCGAGAATATGTCTTTTTCCCTGCAGGTTCGTAAATTAAAAAAAGATGAAATTCGAAGAAGAGTGGAAGAAGCGGCGAAGATTTTGAAAATTGATCATTTGTTGCAGCGTAAACCGAAGGAATTGTCAGGAGGCCAACGTCAAAGAGTTGCAATAGGACGTGCGATCGTGCGAAATCCTTATGCTTTCCTTTTTGATGAACCTCTTTCAAACTTGGATTATTCTTTGCGATGTCAGATGAGATATGAACTTGCAAAATTAAAGGCTCAGCTTAAGACAACGATGGTATATGTCACCCATGACCAGTCCGAGGCGATGACTTTGGCAGATAAAATTGTTGTGATGCGCGATGGTGTTGTGGAGCAAGAAGGATCTCCGTTAGAGATTTTCAATTTCCCGGTGAACACATTTGTTGCACAGTTTATCGGTTCAAGTAAGATGAATATTTTTCCAGTTACTTTCGAAGATTGTAAGAATAACTTGTCTATCTTCAGGTTAGAGACGGGAGAGATTGTTTCCATCAGTAAAGAGTTAGATTTAAATAAGGGTGCGAAGTATTTATTTGGAATTCGTCCAGAGGATTTGGATGTTGTTGCTGAGGATACGAGATGTTTGGGCAATTACTTGGACGGAGAGATAGTTCTTGCCGAGAATTTAGGTGGAGAAGGATTTGTTTATGCATGTTTAAAGAACGGATATCAGATCATGTCGAAATCCAAAAAAACTGTGCTGGAGCAAATCGGAGAAAAGGCTCGTTTGGCATTCGGGTGTGATCGTTGCTATTTGTTTGATGAACAGGGGAAAACAATTTGTGGGATTGATTCTCAATCAACTAAAACAAGATGATAAAGTTTCAAATAAACGCGATCGGGAAGTTAAAGAAATCTCCGATTTTGGATCTGATTGAAGATTATAAAAATCGCATTCGTGATCAGGTAAAAATAAACGAGTTGGAGTTTAAGAAATCCAAAAATATGTCAGAGGATTCCGTGAAGCAGTCTGAAGCAGAATTGCTGTTGTCGGATATTCCCAGAAGTTCGTGTTTAATTTCAATGGACGAAACGGGGGATCTTCTTACAAGTCATGAATTCGCAAAATTTATAGAGCAAAAGACTAATGAGGGTTATCCTTCATTTGTGTTTTTTATTGGCGGTGCGGATGGCTTGCATTCATCAGTGAAAAAACAAAGTGATCGAGTGATTTCTCTCGGACGAATTACATTGCCTCATATGTTGGCTCGTCTGATTTTGATTGAACAAATCTATCGTATTGAGAAAATAATGGCGAATCATCCGTATGACAAATGAAGTTGAAAGGAGTAAAAAATGATTTTTGTATTTCCTGGACAAGGTTCTCAAAAAGTCGGAATGGGGAAAGATATTTACGATAATTTTTCTTCGGCGAAAGATGTGTTTCAAGAGGTGAATGACACAATTTCATTTGATTTATCGAAATTAATTTTTGAAGGAACAGAAGAGGAATTAAAAAGAACAGAGAATACTCAGCCAGCATTAATGACGGTTAGTATCGCCTTTTTAGAAGTAATGAAAAAAGAATATGAGTTTAATCTTTCAGAGAGAGTTAAATTTTTTGCGGGGCATTCTCTGGGAGAGTACACAGCGCTGTGTGCAGCAGGTTCACTTTCGTTGAGGGATACTGCAAGGATTTTGCGAATCAGAGGAAAAGCGATGGCAGAGGCTTATCCTATCGGAGGAGCGATGGCTGCGATTCTGGGATTGGAAATAGATCAAGTCGAAGAAATCGTAAGGGAAGCATGTTCAGATACCGCTAAGGTGCAAATCGCAAATGATAATTCTGTTGGGCAAGTGGTTGTCAGCGGTCATGAAGAAGCTGTCAAAAAGGCATCAGAGATTGCTTCAAATTGCGGAGCCAGAAGAGCGGTGATGCTTCCTGTCAGTGGACCGTTTCACAGCGAATTGATGCAGCCGGCGGCGGAAGTTTTGAAAGATGTTTTGGCTGATGTCGAGTTTAAAGCACCATCAAAACCCGTCATTGCAAATGTTACGGCAAAAGCCGAGACGGAAAATTTCAAAGATCTCCTGTTGAACCAAATTACGGGAAGAGTCAGATGGCGTGAATCGATTTTATATGCTGAATCGAAAGGAGTTTCGAAATGTATAGAGATTGGAGCAGGAAGAGTTCTGACGGGATTGGTTAAAAGGATTTCCCCAAGTATTGAGCTAATGAATGTCAATTCTTTGGAGTCACTGGAGCAAATAAAAGGATTATGATTTAACTTCTAGCTGTTAGAAGCATAGCCTTTTTTGTTTTGGTTGTTGAGAGATTTTATATAGGTTTTTGTGTTTCGGACATCTTGGAGGAGCAGGTCGACTTTTTCTGTGAATTTGCTTAGGTTCTCTTTGTATTCTGAACTCGGAGTATACTTTAGTTCCTCCCATGCGGTGAGTGCTTCAGGATACCTGGCATCATAGATTCGCTTGAATAATTTTTTTAGGTTAGGTGATCTCTCTTTATTAGGATTGAATAAT
Organism: Holosporaceae bacterium UBA3830; assembly: GCA_002393025.1. GTDB lineage: Bacteria > Pseudomonadota > Alphaproteobacteria > UBA3830 > UBA3830 > UBA3830. Next base: position 19,577 of record DGIE01000038.1, on the reverse strand, counting down.
TTTTTATTTTCTGCATTATCGAATATCTTACTTCCTTTATTTAAGATAGCGTTGAATCTTGTTCTCGAATTCTGCAGAGCCTTATTTAAGCCATCAAGATTTTTTTCGAAAACTTCAATTGATTTCTGATTTATAAAGTACGACTTTTGGTTTTTGCTAATATTTTCTTTCGGATTTATATTTAGTGATATGCTTTTTATTTTCAGAAGAAATTGATTTAGTTCTTCGATTTTTTTTGGTAATTCCAGGTCATCAATGCCAGTTTTTATTTTTTTTAATTCGGTAATTTGATCTTCTAACTCAACCTTATGTTTTTCAAGAGTTTGGGCAGTATTGTATACTTGATTGTTAGAAATTTTTTTTTCGAGATTTTTGAAATTATTTTTTAGATTCGAAAACTTTGATTCGATGATTTCCACACATTCCTCAAAGTTGGAGAAGGTGTGTGCAGACGATAGAAATTTTACATCTTCTGCACTGGATTCTAGATTTATCAACGCTCCGCAGATAATTAGTTTCCAAGCAATTTTATTCATGATGCTCCTTTGCCATACTGATAGAACATACTAATAATAAAATGTTAATCATTGGTTAATGAAAAGGGTTTTTACGAAATTTTATTGATTGATTAATAATTTAAATAAATTTAACTATTAATTAACTAATGTTAATTTAGTTTAATTCCCAGGGGTTTATGTAGGAGATTAAATGGAGTCTTTGGTTCAATGGCACGAGGGAATGTTAATTTCTCCGCAGCATTTTCAATTAACAACAGGTTACTTCCAACAGGTAATTGGATGCAGATCTGAGTCGGTTTTCCCTTTCGGATATGGTGTGTTCGATTTAAAAATAGACACATCGTGTTTATCTTCTGGGCTAATCCGTGTATTGAAAGCTAAGGGTTTTTTTCGAGACGGATTGTTTTTCGATTTTGACGCGGTACGTGATGATCCACTGGAATTGAATTTGGGAGATTATTTCGTAGCTAATTCTGTTGCCACAAAAATTTATTTGGCTGTAGCAGCTCGGCATAGTGGAGAAAATATGCTGGAGGGAAGTTTAGCTCGCTATTATTCTTCAGAAGTTTCAAACATTAAGGATGAAAATACGGGCAAAGAACCAATTACGGTACCGGTTTTAAAACCAAATCTAAAGTTGATGCAAGAAGATCAAGTGGATGGCAGATATCAGAGTTTTCCGGTGTTTGAGGTGGAGAAATCAATTAATGGAGGTATTACTGAAACAAGATTTATTGCTCCATTCTTATCATTGAGTAAACATTCGAAAATTATTGAAATGAGCTCTTCTCTTGTACGACTTATCCGAGATAAAATTTCATATTTTGCGGATCGTAAGGAAAATTTTGCTCGGAATCAGACAGAGGAATCCTTAGCAAATCTCCGATTATTAATACAGTCAGTGATTCCACTGGAGGCAATTTTAAACGTGGAAAATATACATCCGTTTGAGTTGTTTAAAGCTTTATCTCAGACAGCAGCCTTTATAATGTCAATAAATCCTGCGCAATTAATTCCGAGACTACCGACTTATGATCATGAAGATTTATTCAACTGTTTTTCTCAGTTACATGAGTATATTTACGGCATAGTTTCTCACCTAAAGCAAAAGTATGACATCATTTTATTTGATAAAATTCAGAATGAATTTAGGTTAATGATTCAGCCTAATTTAATAGAAAAAGAAGAGATAGCCATAGGTATTCGCAAGCCGTTTTCAGCGACTGACAATGATATTATAAACTGGATTAGCGGTCTTCAAATCGCCAGCGAATCGATGATGCCTTTAATAAAAGATCGTCGAATTTTGGGGGCAGAGAGACGGATTTTGGAAAGGGGAGAATATATCACTCAGCCAAATGGTGTGACTATCATTGCGGTGAAGACTGGTACCACTTACATTAGAAGTAATGAGCAATTGTGCTTAGTAAGTAGTAATTTGGATGTTATTCCAGAGGAGATTATTCTTTATGCAGAAAGAGAATAAAATAACAAACTTAGATTTGATTTTCGGGGATTTTTGTACAGAAATTTTCGAGTATAAGGCTCAGATCATCCAAAAGACAATGAATCTGGATCCAAAGATTATCTACAAAAATTTAGCGGGAAGAATAAAGGAGATTCTTGAGCATCAGAAGAGTATTACTTTCGAATTACAGGTACGAGAAGTTATTTATATAATGGTTTCATTAGCAGATGAAATTTTTTTGAACACATCCTGGGATGGGAAAAAATACTGGGAAGACAATATGTTGGAAAAACATTTCTTCGGTACCCAAATAGCGGGAGAGAAAATATTCTCTAATATCGAAAAACTAATCGAAAAAAATGATGTGGAGTCTATCTTAATTGCAGAAATTTACATGAAATCTCTATCCTTGGGATTTAGAGGCAAATACAGAGATGACATAAATAATGATAAGCCAATAGATGTTTACAGAAAGAAACTTTTTAATTTTGTAGAAAAGTATGACAAATCTATCAATATGATAAGTTATCGGATGTTCAGCAGAGAATATACTTACACATTACCGACAATTAATAGACAATTTCTTCCTGATGTTTCAATTGTCAATTACCTTTATGCTTTTGTTATTTTTATGTTTTTGGTGATAAGTTCGGTCGTTTGGCTGATCGAGACACGAGATTTGTATGAAATTTTGCAGGAAATATCGACTATAGTGTTGAGAGTGTAAATATGGATGGATTCAAAGATTTTTTATCTGATAATTTGCCAGTAATTCCCAAAGAGGTAATACCTGCTGTTTCCTTTGGATTGATTTTACTTTCGATTGTTTTGGTACTCATTTTCTTTGTCATGTGTGTCGCTTATATAAATTCTCAGCCTAAACAGAAGGTGATTACTCCGTTGAAAAGAGATGACTTGAAAAATAAAAAAGAAAAAGGTGATTCCGTTAATGAAAAAACATCTAAGATCGGAGTTTGTGAGAATTTACCGACGATTTCAGGAAGATTAGGCGAAATTCTCAGCAGGTTGGGATTTTTGAATGTTGGTCCCATCACAAAAATGTTTTTTAATGTATTAGAATCTATACGAAATAGTACTTATGATTTGAGGTGGAGATATAAGCTTCCTTGTTTTATGATCATAGGTCCAAAGGGAAGCGGTAAGACAACGTTGTTGAACAATTTAAATTTTGAGCACCTGGTTTCGGAGAAATCAGAAAATGATTCTTTCTGGAAGCTATTTAAAGAAGGCGCGATTTTTGAATTTCCAAGTGTAGATTCCTCTGAAAATATATCGAAATTTTGGACATTTATAAGTGAGTTATTCGTTTTCATCAGACCACGCCGTCCTCTTGATGGAATTATTGTTACAGTTCCGGCCGATTTTTTTATTTCGAAAACCTCAAATATAGAAAAGCACGCGCGTGAAATGTTTGATCGAATATTTCAGTTTCAGCACGATATTAATTTTAAATTACCGATATACTTTATAGTGACTAAGGCGGATCAAATTTTTGGATTTCAAGAATTTGTTCATCTGTTGAAGGAAAATACAAAGCAACAGATTTTTGGATGGTCATGTCCATATTCGTTGGATATCGCTTTTTCTCCGAATTGGATCAACGAAATTTTCAACACTATAGACGATGGTATCAGAAAAGCAGGGTTTTATTTCGCTTGTAATAGAAACATAGATGAAAATCTTGAAAAAGCGGTACTATTTGAGGCGTATTTTGAAAAAATTAAGCCACTGCTATCTGAATATTTGCTTACAATGTTTCGCACTCATAGCCCTGTGGACGGTATGATTTTAAGAGGGGTTTATTTTGTAGGACGCCAAAAGGAAGTGGAAATTTCTCCGAGTGGATTTGTTCAAGTTTCAGCTCTTACACCGGGAGTAAATGTTGATGCTAGCTTAAATCATCTACATTCTGATGACTTGTATTTTGTGCAGGATCTTTTCAAGGATAAAATTTTTAAAGAATACAATATTGCGTATCCGATTTTGAAAGATGAGGGAGGTATAACGAAAAAGGAATATCGTAATAAGTTAATATTTGGAGGAACAGTGCTGTTCTTTTCCTTGGGATGGATTTGGGGAAACGGAAATATCAGGACTAATATTCGCAACTATTACCAAACTATGCGTACCGTAAAGAAGAATTTACTACGGATAAAATATCTTGAGGATACGTTAAAAAATTCAGAGGATCAGTCTCTGATTAATAGTCAAGCATCAGCATTGTTGCAAGACATGCCGGTGGTAAAAATAGGAGATTTTTTCTCGATTTTTGTTCCGCAGTCTTGGTTTTGGGGGATTGGAAATTCTGTTAGATCGACAATGGAGTTGGTTTTTGATGCCGTTGTGGTGAGAGCCATGTATATTGACCTGAATTTTAATACGAAAAATATTTTGCTGGGATCGACTAGGACTTCGAAAAAAAGTTTGAATACTCAAAAAGATATTTTCGATGTACTGAATTTTGATAGTTTCAAAGAATTGTCGGAATTTGTTGAAAAAATCAAGGAATTGAAGAAAATTAGTTCTGAATATAATTCTATGCGTAGTCTTGAGGATAGTAATAATGTTGCAAATGTAACGGAGGCTATCTTCAAAGATAAATTCGAAATTACGGAAGAAATGAGAACTCATATTCCAAATAAAAAAATTATGCCACCTAAATTTAATTTGGAAGATTTTCAAATAAATATTGAACAAAGTTTGAAAAACATCTTCAATAATTTTGTAAAAGACACTTTGGATACGACAGTGGAAAAAGTTCTACAAAATGTTGCAAATGATATCGATCGTTTACATGAGGCAGGACAGAATTCAAAGATAAATTACAGTGTTCAGGATTTGGCGAAACTCTATAATAAAGTGGAACTGGTGGAAGATATTTTCCAAAACAAAAATTTCGCATGGATTAGAGAGAATACATTTTGTCCAACCCCTGAATATCAGAAGATTTTGGATAAGTTAGAGTTAACCGGGACAATCGGTTCCGATTGTTTGAGAGATTTAATACATTGTGCAGATGTTTCGTTTAGCTCCTATAAGGATGCGTTAGGTTCATATAAGTCCAAACTTTCCGGGAAGCTTTTGAATAATCAAAGTCCGTCTGAAGGGTTTATGCAGGTGAAGGGAGAATTAAAGTCATTGTTGGATCTTCCTTTCATTTGTGTGGTTCCCTTCGGACATTTTTCTAAAGAGATTCCATCAGATAAAATGTTAATTTGGGATGTTAAACGTCTGAAAGAACTCTGTGGCTTGATTGATAAATATACTGAATTTTCCGAGACAGTTCCTGAAGGAATGAGGTCGGAATATTTTGATATATATAAAACCGTTGCGAAAAAATGTTTTTATCCAACCATTAAGGCTATGATTGGGAACGCTCAAATTTTAGAAGACATGCCACTGGGGAATTCGAGGGCTTTATTTGAAAATTCGTACAAAAAACAAGCGTTAAACATTCGCAATGTTTCAATATCTCTTCCAAAAATAATCAAAATTTTAGATGAAATTATTTCCGAGGAAAATTTACAAGATTTCGGTTTTTCAGATTTGATAATTTCCCAATATTTGGGGCTATTAGAGAAGATTGATGCTTTGTTTAATACTGAAAAACCATATTCTACGAGTCCTGCTTTGTTTGATGATTGGGATGGTAGCGGAAATCCTCAATTTATGAAAATGAACAGTCAAGCCAATATTAAACAGTATTTGAATGCACAATTTGAAAGAATTAAATTTTTAGCCAAGGATTTAGCCAGTCCGGTGGTGGATTTGTTGACCATACCAAACATGTTTGAAAAAGTCCGTGACAAGAAATTAATTAACAAATGGCGGGAGATTATTACCAGTGTCGATGACTACGAAAATAATAAACCGGGTAATTCAATTGCTGCTCTGGAGAGTTTTATCACCGAAAATCTTTCAAGAGTATCTCTGGATAATTTCGACACTCAAGGGGAAATAAAAAATATTTCGCAGAATGATTCGGATTATTTCCTATCGAAGCGTTCTGTTGTAGCAAAATCTCTCATAAGTCGTGCTGATGTAGTGCAGTACGATAAAGCAGCGGCAATATATAATAAAGTCAACCAAATATTCAATCAGAAATTGGCCAATAAATTTCCGTTTGGAGATTCCAGTGAAGAAGCTTCAATTGAAGATTTCAATGAATTTATGACGACATATGAATTAATGGATGCGAATGTTGTGAGTATTTTAGAGAGGAATAGAGATGTAAAACAAATTAATCCTCAAGTATTTAGTTTTATAGAGAATATGAGAAAAATATCACCGTTTTTAAAAGCCTGTGTCAATCAATCTAAAAGTTCGGATCCGAATACTTGTCCGATTTGTTTTAATGTTTTGTTGAGACCTTTTCCGAATATGGAGGCGATGACTTCGACAGTAATAGATAGAATGTTTTCGATCGATAACGTTCAAGTTCCCGACAATAACAATGGAGTATTCTTTTATGGTAATACCGTAATGGCCATTTTTGGATGGGTAGCTTCTGCAGATGAAAAACCGGATGAAAACAAAGCGATGGGAAATCTTCGTATAGAGGATAATTTTGCTGTTTTTACATATACCGGACAATGGGCTTTATTCCGTATGATAGAGAATCACAAAATCGGCAAGGGGGTTGAATATCCGAATGGAGTGGTATTGCAGTTTAATGTTCCAATCGCTTCTCGAAAAGATGGCTCTGAGATGGGAGAAGCTAGAATGGTTTTCAAAATTACCCCTATGATAAGAAACGGAGATAAAACGATGCCGACAACATGGCCTCTATTTCCGACAAGTTGTCCGGACTTATATGGAAGAAAATTGTCTAACACAAAAACACCAGAACAGGATAATTCAAAAGCCGAGAATAAAGAGAATAACCAGGAAGAGCAGCGGACAAAGACGGATGCACCTTCTTTGGATGTTGATGTGTCATTTGATGAATAGAAAAGCTGCGAGGGAATTATGGATATAGAAAGTTTATTAAATCCAATATCTGCAGAGAGTAATTGTGGAGAATATTTGTGCTATGACCATATTTATGATGAATTAAAGGAACTGCGTAGGGAAGATGATCTGCGTTTGTCTCAGGGAATTTGGCAAACTGAGCCAAAACGCGCCAATTGGCCTCAACTTAACAAACTCGGTTGTGAGCTTCTAAGAACCAAAACAAAAGATTTGCAGATAGCCATGTGGTTAATGGAGGCTTGGATAGTTGAAAGGCAATTTGCTGGGTTTATTGATGGATTAAAATTAGTTAAAGGATTGAGCGAAAAATTTTGGGATGAGATTTATCCGGCCATTGACTGGGAGAATCGCACCTATGACTACAGATTGGCTCCCTTTTTTTTCTTGTCAGATAAAATCCCCGAAAGGATAGTATTAATTCCTCTTACCAGCACGGAAGATGCCCTGATTTATTCGCTGTCTGACTGGATGAATGCTCGCAGAAATTTGCAGATCAAGAATGCTGATGGAATTTCTCTCCAAGCTATCAGCAAACAAGTTGCCGTTACAACACTGGAGACTTTCAAAGGTATTGCGTCTCAAGTAGACGAATCAATAAAACTTTTGAGAGAATTAAAGTCCTTTCTTGATGAAAAATGTTCCCAGGAATCCCCGAGTTTTCGACAGTTGTTAGACTATCTTGAAGACATTAAGAGAACTACGGCTAAAAATATAGAATTAAAGGAAAAACAACAGGCTCAAATTGCGCGGAAAGAGCAAGTTGCTAAAAAACAAAATGCTCAACCTAATGCCGATGCTGAAATGACATTGGAAGAGGATAGCGATGTTCAGCAAAAGGAGCCGACGATTAATCAGGCCTATGATGCAATGGCGGAAATTGCCGATTTTTTAGAGAAAAAACAGCCGCAAAGTCCTGCATCTACTTTGCTTAGAGTGGCTAGCAGAATCGGGAAAAAAAGTTTTCAGGAACTACTGGAATTGAATATGCAAAGTGGAGTTTCAGTTTTAAATACTATTTCCGAACTATATAGGATTTTTTACAAAAAAGATCCGAAGATTCAGAATTAAGGGAGCAGTTAATTGGTTTACCAGATAAAATATATTGGAACGATTATTGTAAAATGCTACAATCCGAGGGAGTTTAGAGGAGGTTTTATGCGAAAGTTGAAGGGGTTCTTGGGGGTGACATTGCCCTTGTTGTTGCCGGCTTGTGATCCTGTAAGTTGGTTGGTCGGAGGAACGGTTGTTGCCGGAACCGTTACAGTTCGGGACAAGGAAGGAATTTCCGGGCAAATTTCAGATACTTATTTGAAAGAAAAAATAAGAGTAACTCTTCTTAACAAAGATAAAGATCTGTACGACAGGATTGAGTTAGCAGTTAAACATGGAATAGTTGTTGTGATTGGGAGTTTTGATGATGAATCTCAGTGCGAGAGAGTCAAGGAAATCATTGATACCGTTCAAGTCAAGGATGTCTATTACGAAACAAAGGTAGGACCTCAGGCTAAAGCGGGGACTTTTGCTGCAGATGCTGGGATTACTGCTCGTATCGAAGCAAGCATGAAAAGCAACGGAAATGTTGCGTCGTTGAATTATGACACTACGACTGTTAATGGAGTTGTCTATATGTGTGGAACTGCGATGAGTGCTTATGAAAGAGATGTAGTATTGAATATTGCGCGTACGACTTCCGGTGTGGCTAAAGTCGTATCATATATAAAAATAGCAAAGCCTGAAGTTGAGGATTAGTAATCTTGCATGCCAGCGTAAAAACAGTCGCATTTTTCGGAGTATCGGTAGCTGAAATTGATGTGCAGGTTCAGATTCTTAACGGTCTGCCGTCTTTTACGATAGTTGGTCTTCCGGATAAAGCAGTTGCGGAATCTCGGGAAAGGATACGAGCCAGTCTGTTTTCAATGGGAATTTCTTTTCCTCCCAAAAGGATAACGGTGAACTTAGCTCCCGCGGATGTTCAAAAAGAGGGGAGCCACTATGATTTACCTATAGCCTTGGCTTTGCTTGCAGCTATGGGAATTATTTCTCAAGAAGATGTCTCTAACGTAATTGCAATGGGAGAGTTGTCTCTTACGGGAGATATTTCGCGGGTTCTTGGAGTATTGCCGGCATCTGTTCATGCAAAGAAAACAGATCGAGTATTGGTTTGTCCAAAAGATTGTGCTCAAGAAGCGGTTTGGGTTAATGATGGTCTGGTTTTGGCACCGGAAAGTCTGTTGGGTTTGGTAAATCATTTTAAGGGAATTCAATTTTTGTCTAAGGTTGTCCCCAATCAAGATCAGGTCGATAGATTGTCGGTTTCAGAATGCGGATGTTTTAGCGAAATTAAAGGGCAGTTGCTGGCTAAGAGGGCTCTGGAAATTGCAGCAGTCGGAGGACATAATCTTCTTATGTTGGGACCTCCCGGAGTTGGAAAATCCATGATGGCTTCAAGGCTTGTAGGTATTCTGCCACCAATGACCGCTGATGAATCCTTATCCGTGACGACTATTTACAGTCTTGCGGGAAAAATGAGTGGAAATGGTTTAATTTTGAGAAGACCTTTTCGCGCGCCTCATCATTCAGCTTCGTTAGTCGCGATAGTAGGAGGAGGGAACAATGCGCGTCCGGGCGAAATTTCTTTAGCTCATAACGGGATTTTATTTTTGGACGAACTTCCTGAGTTTTCTCGATCTGCTTTGGAATCATTGAGGCAGCCTTTAGAATCAGGAGAGATCACCATCGCACGAGCGAATAATCACGTAACATATCCTGCGAAAATACAACTGATTGCCGCAATGAATCCCTGCCGTTGCGGATATTTGGGAGTAGAGGGAAAAGAATGTTCTCGCGCTCCAAGATGCGGAAGTGAATATTTGCGAAAAATTTCAGGGCCTTTGCTTGATCGTATTGATATGTATATAGACGTACCGGAGGTAAAAGTTCAGGATTTTTGTCAGGACAAAAGTCAGTTAGAATCCAGCAATGTCATAAGACAACGAGTAATTCAGGCGAGGGAAATACAATATCGGCGCTACAGCGGAAACAAAACGAATTCCGAAATCGAGGGGACGGAGTTGGAAAAATACCTGTCTGACAGAGGTCGCAATTTGCTTTACTCATTTATAGATAAGGCTAAAATTTCTGCTCGCGGATTTTACAGAGTGCTAAAGTTGGCTCGTACCTTAGCGGATATGTCTGCAGAAGATTCTATAGGAGAGAATCATGTTGCAGAGGCGTTGGGCTATCGAAGAATCGTTTGATTTTCGTAAAATCGAAATCCTTAGCGAAATATTTACGAATAATTAACCAATTCATGCCAGCATGATAATGGTTGTAACGGTATGAGGTGCTTAATGAAACGATTTGCCAAAAAGACATTTGACGGGGGGGGGTAGCGACCTAAAAAATCAAGAAAAATCAATATATTATCTTTCTAATTTTATAAAATTTATATCAAAAAATTTTTTAACAGAAAAAAGAAGCAAACCGTCAGATAGATGTACAGAAAAAAATACCGGGTCCAGCGTCATGCTGGTTAATCAAAAATTAACATTTGCGGCGTATGATAAAATCGGAGGAGTAGCTCCTCGCGTTGCCCTGTTTATACAGAAGTTGTTATTCTCGGCCCAAAAATTACGCCTCGTTGTCCTGTTTATACAGAAATTGTTATCCTCAATTCAAAAATTAGGATCTTGCGCCCCCTATTTTGCACGCCACATAGCTGCATTTTTTCGAAAATTTTCTCTTCGCGCAGCCGAAAATGGTTCGATTCTAATAGAGTTCGCAGTCTGCATGCCTGTTTTAATTATTTTGCTCTTTTATATTCATGACTTGGTGAAAATTAAGCGATATTATTCTCAGACCGAATTCGTGGCGCAGCAGATGGCGAATATTTTGCAGAATATCGCTAAAACCAGGGCGGTCACTGTTTCTGATTTAAAGAATGCTGCATCATTATCTTGGTTAACCGTATATCCTGGGAAAACTATGTACAAAACGGGAGAAGGTTACGGGTTTTATTACTGGCCATGGATCAATATCCATTATGTGGGGAAAGAATCAAATGGAAAAGCTTCTTGTAAGTGGGGGTACCGCTTATATGCCAATAATACTCCTGATGATTGGATAAAAGATCCTATCACAAATGTGCAATGGAGTGCTGTAACATGGGGAACTAACACGGATCCATCTTCTATCTATCCTACATTGAAATTAGAGAATAACAAAGTTATCATAGAAAGCACGGTATACTGGTATCCATCAAATAAAAATGCAAGTGGTAATAAAGCAAATTCTTCGGGTGAAGCTTTTGGATGTCGCTTTGTAAATCCGAAGCATTCAACTAGAAATAATTATTTTTTCTTTTCCTCAGTCGTTATATTCACTCCAAACAGTGGATTTTCTGAAACCGTGCCATCGTAATGCAATTATCTATATTTAAATTCATCAGATAATTTGTTATAGGAGGTAGGATTCTTTCACCCCATTCAGATTTTCACTCTCACGTCAGATTTGTTTGATGAAACCCATTCGAAATAACAAGTATATGTTAATGGTCGTCGTAGTGACCGCGACAACCGACAATATATATACGATTTTCTTCCATATGATAAACCAAACGATCTTTTTCATTTATTCTACGACTAAACTCACCGTGCAAGTTTCCTCTCAGAGCCTCGGGTTCTCCAATACCTATAATGGGACCGTTGCGTTCGATATCTTTTATCAGGCTGTTTATTCGCTTCAAAGTCTTTTTGTCTTGAGCCTGCCAATAAAGATAATCTTTCCTAGCATCGTCAGACCATATTTTTTCAGTCATCGATGTCATCCTCTAATAATTCGTGAGAATGACCCTTCCCCTCGCGTAGCTCTCGAACAGATTTCATCAAATAAGCCTGATTTTTGCTGCTATAAAAAGGATCAACATTAAGTTCGAATGGAATACGTCGTTCTCTTGTTACTTTTCGTAAAAAAATCGTAATTGCAGCAGACATACTCAACCCGATTTCATTTAACACCTTTTCAGCATCTAATTTTATATTTTTATCTATTCTAAAACTTACTTGAGCCATGTTAACATCTCCTATGTAATCAATATAGCATTTTAATATACATTGTCAAGCAAAAAACGGCTGTACGTAGTGTTATTATCGGTGTTTTAATTCATCGGATAATTTGTTATAAGTAGGAGGATAGCTGTGTATTCAGTTATCGAATGGTGTCGAGTCAGGTGTTTAGGGTGTACCTGTTTCGATTTTGTTAGAATTGGAGGATAAAGTGCCCAAATTGAAAACAAAAAGCGCTGCGAAGAAGAGGTTTTCTTTTACAGCCAGTGGTAATGTGACATCTCAGCCTGCTTACAGGCGTCATCTTATGAAAAATAAATCTCAGAAGATGAAGAGACAGACACGCGGGACTATGGTTCTGAGTGAAAGCGATGCAAAGAGTGTCGTCAAATATATGCCGTACAAGTAAGGAGATAGAATATGTCACGAGTTAAAAGAGGTTTAACCGCACACGCCAGGCACAGAAAGGTTATAAATCTTTCGAAGGGATTTGTCGGGCGTTCCAAGAATTGTTTTCGTTCTGCTATCGAAAGATTAGAGAAGTCTATGCAGTACGCATACAGGGACAGGCGTGCGAAGAAAAGAGATTTTCGTAGACTTTGGATAGTAAGAATTAACGCAGCAGCGAGAGAGCATGGTTTAAAATACTCTCAGTTTATTTGCGGTTTAGCGAAAGCAAATATTGTTATTGATAGAAAAGTTTTGTCCGAGTTAGCGATTAATGATAAGGCAGCTTTTAAAGAAATCGTAAGCAAAGTAAAGGCCGTTTTGTCGTAAAAGTCGTGAAAACGAATAGGAGGTAGGTGTTATGAGTGGTAAGATTTGTGAGTTGCCGGAGGGTTACGTTCCGAGTAGTGATGAGGAGTTTATGAATGATCTTCAGCGCGAATATTTCAGGCGAAAGCTTGAAAATTGGAAGGATGAACTTCTTCATGAAAGTGATTTGGCTTTGCAGTCATTGAAAGAGGAAAAGGAAATCTGCACAGATATTATTGATCGAGCATCTACCGAAACTACTTTGGGTTATGAACTGAGATCCAAGGAGAGAGCACGAAAGTTGATTTCAAAAATAGACGAGGCTTTAGCAAAGATAAAAGACGGAACCTATGGGTATTGTGAGGATACAGGGGAGCCTATCGATCTGAGAAGATTGGAGGCGAGACCTACTGCTACGTTGAGCATCAGAGCTCAAGAGCGTCACGAGAAAAGGGAAAAGACTCAAAAAGATGACTAAGATAGATCTTTCAAAGGTGAAGGATTACTTGAAAGATACTTTTTTCAAGAAGGAGGAGTTGACTCCAGAGGAGAAAAGAGAAAAACTCAAGTCGGATCTGAAGTTCTGCGCTTGGTTTATCGTGATTTTTATGTTGTTCAGATTTTTCGTGTATGACTGGTATATCGTGCCGTCGTGTTCGATGGTCCCGACGTTGTTGGTTGGAGATATGCCTTTTGTTGAGAAATTCGCTTACGGAATCAGCAAGCACAGCATTTGGTTCAGTCCGAATTTGTTTTCGGGGCGTTATTTTTTCAGAAATAATGTAAAGAGGGGAGAAGTCATAGTTTTCAAGCATCCTCATGACCCGAATCATCCTGAAAATGATGGTTTGAATCTCATAAAAAGAGTGGTGGCTCTTCCGGGAGACAGGGTTAAAGTGGAAAATGGAGTGATTTCAGTTAACGGAGTCAAGGCACAGCTAAAATATAAGGAAGAGGTAAATTATTACGATTATCCGACTGGGCATACGTATATAATTCAGAGATATGAAGAAAAATTGCCTCTGTCTGATGCTCCTGTTCATACTGTCGGATATATCGACGAAATGCGTTTTTCTAAAGCTAATAATTTTGCTGAAGTTGTTGTTCCGAAGGGGCATTATTTCGTGATGGGAGATAACAGAGACTGTTCCAAGGATTCCAGATGTGGGTTGGGATTTGTTCCTGAAGAAAATCTTATGGGACGAGCGATTTTTACTGTCTATTCCATTGATAAAGGCGTGAAACTTTGGGAATTTTGGAGATGGTTCCAGAATATCAGGTACAACCGTCTTCTGAGGAGTATAGATTGATAGATTAATGGAAAAATTATCAGAATTAGAAAAAATTATAGGCTACGAATTTAAAAGCAAAGAGAATATCTCCATTGCGATAGTGCATCCGGGAGCGAAGAAATTCGACAGAAATTTCGCAAAATGCTTCGAGCGATTGGAGTTTCTGGGGGATCGAGTTCTGGGGCTGTCCTTAGCTCATCTTATTTTCTCAAAATTTTCAAAAGAAAGTGAAGGAGAATTGGCCATTCGGATGTCAGTTCTCGCCGGGACAGATTTTTTGATAGATCTTGCGAAAAAAACCAAATTGATAGACTGTTTTTCTTATCCGAAAGATCTTTTCGTTTCCAAGAACAAAAATTCGTCTTCGATTGCCGATATGATGGAAGCGGTGTTGGGATCAGTGTTTTTAGATTCAGGATTTCCTGAGGCAAGAGAAGTTGTGGTTCGTCTTTGGGGTTCCGCTTTGGACAAAGTTATATACAAGAAGAAGGATTCAAAAACCAGATTGCAGGAGATAGTTCAGAGTAGATCCGACGAGTTGCCGTTTTATCGTCTGATAAAAATGAGCGGCGAGGCTCATGATCCTATTTTTGAAATAGAGGTTTCTGCTTGCGGAGAAATTGCTTCGGGTTTTGGAAATTCCAAGAAAAATGCCGAGCATGATGCAGCAAAAAAATTGATAGAAAAATTAAGTAAGTGAATTTCAGAGAAATGCGATGTCAGCGAAAGAGAATTCAGATAATTTGACTGGAGTTGGTCCGAGAAAATGCGGATTTGTCGCGGTTTTGGGAGAAACCAATGCCGGAAAATCTACATTGGTAAATAAATTGGTGGGGCAGAAGGTTTCGATTGTATCCAGGAAAGTTCAGACTACATTGAGTCGAATTTTGGGAATTGCGATCAGCGGAAACAGCCAGATAATCTTGATAGATACTCCCGGATTTATTTCGGATTTTAAATCGTCAGATCACAGATCGGATATTCTCGAAAAAACGGCGTGGGATGCTTTCCGCGAAACCGATGACGTGCTGTTTGTAGTTGATGCTCACAAACGAGATTTCAAAAAAAGTATAGCTTTGCTTCAGAAAATCGATAAGAAAAAGAAAATTTCGTTGGTTTTGAATAAAGTCGATCTGATCAAGAAAGAAAAACTTTTGGAAATCGCGAGCGAATTTGCGAAGATCCGCGATTTCGAAAATGTCTTCATGGTTTCGAGTTTGAGTGGCGACGGAGTCGAAGATATCGAAAAATATTTGGCGAAAATCGTTCCCGAAGGAGAATGGTTGTTCCCGAAAGATGAAGTTACGGACTCATCTTTCGAAAAATTTACCTCGGAGATTACGAGGGAGCATCTTTATCATAGAATTCATCAGGAAATTCCTTACAGATGTCGAGTTGTCACGGAAAATTATCGCAATGAATCAGATGGGTCAGTCCGGATTGCTCAAAATATCTTTGTAAAAAATAAGTCTCATAAGATAATTTTGCTTGGGCATAACGGAAGTAAGATTAAAGCGATTGGCTTGGCTGCGCGCCGTGAGTTGTCAGAGTTGCTTGGGCAAGAAGTTCATTTATTTTTGAATGTTGTTGTGGAAAAGTAGAGAATGCAATGGCAAGAGCAAGGCATCATTCTATCAGTAAGACCTTTTAACGAAAACTGTCGTATCGTTAGCATTTTCAATCGTACTATCGGCAAGACTTCCGGGTTAGTTAAAGGCACAAAATCCGTTATTAATATCGGAGACATAGCTGATGTAACTTGGAAAGGTCGCAATGCGGATCAGCTTGGAACCTTTAAAATCGAGACAGTATTTTCTCCTTTTTCATTTGTTTTTGAGAATCCGCTGGAAATATTAGCTATAGACAGTGTTTGTACTTTGTGTTGCAATGGGTTGCCTGACAAGGCTCCGCATGGAAAATTGTATGATTCGGTGAAAAAATTTTTGTTGGATCTGATTCATGATGACTGGCTTTTGAATTATGTTTTTTTCGAGAAGATGTTTTTGTCTGAAGTTGGTATCGGGTTAGGACTGTCTCAGTGCGCTGTTACCGGAAAAAAAGAAGGACTGTTCTACGTATCGCCTCGTACCGGAAAAGCCGTGGTAAAAGAAGTCGGAGAAAAGTACAAAGACAAACTGTTTGTTTTACCTAAATTTTTGTTGGATGATGAGGTATGCCCGTCGAATGATGACATTTTATCTGCTCTCAAGATAACTCAGCATTTTTTAAAAATTTACTTTTGTGGTATAAGCAATAGAGAATTGCCACTGTCCCGAGAATATCTCGTACAAAGGTTGTTAACAGAGGAGAAAAATGAAGCTCAGTACTATAATTAATTCGAAGGAAAAGAGAGTTGCCATTACGCCGGAAACTGCGGCGAAATATATAAAATTAGGTTTTGATGTCGTATTGCCTAAGAGAGTGGGGGAGCCAGCGGGATTTTCTGATTCAGAATACGAGTCAGCAGGCGCCGTTGTTCGCGATGGTGAAATTGCGGATGTGACCCTCTATTTGTGTGTCAAACCTTTTTTGTCAGAAAATATGGAGCTGAGTAAAGGTAGTTATTTGATTGCAATGTTGTCTCCATTTCAGAACGAAGAAATTTTGAAAAAATTGCATTTAAAAGGAATTAATCCGTGTGCATTGGAAAAGATTCCGAGAATTACCCGTGCACAGTCGATGGATATACTTTCTTCTCAAGCAAATATTGCAGGGTATCGAGCTGTTGTTGAGGCGATGTCTGAATATTGTCGAGTTATCCCTCTGATGATGACGGCAGCGGGAACAATTCGTCCTGCCAGAGTTCTTATTTTAGGCGCCGGAGTCGCAGGACTTCAGGCAATTGCAACAGCAAAACGTATGGGGGCACGTGTTTCGGCATTTGACGTAAGAAGAGCAGCAAAAGAGCAGGTGGAAAGTCTCGGAGCGACCTTCGTGGATGTTGAGTCAGATGAAAATGGAGAAACCGTTGGCGGATACGCTCGAGAAATGTCCGAAGCTTATAAAAAGAAGCAAGCAGAAAAATTAGCGGAAGCGCTTAAAAAGTCTGACATTGTGATTTCTACGGCGCAAATTCAAGGGAAACCTGCACCACGGTTGATTACAAAAGAAATGGTCTACAGCATGGCTACAGGATCGGTAATTGTGGATATGGCAACCGAAACCGGCGGCAACTGTGAAGTGTCCGAAAAAGATAAAAAGGTTAACGTAAACGGTGTAACTGTTATCGGATATACGGATTTTGCCGGACGTGTAGCGTATGATTCCAGTCAGTTATTCGCAAGAAATGTATTTAATTTCGTGTCTCTTATGCTCAAAGATGGTAAGTTGAAGTTGGACACCTCTGATGAAATAATACAAGCGACTCTTATAAAATAGAAGCAGATAACAGTCAGAAAACAATGTAAATGGAAAAAGAGCAACATTTTCTTGGTATGAGCGGTTAGAAGTTAATCTTTTCGTATTATTTATGTGGTCTGTTTCTTTCTTCAATTACAGCGGTTTCATAGGCAGTGATGTCGCCATTGAATACTGTGATTTTCTGGTCCTTCACGATGTAAATTGTGTTTGCAATACGGTTAAGGAAGTTTCGGTCGTGGGAGATTACAATTACCGCTCCGCTGAAAGTCGTGATACTGTTGATCAATGATTCGCGCATCTCCAGATCCAGATGGTTGGTCGGCTCATCGAGGATTAGCAAGTTCGGTTTATCTGCCGTCAGAGTCGCAAATAGCAGACGTGCTCTTTCGCCTCCCGAAAGTTGTTTTACTTGTTGAAAAACTTTGTCTTTTTCAAATCCAAATCGCCCGAGATGGCTGCGGATTTGTGTTTCGTTCGTGTTCGGCAAATGCTGCTGCACATGTTTGAAAGCGGTCTTCTCCAAATCCAAAGTTTCAAATTGATCCTGTCGATAAAAGGCGATTTTCAGTTTGTTGTTCGCTTGCCTAATACCCTTTTTCTGTTTAAGATCTCCCGTTAAAAATCGCGCGAAAGTCGTTTTTCCGTTCCCGTTTTTCCCGACAATGGCAATGCGATCATCCGGCATGATTGATCCCGACAGATTTTTCAAAATCACGCGATCATCATATCCCAAATGCACTCGGTCAAAAGTCAAAATCGGCGGAGACAGAGGCTCGACTTCTGGAAAATTGAACGCAACGGTCGGATCGTTCTGATCTACAGCAATGAATTTCAATTTTTCGAGTGCTTTTATTCGACTCTGAGCCTGTTTTGCTTTGGTCGCTTTGTACTGAAATCTGCGAATAAACTCAATCATATGCTTGCGCTTTTCCTCAATCTTCGCATTCTGCGCCTCAGCATTTCTCTGTTGCAGATTGTAGGTGTCGAGGAAAGTGTCGAAATTTCCGTTGTATTTTGTGATTTTCTGATTTTTCAAATGCAATATAGAATCGGCAGTTGAATTTAAGAAATCCCGATCGTGAGAAATCAAAATAAAACTTTTCGAATATTTTTTCAAGAACGATCCAAGCCAATCGGAGGTTTCCAAATCGAGATGGTTGGTCGGCTCGTCCAACAACAGCAGATCCGGCTCTTGAAACAGTACCGCTCCGAGAGACATTCTCATACGATAACCTCCGGAAAAAGTGTTCAGCGGACGAGTTTGCTCTTCGCTGTCGAATCCCAATCCGCGTAGAACCACAGCCGCTCGAGCTTCAGCTCCGAAAGCATCTATTTGCAGCAATCGATCGTAGATCTCCGTCATACGATTAGTATCTTCGCAAGTTTCCAGCTCGCCCATCAACTGATTACGTTCAATATCTTGTGATAAAAGGTATTCCAGCGGAGTCTGCTCGCCATCCGGCATCTCCTGCTTAACCGAAAGCACTCGCCAGTTTTCAGAAATCTCAATCTTTCCGCTGTCAGGATTTAGCCGATTCAGAATAAGCTTAAACAGCGTAGACTTGCCCGAACCATTTCGCCCGACTAGACCGATATGTTGCTTGGACGAAACTTGAAAGGACACATTATCCAGCAGCTGTTTCCCTGAAACGTAGTAGCTTAGTTCTTTTATCGCCAACACCCTGAAAACTCCCGAGGTCAATATCTTTTTGTACACTTATCTAATGATTTTCTGAAAAGGTTCTGGTGCCAGCATTTTTTTATATATCCACCCAATGGTTTATTCACCCTGTTTGTAATGGCTTACTTCAAAAGCACTTAAATTTCAACGAGGACATATGGCGGAGAGAGGGGGATTCGAACCCCCGATACGGTTCCCCGTATACACACTTTCCAGGCGTGCGCCTTAAACCGCTCGGCCATCTCTCCTGATCAGGCCTTCCCAAAATCAGCGCCAGTATATGAAAAAAATCGTCATATTACAACTTGTAAATTTATTTTTAGTCTATGTTTGGACAAAATAATCGCAAGGTTGAACTGTCTCTTCAAAAATGTTAGAAACTCTGGGGAAGTTTGGAGAGCGAGTTTGAAGAAGATCGGGATTATTGGCGGGGGGTGTTATGGAACA
>DGIE01000091.1 GCA_002393025.1 Holosporaceae bacterium UBA3830 | reverse complement strand
TTAGTTGAGATGCCAGTTGCATAGCTAAAGTACTTTTTCCGCACTGCCGTATTCCATTTAGGTATAAAATGGGGGTATCCTTCAGTATTTCGATGGCTACTTTTGTTGCTTTCCTTTTTACAAGCATTTTTATATTCCTTAAATCTTACAATATATTACTGTTAGAAATTATAACATGCTTTGTTAAATTTACAAAAGATTTGCTTTGTTTTCGGAATAATACTGTACATACCGTGATATTAAAACGACTTATATTGTTCCGTAAATTATATATAAAAGATGATAGATTGTCTGATTCATAGAGGGGGTATATGAAATCGTGTTATTCCGCATACCAGAAACTGATCGATAATCAATGATAGAGGTATTCGGATTCCTGAAGAATCAGGGGAAATAGAAGACGGGAAAATGCTGACTGTAGAAATTAAATGCCAAGATCGACCGACCTTATTAATCAATGCCGAAGGGTACGGATACGCTTGGTACATGGGAATATCCTTGAAATGATAAAATTTGGGGGTGCTACTTCTAAATGCGATACCTTTCCTCCGATTGACTGTATCGATATTGGATTATCAAAAACCCGTTTGATGTAGTCAATCTCATGTACACTATTCCTGAAAAACCTTGGGAAAACGACTTTACCGAAAACCCCAAAGATACTGCCACGCAAAACCAGCTAATTTTCAGAAATTTTTTCTCATAACTCTCTTGATTAGCATCCCCGCCCTATCCGATATAGGAAAGGGGACTTACTTAAAGCCTTATAGGCTATAACCCAACTGTCCTCATCAGGAAACTCTCTAGGTTCGCTAGATAACGTTACGGTCTGAGACTTTCCATGATCCTCATTTTTTTTAATAGACGTACCTTGTTTTTCCATTAAGTATTTAACCAGATTTTCATTACCTGAGCTGCATGCATGAAACAAGGGTGTTTTTCCCTCATCATCTATTTGATTAATATTCACCATATCACCTTCAACAAAATATTTAACCAAGTTTTCGTAACCTTTTTCACACGCATAATGGAATGGGAATCGCTCTTGGCAAGATTCGATCAAGTCTTGAACGTTCCTAAAAACCCTAATAGTCAATTCTTCAATTTTATCTTTTTTCAGTGGTATTTGGTTTTTTTTACACAATATGAGTCGTATAACGCTTTGAGAATCAATAAGACTCGAGAATCGAATAATAGCAGATAACCTGTTCCGACTTTCTCTATTATTGTTGTTTCTCTTCAGATTTTTTTTTATTTTTGAAAGAGTTAGGAAACGAGTAAAACTATTTTTTCTTTTTCCTTCATTCAGAAGTTCCAACAAAGGCACAAAAAAACTCCTTCTATATTCCCAATCCTGAGATTCTAGGGCTCTTTTAATCGTACTGTATTCTGAACGAAGTTCTTTGTCTCTTTCTTTTTCTACTTCTTTCCTTTTTAGTAACGAATTTTTCACGGAACGCAAGTGCTCAGATTTATTAGATATCAAATCTGCATTCAATCCCAACACAGTCGATGAAATTACCGCGAAGCTTAACAAAACATAGACTCTTCTCATTTTTGCTCTCCTTTCTTCACCCATAACATCAAAGGCAAATTACCTTGTCTTTTATAACAACTTTAAAGCGAATTTAAAAGAGTATATTATATATTTGTGGTTGCGTAATATGATCGTGTTCTGGGAGGGTTCTAGAATGAAGACAATGTATTTGGAATTTGGGAAATCAAAAAGTAAAGCAGTTGCTTGTCTGTCCTCCAGAGTTAAGGAAGATCCTCAAAAGATTCTAACGGATAGTGAATTACAGAAATATTATAGTTTCAAATCGCAAAGTGCAGCTAAATCATTTTTCTTAGGAAGGTATTGTGCCAAATATGCCTATTCAATCGCGTCTAACTGCCATACATCTTTGAACAAAATAAACATTGTCAACGGAATATTTGGACAACCATTTTTTGAAGGACTACCTGGTTTTAGCACTTCCATTTCTCACTGTAATAATGAGGGAGCAGCGATTGTTTTTGAACAAAAATATTTGATGGGAATTGACATCTGCTCCTCCGAAGATGCCGAATCTATTTTTTTAACATTCGGCAAAAAAGATACAAACCTTGCCTTAGCTTGGACTATGCAAGAGGCCCTGTCGAAAGCAATTAGTACGGGTATAACTGTTCCACTAGAAATTTTAAGTCCTCATAATATTCGAAAAATATACAACCAAACCTTTCAATCTGAGTATGCCAACTTCCCTCAATACCAAAGTATAGCATGGATAAATGATACACATATTATGGCTATATGCTATCCCAAAAATCTAGTCTTAAACAAGGTTTTTACAAAATCGGAAGGGAAATCTCCAACTAGGCTGATTTTAATACGCTAAACAACTTTTGGTTGCAAAATGCTTGACATGGCTTTAAAACCACACTAGACTGGATTTGCCGAGTGGAGGAGTAGATGATAGTATCTGGGAAGTTGAAAAAGTGGTGCGTGCTGTTAGGATACTTAAAGCCCTATTCTAGGTTGTATGTGTTCGATCTTGTTTTTGCGGTTTTGGAGGCTTTATCTACATTGTCGATTCCGTTTGTTATTCGGGATTTGCTGAGTACAGTAGGTAAAGATAATGATGTAGGGCTTTCCTATTTACTTGGACGTTCAGTAATATTGTTGGTTTTAATTGCCTTGATTTACGTGGCCAATTTTTTTATTACGAAGTATGGATGCTTGGTTGGAGCCTTTATTGAAAGGGATATGAGAAAGGATCTGTTTGAGCATTATGAAAAGTTGTCGTGTCGGTTTTTCGATAAGCAAAGAATAGGACAACTTATTTCAAGAATCACGGTTGATCTTTACGGTTTCAGTGATTTTTTCCACCATGCTTCCGAGGAATTGCTTATAGCTGTCGTAAAGTATTTGATATCTTTTACGATATTGTTTCAGATAAATGCGAAGTTGTCTCTGGCGCTTATTGTTATGTTCCCTGCAGTAATGTTTATCTCCCTATATTATATAGATAAGATGGAAAAGGCGTCGATAGAAAGCCATAACAAGATTGCCGAAATAAATGAAATGGTTGCGGATAGTTTATCGGGGATTCGTACTGTGAAGTTGTTCGGTAACGAAAAGGTAGAAATCCAGAAGTTCAATTTTTTTAACCATAATTTTGTTGAGTGGAAGAAGTATATGTTTACGCAAATGTCGAAGTATTTTGGCTGCTGCTTTTCATTAATGGCTTCTGTAATGCCCCTTGTTACCATATTAGGAATTTTGATCATTAACGGTGGTGACAAAGGTCTGACAGTACCAGATATTACGATGTTCCTTTTGTATGTTGGAATTCTGTTAGATCCCACAGATCGTTTGTTGGGTATGGCACAAAGATTTGCTGATAACGTCGCGGGGTATGAAAGATTTCTTGAAGTGTTAAGTGAAGAGGTTA
>DGIE01000007.1 GCA_002393025.1 Holosporaceae bacterium UBA3830 | reverse complement strand
GATATATCATGTCTGTGTATGTCTTCCATTTTGCTCCTACATTAACTACTTTTTCATTTTTAATGTATCAAACTGTTGTGACGACATGATCTAAGAAAATAACTTCAAAATCCTGCAGCAAAATGATATCCACAAGAAAAAGCTCTGCCGTTGCAGCAGAGCAAAAATTTTTGTAGTTAAAGAATTAAGCCCATTTTAATTCATCTTTTTGTGTTTTTCCAGAGGCTAAACCAACTCTTTTCTGCTCATAAATTTGAAGACAACACGATGAACCGGAATAATTCCAATTCACCGTGTATACTGCCCATCAATAATCACTTGCGTCGAAATATTCGTTGTCGAGTTCTCTGTTAACAGCTTCCGAATCATCGATTGTTCCTAGTCTATCGTTGTTTTTTCGGATTCCTAAGTGAGAATCTTTGCTGTATTTGCTAACGACGTCTTTTGTTTCCGAAAATATTTCGGAGAGATTCATCTTTTTTTCTGCATCTTCCAAATTTCTTATCATTTCTTTTTGTAGCGATTCGAAATTGCTTTCATTATCGATCACTTGTTCATTAATGCTGCTGATAATTTCCTCCAATTTTGCGACATCTTTTGAAATTTGATTGAAATTTTTAGATGATTTTTCCAGTTTTTCCGACAAGTTGGACGCGTCGTTGGTTGATACTCCTTCCCACTTCTCTTCTGTAACGATATTCCGTACGGAATTAACTATATTCCGCTGATGTCTTTCATATTTAATAATATTGCTGGCATTTGTGAAAGCATCCATTGCAAGTTTATAGTTGTTATCATCATATTCTTTGGATTTTTGCAATTGAGTCATTCCCTCTAGGTATTGTTCTGAGAATTTTTCGTATAATCCTACATACATGGAAACCTCGAACAACAGCGACTTTATCGCAAAAATATTTTCCGCGTAACCCAATGATTTTTCCAGCAAACTTGTTGCGCTCTTTAAATTTTTGCGCGCATCGTTTAAATCCGACAGTTGGTATTCTACATTTGCTTTCGATTTAAACATGCTGTTGAACGGACTTTGTTCCTTGGCTATCTTCTTTTGGAAGCTTTTTTCCCTTTTTTGTTCTTTTATTTCTTGGTACGAGTCCTTTAGAGATTCCTTGGAACTTGCTAAGCTTTGCTTTGTTTTTTTTGCAAGCCCGGAAACTGAGTCTGCTGATTTGTGAACAAGCTTTGCTGTCTTGTTTTTGACGTTTGATCCAATCTCACGAAGACTTTTTGCGGAAACTTCTCCGGATATCAACCCGCTGGTTATTCCCACGATCATCATATTTAAAATAACTTTTTTCATTTTTACCTCCTGTTTATATAATTTGTCTCTTTTCATCTCTAATATATTTTTACTTATCTTATGAATTCGTCATTTCTTCTCCTTTGCTTGCGTCCAACAGGCAATTCAGATTTCTCCTCATCTGCTTCGATTTTGCCTGACCTAATTATCTTGTTAATATCTGACTGGATGTCTTGCAACTCATTTATTGCCACACTGAAACTCTCATCATCGATATGATTATTTTCAGTATATTGGTCGGTTATATCATTTACCGATTTTTGCAAATGTAGCAATTGATCTATAATTTTGCCGGACTTGATCTTGGCGGCTTGTTTTTCCGTTGCAGAAATTTCCGCTTTTAAGTTTTGAGCAACTTGTTTAATTACAACATCCTGGTATATCGCTTCTTCTATCAATTTATTCAGATTATTGAGTTTTGTAACAATTTCTCCGACCTTTGTTTCCGTAATTTTAGATCTTTCGGAAAAAACTTCAGCATTGACACCATGAATTGTCTTAATCAACTTGGAAATCACCATGTGCAAATCCAGAGCCATCTTGAATACCCACGTGTTGTTTGTATCTTTTGACGTCGGAAACAACGGCAACGCAGGCTGTTTTACAGCCAAATTACAATTTTGGGCCAACGCAAAAACTGCATTTGGAACGTCAGCCGTTGATAACAGTCCTTTCTCTGTATTAACAACGCTGAAACTCACTTGATCATCCTGCGGAGTGAACTCTCTGAAGACAAAATAGCTGTTGATGACACTATTTACATAAGTTGCCAGCTGATCGTTATCGATCTCCCTTGAAAAACTCTTCCTTATTTTCTCTAATATTTCAGGAATTTCTTTCATATCTTTATCAACGGCAGATATTTCCTTCACATATCCCTCGCAATTTTTCTTGAGCATTGAAAAAGGAATAAGGTTTTTATCTTTTTGAGGATCAGATGACGTGCCGAGTTTTGCTTTTCCATTGGTTATTTCCAACAAAACCTTTTGATCTTCTTTCTTCGTCTCGGTTTTTTTGGATGCTGAAGCAAAGGAAGACGATTTAAATTTTGTTTGCCTAACTATCCTGTTGATTACGCTTTTTGCAAAAGATTTACACAAATTCATGTCGTCGGTGAGCAAAGTTATATACTCAGCAACTACATCTCCCGTAAGATCTTTTCCTTTAAATGCGTTTCGTATCTTATCATTACTGAATTCGGCGAAATTTTCAGAATCTATCCATTGATTTACCGATGAGATCAGTGCTCCTCCGTATCCGGTATCTCCTTCCGTAAACATCTTGCCAAATTGGGTGTACTTGCTGTTGTTCGAGTCTCTACTGGCTTGTTTCAACAAATTTCCGATTCCGGATATTCGATCATCCAGTTGGCGGATGATCATCAACGGATCTTTAGAGTTCGTCTGATCATTCGATGTAATTGTTGTATACTTATTGTTCAATACATCTCTCATGTCCAGCAATTTTTGTAACTGATTATTTCCTTTGCAGGTATTATCAATGTATTGGAGGGCCTTTCCCAGGTATTCTCCTTCAGGAATAGGATCTCCTCCCGTCGGCAAAGCAATAAAATTTGTCGAAGATGTTGAGGAATCCTTCAATTTATCAGAAATAAATCTCTTCAAATTAATGATGGAGATGACGTCTCGAGTCGCTCTTTCGGAAAATTCCTCATTCCTTGGCTGTTCAGACAAATTTATCAGATCGCTGAAGCTATCCGCAAGAACTACAGCCCTCTCCAGAACGATTTCTGCATCCTTTAGAGCCGTTAAGTTCGGAATAGTTTTCAGAATTTCGCCCGACTTCATAACTTTTTGAAAGTACGCATGAGCAATCTTATTGATTTCCTGTGATATTTTTTCGAAAGTTTTTGCTTTGTCGCGATCGTTTGCTTGATATGATTTTTTATTCAATTTTTGCAGAAGATCAGGCAAATTTTGCAGTATGCCGCTGAACTCTTCAATACCCGGATTACTCTTCGCTACTTTAGTCAATTCATCTAAATCGTTGTTTAATCGATTATTTAAGCGAACCATAGATGCTTCTGCCACAGAGATTCCTTCAGAAATTTTTTCCCTGTTACCTTGCAAATACAAATTCACGACATTGGCCATTGTTTTTACGCCATTGGAGTCTAAAAATTCGTCCAACTGCTCTCTCAATTCCTGCATTACATCGCTAACGTTAACTTTTTTTGCTTGCGCATATGTCGGTAATTGCATTCCCATCATAGGAGGCGGAGGCGGAACGTTCCCGCTGATTGGTGGAGGAGGTGGAGGCGGTATGCTCGCTTTCCCCTCTTGAACCGCCGGAATTGGAGGTACAGAAGATTTCTTTGTTTTCAAAGACTCCGACACCTCGGTTAATTCCTCGCTTTGCTCCTGAATTTGTTCAGTATTTCGAGAATCATTTTCGAAATCTCTATCTATTTTTTCCTCTCTCCGAACTCTGTCGTTTATTTTTTTGAATTTCTCTTCCGATTTATCAGTAATTGTTATTACCTTATTATTTTTTGATAATTGAGATTTTTTATGAGCCAGATTTCTCGACGAAAGACGTACCTGCTGCGAAATATCTTTGGCAAAAACATCCTCTCCTACGAGGCAGGTTACCATTCCCAAAATCATCATATTTAAAACGATATATTTCATTTCTTACCCTTCTATTTAACAATTCTTTTCACATATTTCCCAAAAAAACATGCGAATACCAAACTCTAAAACATGTCTTTACCCAAAGGCATGCAAACTTTACCACTTTACTGATTAACCACTAGAACTTGCCGGCGGATCCACACAAAAATCCACTCTCCATTTCATTATTACCCAATATTGGTTAAAAAAACGTTAACTTACTGCAAAATTTTTAAAAATTATGGGCAATCGCCTATCAAAAGCACATAAAAAGTTAACGAAAAGTT
>DGIE01000088.1 GCA_002393025.1 Holosporaceae bacterium UBA3830 | reverse complement strand
TTCATACAATGCGTGTTACACCTCCACTCGATCCGCAATCAAGTCTTTATCGAAATATTCCGGAAGAAAAATTTTAGCGATTGGAGATATGAAAGAATTGGGTAAAGACAGTCGACTTTTTCACGAAAATCTTTCCCCGTCGATAGATAAGTTCGGTGTGGATTTGGTTTTTGCATGCGGAGAATTAGCAAAATATTTGTTTGAAAATCTTCGTGAAGAAAAGTGCGGCGGATGGTATGAAAATTCGCAAAAATTATCAGAGGATATTGTTTCAAAAATCCAATCCGGAGATAAAATCTTGGTAAAGGGATCGAACTCAATGAAAATGAATAAAATCGTGGAGGCAATTAACAATGCTTTATAGTTTATCTTCGTATTTCGATTTTATTTCCGGAATGAATTTATTTCGGTATATTACCTTCCGAACGGTTTGCGCACTGATGACTTCATTATTGATTAGTTTTTTTCTTTATCCTGTTTTTATCAAAAAATCGAAAAGAAAACAGCCGATCAGATTAGATGGCCCGCAATCTCATGTCGAAAATAAGCAAGGTACTCCGACCATGGGCGGTGCGATAATCATTGCAGCGACTATTTTTGCATCCCTGTTGTGGGGTGATGTCACAAACGAATATCTGCTGCTGATTTTAGGACTGACTTTTGTGTATTCACTGTTGGGATTCATCGACGACTATTTGAAAACGAAATATAAAAATTCAGCAGGCGTCTCGGGGCGGCAAAAGCTAGCTGTTCAGATAATTACAGCTTTAATTTTTTCATATTTGGTTGAGCAGCTGCGTACTCCGGATGTCGCCGGTCATCTGGCATTTCCGTTTTTCAAAAATTTCACAATTCATAGTTCCGCATTTTTAATTTTATTCACGACTTTTGTAATTACCGGAAGTTCAAATGCTGTAAATCTCACCGATGGATTAGATGGGCTAGCGACTTTTCCATCAATGTTGGTTTCGTTTTGTTTGGGAATAATGTGCTACATCACTGGACATTTCGTTTTCGCGAACTATTTACAGTTATTTTACATTCCTACTTCAGGAGAGTTGTGTATTTTTTGTGGATCGATGATCGGCGCGTGTTTAGGATTCCTTTGGTACAATGCTCCTCCTGCAAAAATCTTCATGGGAGATACAGGATCACTAGCGATCGGAGGAGCGTTGGGCGGACTCAGTGTAATCATTAAACAGGAATTCGCGCTGGCGATTATCGGAGGGTTATTTGTGATTGAAACGGTCTCTGTTATGTTGCAAGTTTGGTATTATAAGTTTACGAAAAAACGGATTTTTTTGATGGCACCGATTCACCATCATTTTGAAAAAAAAGGATGGTCTGAACCAACCGTTGTCATTAGATTTTGGATTATTTCAATAGTGTTTGCTTTGATCGGATTAGCGACTTTAAAGATAAGATGATGAATTTTTTTTACGAAAGCAAAAATATCGGAGTAGTTGGGTACGGGAAGACAGGCTATTCTACGGTTCGTGCTCTTGAAAAATTCGGCGCGAATATTTTTCTTTTCGATGATAAAATTATAGATAGTCCTTACTATCAAAGTTTAGAAAATTTCGATTGGCAGAAGTTAGATTTGCTTGTCGTCAGTCCGGGAATTCATCTTTGGTGGGATATTCATCCGGCGGTAAAACATGCTCGCAGGTTCTTTATTCCGATCATTAATGACTTGGACATTTTTCAATCGGTAACTAACGGAAAAGTCATCGCGATTACAGGAACAAACGGGAAATCGACGACCACAGCATTGATTCACCATATTTTTCAAAACAAGTATAAAACGGAAATAGGCGGAAACTTCGGAAATCCTGTTTTGGACCTACGGAAAAATTCTGATTTTTATGTTTTGGAATTATCTTCTTATCAGTTGGAATCTTGCAACCTTTTAGGATTTGATACGGCGATTTTATTGAATATTACGCCCGATCATTTGACTCGCCATGGAGGAATGGAAGGATATATTTCAACTAAACAAAAAATCTTTGCAAATACAAAAGAAAATTCGACTGCAATTATAGGAATTGATGATGAATATTGTCGGCATATTTTGGACTTTATTTCCCATCCGAAAATTATAAAAATCTCCGGAAAAGAAGTTCCAGAAAACGGTATTGGTTGGCATGAAAATAATTTGGTAGATAATCGTGAAAATCAATTCAGAATTGTCGGAAGAAATATTCCTAGATTGGATGGCGATCACAATCGACAAAATATTGCGGCAGCTTATGCAGCAAGTGTTTCGAATGGTATCAATGCAAAAATTTTCACCGAAAGTCTTGTAACTTTTTCTGGATTGGAGCACCGCCAAGAACTCGTAAAATCCATTAACGGTGCATTATATGTAAACGATAGCAAAGCGACAAATGCAGATTCTGTTGAGCAAGCTTTGAAACGATTCGAAAATATAATTTGGATTTTGGGAGGACGACCAAAAGAAGATGGAATAGAGAGTTTGAGTTCGTATTTTTCAAAAATAAAGTATGCATTTTTAATAGGAGAAGCGGCTGAAAAATGGCATGAATTTTTAAGCAAAAATCACGTCGAAAATGAAATCGTTTTTACTTTAGAAAATGCCGTAAAAAAGTCATATAGGATTGCGCAAAACAAAGATGTTGTTTTATTATCTCCGGCGTGCGCAAGCTTCGATCAATTTCAAAGTTTCGAAGATCGCGGAGAAAAATTTAGGAAGTTTGTGGAAGAGTTGCCGTGTTGAATTTTTCGAGAACAAATGACGGAATTCTGAGTCGTTGGTGGTGGACGGTAGATCGTCCGTTGTTATTCGGATTTCTTACCATGATCGCTTTCGGAATTTTGCTTGCGGTTGCTGCTACTCCAATGGTTGCAAATCGAATCGGTCTCGAGGAATTTTATTTTTTTAAAAGACATCTGTTATATATTGCTCCGTCTCTCGGAATCATTTTTGCGATCTCAAATATGTCTCATCGCAACATAAAAATTTTCGCGTTGATTTTGTTTTTTGCTGCTGTTTTTTTGACCTTTATGACTCTGTTTTTCGGAGCAGAAATTAAAGGAGCACGGCGATGGATTTCTCTTGGCGGATTTTCCATTCAACCTTCGGAATTTGCAAAACCCACTCTAACGGTTTTAGTTGCGTGGATATTTTCAGCTCAACAAAAAAATCCTGAGATCAACGGAAAATTTATCGCATGTTTTCTGTGGATGATATTTGCGATAGCTTTGGTCCTACAACCTGATTTCGGAATGTTAGTCGTGACAACGGCGGTTTTCGGTATTCAATTATTTTTAAACGGACTTCCTATAATTTTGGTTTTAGCGGCAATTATTGCCGGCGCGTCGGGATTCGTTTTGGCTTACCTTTTTCTGCCTCATGTAACAGCTCGAGTAAATAAATTCTTGGATCCGGCTGTCGGAGACCATTATCAAATAAATCGATCTCTGGAAGCGTTTGCAAATGGAGGATTGTTTGGAGTCGGTCCCGGAGAAGGTATTGTAAAAAAACATCTGCCAGACGCTCACGCAGATTTCGTCTTTTCAGTTCTCGGAGAAGAATTTGGATTTTTTGTTTGTGCTTTCGTTGTGATTTTGATCGGATTCATTGTCGTTCACGGCATGCTTCGCGCTTTACGAAATAACTCCGATTCTTTCCCTCTTTTGGCGTCGATCGGATTACTTTCTCAATTCGGATTGCAATCATTTGTAAATATGGCTTCAACTTTACACTTAATTCCGACAAAAGGAATGACCCTTCCGTTTATGAGTTACGGAGGATCATCAATGTTTGCGATTAGTGTAGTTGTTGGACTGATTTTAGCGTTCAGTAAGCAAAAATCTCTTGCCGAAGAGTAATTTTTGCAAAAATCAGTATAAATACTTACTTCAAGTAGCTAAATATATATCAAAAGTTGCAAAATATCATTGTTTCGTGCTAATCTTAAAGCATAGGTAGTGAGTTTTTTAGTTTTGTTGTGATTGTTGCAGGGGGTTATAGACAATCGCTTATCAAAAGTGTACAAAAAGTTAACGAATAGTTAATTCAATGGTTTTTTAACTTTTTTGTGCTATTTTGCCAACGGGCGGGTGTGTGGGGCTTT
>DGIE01000082.1 GCA_002393025.1 Holosporaceae bacterium UBA3830 | reverse complement strand
GCTTTTGATATGCGATTGTCTATACAAACCAGAACTAACTCGATCAAAAATATATAAAAAAAAGCCCCCGAAGAGGCTTTTTCTTAAACAATAGAAGGAAACTCAAAATTAAGCTGCTTTCGCTTCGCTGTCGTCTTCTTTTTTGGAGGTAATCTTCAAAAACTCTACGTTCAACCCGCGAACAGCATAGAACCAAATAAACATAAACACCGCGAAAATTATAGCAACAATAGGCGCAATTTCAGCTAACTTAGTAGATCCCATTGGCGGAATGATGTTCTTAGCAACAACGGCTAACAAGAAAAAGTTGATAGCAGCACCACCAGACTTTCCGGCTCTTCCACCGATAACATCAACAGCAGCTTTTCCTTTGGATTTCAATTCGTCATCCAACGGAATGTAACTCATTTCTTTCGTGGAATCGAACAGTGAGTATTTCACACCCTTTGCCAAAACGTTCTGGGCTAATCCGGCATAAGCAATGACCTCTAACACCGTTAAAGAACCGCAAGACGCGACGATAGGACCCATCTCTCCCTTGAATATAATGCATCCGAAGAAAACCAATCCGGTAACAAACACCATCAACGGAGTGATCATGGCAGATGTAAACCAAGAACAACGACGCAAAATGTTAGCACCCACCAACATGAAGAAGATTGTCGCCATACCGGTCCAAATTTGCAATCCTCCCATAAACGCCTTAAATTGCTCCTTGTTCGGGTAGAGCATGTTAACCTGGTCTTTCCACATAACCTCGACCAAGTTAATGCTGATTCCGTAACAGATAACCAACAAAGCGATGTATCCCAAGTACTTAGAGCTCGCAATGTACTTCAAGCTTTCGCCAAGGCTGAGCTTAACTTTTTTCTTCGGCTTTTTGATCTCATCAGGATTGAAGAAACGAGGATCCGTTAAAACATAATTATTTAACCAATAGTAAACCGCAATAATGAAAACACAGATTGCAACAGCAATTCCGGTAACAACACTAATGTCTTTGATGGTTTTCAAAACACTACCGGAAACAATCAGAGCACCGTTCGCGACGAATCCAAACATTGCATAGAATCTTTTAGACTGCTTTATCGATGTAACGTCGTTGGCAAAACGCCAGAACATCAAACTGATCATAGCACTTCCCCAAAGCTCTGCCATTATGTAGAAAGAAGAATAAACCCATCCCTGAATCGGAGTTAAGAAAGTCTTTGCAATACCTTCGGAAACTCCTGACAAGAGGTCCGGCGTCAACGCATCTTTACAAGGATACAAAACCACCGCAAACAAGGCGAAATAAGCAAGGAAAAATGACACAACAATGTAAAACACGCCATTTTTCGAAAACACGTTTGATAGTTTTGAGTAAGCAATCATAAACAAAACTGCAGCAGGTAAAACAAACCACAGTTTTAGAGTCGGAATGGTACCCGCCCCCATATCAGTGACAACCAAAGAGTCCTTTAGACCTCTCATAATACTGTAATTGAACAAAATTCCCATCATCATAAAAGCCATCGGCAGGAACTTTTTCAACTCGTAGGAATGAATAGGCCATAATATCGACCTCAAACCGGTGAATTCCTGTGGCTCTGCTTTTTTGCCGTCAGACATTTATATTCTCCGTAAACAATTAAAAAATAACTAATAAACAATAAGTGAGATAATTATAAAGATAAACTACATTGATTGCAATGGATTTTTTCTCTACGTTAAAAATTTAGACCCAGGCTTCTTTTTTCCAAAGTTTCCAATTTTTCTGTCCTGTAACCAATAAAAAGAACATCGTCATCAACAAAAATACAACACTTCCGACACAAATCACCGAAATAAATATAGGCCATTTTTGAGCGCAATTTCCTAAATCTGGAGACCAAACCATCTCAGAAAATTGCCTTAGTGCAAAAAATGTTAATACTGACGCCGAAATTTGAGCCCCGATTTTAAAGAAAAAAGAAACTGACCAATTTACGCGCAAATTTTTATCCGAAAACCAAATCAGCAAAATCGCATTGATCATGGAAGAAATTGAGGTACACAAAGCCAGCCCGAAATATTTGAAAAACGGAACTAAAACTACCAAGCACACAAGATTTACCGCCACAGAAATCGCAGCGAAAATCACCGGAGTTTTCGTATCCTTGGCGGCAAAATATACCGCCGCGTAAACTTTAGAGAGCACGTAAAACGGAAGTCCCAATGCAAATCCAACCAGTGCGCTTGCGGTAATTTGAACTTCTTCCGGACCAAATAATCCACGCTGAAAAGCTACGGATACCAGCATATCACTGCAAGAAATCAATATCGTTGTTGCAAAAAAAGTCAAAAAGAAAGCAAACAGCAGACCTTTCCGCATCTCGTCGCCGGCTTTTTCGTAATCCTTTACCGCCAAACAATTCGATAACATCGGCAACAGCGCAGTACTGAGAGAAATTCCCAAAGTCGCCAGCGGAAACTGATTCAGTCTGTCCGCAAGATTAATACAAGTAATAGTTCCCGTCGGAAGGTAGGAAGAAATCGAAGTATCCACCAGCATATTCAGTTGCCAAACACCTGCTCCGATAATTCCCGGGATCATATTTTTCATGATATCCTTGACTTTAGGAGTCCAGAAATGAAAATTAAATTTTGGATTAAACTCATAATGCTTTATCGCGCAAAACAGAATCGAAGTATGTAAAACTCCTGCCAGTAAGACGCATACAGACAGAACGTGTACCGTAATATACTTGTCCAAACCGATAAAATAACAGATAACAAGAGCCATCCCGTTGATAACGCTCGGTAAACAATGCAAAGCTGCAGGCAGAGCGAATTTATTTATCGTATTCAGCACTCCTGCACACATCGAACTCAAGGAGATAAAAATCAAAAAAGGAAAACAGATCCTTCCCAACCTTACCGTCAGACCAAATTTTTCGCTGAGAACATCAAATCCTTTGGCCGCCACTTCCACCACGGACGGGAAAAATACCAAGACCACGGTAACGAATACCATCAGGATTATCAGTAGACAGCTGAAAACATCCGTAAGTAACGTGTTCGCGCTGTCTCTGCCGTCTTTATGCAGAACGTTTGAAAATCTCGGAAGAAACGACGCGTTAAAAGCACCTTCTGCAAAAATTCTGCGAAAAACATTGGCTAACTTTACAGCAATCAGCAAACAATCCGTGTAGGTACCCGCTCCCAAAAATGCCGCCATGAGGCATTCGCGAGCATATCCGACAAACCTGCTGAAGAGAGTGAATACTCCAACCGTAACCGCTGACTTTACTACACTCATTTAATCTACCTAACGATTCATCTTTTGTATAAAGCTATCTAACTGATTCAGATTCTCGAAACTCAACTCGATTGTTCCGCTGCTGCTGTTTTTCATTCTGATATTTGTTTTCAATCCGGAAAGCTCTTCGATCTGATGCGATATATTCAAGACCTCAGGATCAACATAAGTCGGCACTTCGTCGAAAGAATCATCGCGTCTGCTAGGATTTCGTCTATCTGTTTTGTCCCCCTCTTTATCGTCGATTTGTTCCGAATGAGAAAGATTTTTTCTGCGTTTTACTAACTTTTCCGTATCACGCACATTCAGAGACTCGTTCACGATTTTTTGGGCTACCGCTGAAGCATCATCCGAAGTCACCAGCGCCCGAGCATGTCCGAAAGACAGCTTTCCCTCTTTAATCATCTGTTTCACGTCGGCAGGAAGGTTCAAAAGTCTCATTACGTTCGAAATATGGCTACGACTTTTGCCGATGATCTCTGCCAGCTGGTCCTGAGTATGATTAAATTCATCCAGCAGCCTTTTGTATCCTTCTGCCTCTTCTATCGGATTCAGATTTTCTCGTTGAACATTTTCCAGGATCGCTACTTCCAGCTGCTCTTCCTTTGAAAAATCCGTAATTATCGCCGGAATTTCAGACATTCCCGCGATCTG
>DGIE01000001.1 GCA_002393025.1 Holosporaceae bacterium UBA3830 | reverse complement strand
TAAAGGGGTTATCGGAGGAAGAGAAACAGAAGTCTTTTTATGCAAAGAGTAACTGGGCGAAGATTTGGATTGCTTTTTGTGGTCCATTTTTTAATTACATTTATGCATTTGTTGTTATTGTTTGCATGAGTTTATTCTATGGTCTTCCGAATTATGAACCTGTCGTCTCATTTGTAAAATCAAATAGTCCTGCAGAGCTAAGTGGAATAAAAGCTGGTGATAAAGTTTTACGTATTGATGATAAAAAAGTAGAAAAATTTAGGGATATAAGTATTGGAATAGTTTGTTCTGATAAGGATGAAGTTAACTTTACTATAGAACGCGACGGAGTAATTCGAAATATTACAGTGAAACCCGAAATTAAGGAGACGAAGAAGCCTTGGGGCACTACAAAGAAAACGAAGGTAGTCGGAATAGGAAGGGGAGATCCTGTTTATATCAAATCCGGTCTTTTGGGCTCGATTAAAATCGCGTTAAAAGATTGTTGGGATACTACTGTTGAAATGTGTGGTATATTTTCGCGATTGTTTTCCGGAAAAACTTCAATCGATAATTTTGGTGGAATAGTCCAAATGACAAAAGTTGCCGGGGATTTATCAAAATCTGGAAATTTCGCTCAACTGATTATGTTTACCGTAATGTTATCCTTAAATCTGGGATTCATAAATTTATTCCCGTTGCCAGTTCTGGACGGAGGACGGATATTTATATGTTTTGTAGAAGAGATTATCGGTAAGAAGCTTAACGAAAAATTACAGGAGTATTTGATGGTAGCATGTATGATATTTTTGATATTTTTGATGTTAATTACGACTGTAAATGATATTTTAAACATAGAAGCTGTTAGCAATTTTATTTTTAAGAGGTAGTTGATGAAAGTTTTACCTGGTGTTGTGTTGTCCTTGAGCGTTAGTGCTACGGTTTTTGCAGATGTGGTTGAGGAAATTGAGTATAAGGGTCTGGATAGAGTGGAAGAAGCAGCTATTGCGGATGCTCTTACCATAAAGCCTGGAGAAATTTACGGAAATAAAGATATAGATCGAAGTATAAAAAATTTATACAAGAAGGATTTCTTTTCTGATGTTGAATTTTTTAAGCAAGGTAATAAGTTAGTAATCAAATTGAAAGAGAAGCCTATTGTAGACAAAGTTGTGTTTGAAGGTAATGATGCTGGAACCGATGAGATGCTGAAGAGTGTTGTAAACGGTAGATTGGGCGAGGGGCGGCTGTTTAGCAATCATATTGTCAAAGATGTGCTTTCTGATTTGCAGTTAGCTTATAAAGCTTGGGGTTTCTATTTTACCGAGATCAATCCTAGATATATTGAACGTTCAGGTAACAAAATTGACATTGTATTTGAGATAAAAGAGGGGTCTAAAACAAAGATTGAAAAGATTATTTTTGTTGGGAATAAAGCTTTTTCTGACGATCAGTTGAAAGATATCCTGTCCATGAAAGAAGCTCGGATATGGCGGTTTTGGGATTATGATAGTCAGATTTATCGCGAAGATCGGGTAGACGTAGATATAGAATCTATTACCAGATTTTATAGGAGTAAAGGATTTCCTTTCTTCACCGTAACTTCAAGCCACGCGGAAATGAGCAGGGATAGGCGTTCTCATTTCTGTACTTTCATCATGGAGGAAGGGGATAAGTACAACATAGGGAATATCTCCTTGGTATCGGAAGTTTCCGACGTAAAAGCAGAAGACTATATGAATTATATAAAATTCAAGTCTAAAGATGTTTATAATGAATCGTTTATATACGAAGTGCGGGATAAAATTCGGAAAGAGGTTTCTCTTGCTGGTAATTCTTTTATCAACGTAACAGTGGATGTGCAGTATAATAAAGAAAAGAAACTAGCCGACGTATTCTACAAAATAGTAAGAACTAAAAAGGTCTTTGTTGACCGCATAGAGATTATCGGAAATACCCGTACTTTAGACAAGGTTATTCGTAGGGAATTATCTGTACATGAAGGAGATGCTTTGAATGCTTATAAGATTCAGAAAACTGTAGATAAGCTAAAAGCGATGGAATACTTCGACGATGTACAAGTTCGAGAGGAGGATGGATCGTCAGATGATAAAAAGGTTGTGGTTGTTTCTGTAAAAGAAAAAGATTCTACTGCTCAAATTCGATTTGGATTAAGCGTTAATGATTCCGATGGTTTCGGAGGATTCATTGGTTTTGTTGAAAATAATCTCATGGGAACTGGAAAGGAACTGTCTACAGATATCATGTGGATGCAGCAATATCGCGGAGCAAAAATCGATTTATTTGATCCGAGGTTTTTTGATCAGAACATCGGAGCTGGAATCAAAGTCGGTGCAAGTGATACTAATCGCAAAAAGTTTGAAAGGGGCTCTGTTCGTTCGTTTTATATTGCTCCATACATTCGCTACGCGATCAACGAGCATTTGGTGCATAGAGTCGGTTATTCTGTCTCGTTTAACAGAAGAAAATTTTGGAATGAGAGTCTAGGTAAGTGGACTAACGAGCTTCCGGATTCGTTTGCCTTTGATAATAAAGTCGTAAGATTTAAGAATAAAGATATTCGACAGGAAGAGTACGGAAAGTATACCAATTGCGAGTTATCCTCAGTTTTGACTTATTTTGATGTTGATAATCCTTATGAACCGAAATACGGATATGATATTTCTATGACAAACGCTTATTCGGGATTGATGGGAAATGTAAAATATTTCAAAAATGTTCTGGAAGGAAATATATATCGACCTGTTACGGAGAAGATCACTTTTGTGTTAAATGGACAGATCGGGCATATCAGAGAAATTTCCAATACCAGAAGTTGTGACAGATTTACCCTTGGTGGGGGCGGTTCGATGCGAGGGTTTAATTCGTACGGTATTGGCGCAAGAGAGATCGATTCAGGGGAAATAGTCTATGATAGGAATGGCAAGGAACTTTATAAAAGAGATGCAGAAGGCAACAGTTTAGGTAGTACAAAGTACTGGACTGTCAGTTTCATGCTGAGGGCTCCTTTGTCCACAAAAGAAATGGGAATAAACGGAGTGGCTTTCTTGGACTTCGGAAGTGCTTGGGGGACAAAGTATCCGAAAAATAAAGTATATGATTCAAGTGCTATCAGAGCATCTACAGGTGTTGCGATTGAGTGGGCAAAATGTCCTCTGGGTATGCCGATGTCATTTGTCTTTGGGTTTGCTCTGAAGAAGAAGCACTTCGATGATAAGCAAGTATTTACGTTAACAGGGCTGATGAGATGAAGTTTTTTGAATTTTTGACTATCTGTTTTTTCGCAAATGTTTCTTTTTTTGGAGCAGAAGCTGAAACAGAGGTTTCGGTTGGAGCTGAGAATGGATCGAAGTTGGCTATCGTAAGTTTGAAAGATGTCGCAAAAAGATCAAAGGCCGGTCAAAGTATCGATGATCAGATAGAGGAAATCAACAATAAATCGAAAAAGGATCTTTTGGAATTGGAGGACAGTATAAAGAAAATGGACTCTGATGCCAAAACCGGTTCCGATGAGAGAAAAGTTGAGGATCTCCAGGTCATATTGTATGACATGACTAAAGAAAAAAGATATCAGATACAAAGAGCCTATAGATCAGCAATTGAGGTTCTTGAGGGAGAGATTCGAAAAGTTATAAAAGAAATTGCAGATGAAAGAGGATATCCCCTGGTGTTAATTTCGGATGTGGTTGTTTATGGGGCTTCCGAATGCCCTGATATTACGGAAGAGGCAATTCATAGACTAGACAGTAGACTCCCAAAAATAAAAGTGGATATGACAAAAAAGTCCAATGAAGAGGTAATGGATGATAGATAAGCGATTTTTTGGAGAAATAAAAAAAATCAATGCAGCAGAATTGGCTGTCATTTGCGGATTTAAGGTATTTGGAGGTAGAGACTTTCCAATATCTGGTATTGCAACTCTGCGACATGCATCAAAGGGTGATTTGTCTTTTTTTGGAAACAGGAAATACAAAGGTGATTTGAAGCAGACCAGAGCGGGTGCCGTGATTATATCGGATGCAGATCTCAGTGATTTGCCGGAAGATGTTATGGCCTTGGTTACTCCGAATGTTATGGTTGGTTATGCAAAAGCTCTTTCGGTTTTGTGTAGACCGGACGAGCATCTATCCCATATTTGTCAAACAGCTGTCATCAGTGAGACTGCCAGAATCGGAAAAAACTGCTATATCGGAGATTATGTAAAAATTGAAGATGATGTTGAAATTGGAGACAACGTTGTTATCGGAAGCAATACGGTTGTTGAAAGAGGTTGCAAAATCGGGAACAATAGTCTGATCCGAAACAATGTTACGATTTCTCACAGTATTATAGGATGTGGTGTTATAGTTAACTCGGGAGCACGCATCGGAGAATCTGGATTCGGGATTATTCCCGCGGGAAACAGGATGGTATATATCAAACAGTTAGGGCGAGTGATTATTGGAGACAGAGTCCGCATTGGAGCTAACACAACGATAGATCGAGGAAGTATTGAAGATACGATAATAGGAGACGATACCATAATCGATAATTTGGTGCAGATTGCTCACAATGTAACGATTGGGAAGGCATCTATTTTAGTTTCTCAGGTCGGTGTTGCTGGAAGTTCTAAGATAGGAAATAGAGTAATTCTGGCGGGGCAAGTCGGAGTAGCCGGACATCTTGAAATAGGTGATGGAGCTATCGCTGCAGCAAAAAGCGGAATTGCTTCCGATATCGATCCCGGCAAAATCGTTGGAGGTATTCCGGCCGTTGATGCAGGAATCTGGAAAAGGCAAGCAGCCTTTTTGAAGATGTCGGTTACCAAAAAGAAGAAAAAATAAAAGAGGAACGGGAGAAAGACTTATGATCGAAAATTTGTCGAATTCAGAAGAATTGTTGAGTTTAGATGTTAACGAAATTAAAAAATGTTTACCTCATAGATATCCGATGCTTTTGATTGATCGAGTACAAGATTTGAAACCAGGCGAAAGTGCAGTCGGGATTAAGTGCGTTACAAATAATGAACCGTTTTTTCAAGGACATTTCCCCGCACGTCCGATTATGCCGGGAGTTTTAATTGTCGAAGCTATGGGACAGACGGCAGGAGTGGTCGTTTCGAAAACCATGAATTTAGAAAACAGTGGCGGATTGGTTTATTTTATGTCCATGGATGGAATAAAATTCAGAAAATTAGTCGAACCGGGCGATGTTTTGCATCTGCACGTTTGTAAAGAAAAAAGTCGCGGAAATGTTTGGCGTTTCAAAGGCGAAGCGTATGTTAATGGTGCTTTGGTTACAGAGGCTGTGTTTACAGCGATGATAGTTCTAGAGGATAAACAATGATTCATTCGACTGCAATTATTTCCGATCGAGCGAAAATCGGAAATAACGTGGAGATCGGAGCTTATTCCGTTATCGGGGATGGCGTCGAAATAGCGGACAATGTCAGGATTATGTCACATGTTTGTGTAGAAGGTGACACTTATATCGGTGAAGGTACTCAAATTTTTCCGTTTGCAGCAATAGGGTTTCGTCCTCAAGATTTGAAATTTCACGGAGAAAAATCTAAGGTTATTATCGGAAAAAATAACTCGATTCGTGAATATGTTACAATTCATCCGGGAACCAAAGGTGGAGCGATGAAAACGATTGTAGGAGACAATAATTTGCTGATGATCGGAGTTCATATAGCTCATGATTGCGTCGTAGGAAACAGCACTGTACTGGCCAACAATGTGACGCTTGCCGGACATGTTGAAGTCGGGGATCATGCGATAATAGGAGGTCTCTCTGCCGTACATCAGTTCGTGCGGATAGGTCATAATGCGGTGATTGGCGGTATGACGGGTGTTGAAAGGGATGTTATTCCTTTTGGAGCGGTGAAGGGAGAGCGTGGTCATCTTTATGACGTTAATGTTTTGGGACTTAAACGAGCGAATTATTCTCGGGAAGAAATCTCCGCTATTCGTGAAGCATATCAGATTATTTTTTTCGGAGACAACGTTCTCACAGAGAATTTAAATAATGCTGAAAAAAAATTACAAAATTTTGATTCTGTTAAAGAAATAGTAAACTTTATGCGATATAAAAGCAGTAGATCGTTTTGTTTACCTAAAGGGAAATAATGATTGGTATATTTTGCGGTAAAGGGGAGTATCCCCGAATAATCATTGATTCTTGTCAGAGGCAGAAGATTGGTTTCTGTCTGCTTTTTGTCGATGGTTGCGATCGCACTTTTATATATCCTGATGTTCCTAAACTTACATTTAAGTTGGGGCAAGTTGGTAAAGTTTTTCAATTTCTTAAACTGAACGGCGTAAAAAAGGTGACTTTTGCCGGGCACGTTAAGCGTCCGGAACTTTTTGATTTATCTCTGGATTTGGAGGGATTTAAGTGCCTGATTCGACTGTGGAAGATCTTGTTTTGCGCTGGAGATGATGCTTTGTTGCGAGCGATCGCCGATATTTTTAAGGAAAGAGGTATTGAATTAATTTCAGGGACCAACTTTTTGAAAGGCGCTTTCTTTTCGGAGGGAGTTTTTTCCGAAAGAAAACCGACTGCAGAGGAGCAGTCAGAGATTGAACTGGGTATCAAAGAATCTCAAATGTTAGGAATTCGAGATGTCGGACAGAGTATTGTGGTTTCCGGAGATAGCGTAATTGCGAAGGAAGATGCTAGTGGAACAGATGCATTAATCGATCGCTGTTTTGATGGAGTGTTAGTGAAAACATCGAAGCCACAACAGGATTTTCGAATGGATCTTCCTGTTATCGGAGTTCAGACCATAGAAAATTTGCATAGACATGATTTCCGAGGGCTTGTTGTTGAAGCAGGCAGAACAATTATACTGGATAAAGCTGGAGTTCTGAGAAAAGTAGATGAGTATGGACTTTTCCTACAAGCGGTAAAAATTCGCAAAAAGCACAAAGTATTTGTTGTTGCGGGAGAATCGTCAGGAGATTATCTTGGTGGTCGTCTGATAAAAGATTTGAAAAAAATCGACGAAGATATTGAGTTCGTGGGTATTGGTGGTCCGTGTATGGAAGAAGCAGGTCTCATAAATTTGTGTCCGATTTCGAAACTTTCCATCATAGGAATTTGGGAGGTTATTGGTAAGATATTTTTCATTAAGGATCTTATAAAAAAGACAGTGGATACTGTAATTAATTACAATCCGGATGTCATTGTAACGATAGATTCTTCGGGATTTACACACCGAATAGATAAACAGGTTAAAAAGAAAAATCCGAATATTCCAATTGTTCACTATGTTTCTCCTCCTGTCTGGGCTTGGAGAGGTTGGCGGGCAAAAAGCCTACATAAATTTATCGACAAGTTAATGGTTCTGCTTCCGTTTGAAAAAGATTTTCTGAAAAATTACGGGGTAAACACAACTTTTGTAGGGCACCCTATCGCTTCTGACGCTGATTTCGTAAGAGATGATAAGTTGCGATCAAATGATCTCACAATAACTTTATTGCCGGGGAGTAGACCTTCGGAACTTGAGCATCACATGCCGATTTTGAAAAAATTTTCCGAATTGATGATTGAGAAGCATCCTGAAGTCAGGTTTTATCTTCCGACGGTAAAAACAGTTGCTCCTCTGATAAAGAAATATGTTGAAGATTGGAAGTATAAACCGACTGTTTCGACGAAAAAATTGAAAAAAGTGAAAGCGTATAATCTGTCTCATATTGCGGTGGCAGCTTCAGGGACAGTTACGTTAGAGTTGGCCAAAATGGGACTGCCGTTTGTGGCTATATATAAGACTTCATTTATTACCTATAAGTTTGTGAAGTGGCTTATAAAAATTCCGTATGTGTGTTTGGTCAATATTTTGAATGGAACGTCTCTGGTACCTGAGCTTCTTCAGGACAGTTGTACGCCGGAAAACATTGCAGAGACTGTTGAGAATATACTGGATACAGATTTGAAGTATCGACAGATCAATGGTTTTGCGAAGATCATAAAAACACTCAAAGTTGACCGAATGAAAGCGGCTCAAGAGGTCTATGTATATATCAAAAACAGAAAAAAGAGGCAGTGAAACTTTCCTTTAAGGATGTTCAAGGTATAAAACTCAGCAAGTCTTTGAAGGTTTGTACATTGAAGTCATAGGACTTGTTTAACTACATACAAAGGTCGCTGCTTTGTTTCAAGATAGATACGACCGAGATATTCTCCGATAATTCCCAGA
Organism: Holosporaceae bacterium UBA3830; assembly: GCA_002393025.1. Lineage (GTDB taxonomy): Bacteria > Pseudomonadota > Alphaproteobacteria > UBA3830 > UBA3830 > UBA3830. Next base: position 14,997 of record DGIE01000001.1, on the reverse strand, counting down.
CTTATCAACTGAACTCCTCCGAAGAACAAAATTGCCGTCATCAGGGAAGCATATCCAGGAACATCTATTCCGAAAATTAGTGTACGAATCAAAATCCAACCACCACGAAGGAAAGCCAACAGCGTGACAAGCAACCCAAAATAGGTAGACAATTTCAGCGGAAACGTTGAAAATGAAGTGATGCCATCCAATGCGTAGTTCCAAAGTTTCCAATAGTTCCACTTGGATTCTCCTTTGGTTCGCACAGGTCTTTTGTAACCGACATAGGCTGACTTGAATCCTGCTAATGCGAACAATCCTTTCATAAATCTTTTTCTTTCTGGAAATGATTTTACGACATCTACGACTTTGCGATCCATCAGGCGAAAATCTCCGACATTTTCGGGTATCTCCAAGTCTGAAAACTGATTAAAAGATTTGTAAAACAACCAGGCAGTTAATCTTTTTGCAAGAGAATCGTCAGATCGATCTTCCCTTTTAGCTAAAACGACGTCTACATTCTGAGATTTCCAAATTTTCACCATTTCGGGAATCAGTTCAGGCGGATCTTGCAGATCGCAGTCCATGGGAATGACGCATTTCCCGATGGAAAAATCCAACCCTGCGGACATGGCAGCGTCCTTTCCAAAATTTTTCGAAAAATCTATGATTTTAACCTGTGGAACTGTTTTCTTAACTTCAATCAACTTATCCAGTGTATCGTCTTTGCTTCCGTCATTTACACACACGATCTCAAAAGACAGAGTCAGTCCATTTAAAATAGGTATGATTTTACTGAAGAAAGAATCAATTGCTTCTGATTCATTGTAACAGGGTAAAACTACGCTTATCTCAGGGATTGCCTCAAGATTTTCAGTCATGAGATCTCCTCAGAAGAGATTCTGCCTCCTTATTGGAGATAAGGCTAGTAGTTTCCTCATTGAAATTATAAACATTGTTTGACGGTCTAACTATTTCTTTATTTGCTAAGACTTTATTCTCGCTAAACGTCAGCCGTACCATTGCGCGATCCTTCATTTCGATACCTTTGAATGAAGTTTCTTCTGACCTTCCCCCAATATATATCCATGTAAAATTATTTTTGTGCAGAGAAGGTGTCCCACAGCTTTCCAACACATCCTCCATCGTCGTTTTCCCGATAACAAAGGATTCAAACTGTTTTTCGGCTATAACATTCCCACGAGAATTTACAAACGGCTCGCATGAGGTTAACAATAAAGAAGAAATCAAAAGATAATTTCCAAAACGCATACCAACTCCACGATTACGCTTGTCAGTTTAGTTGCTGGATTGATAATTTTCAAGAAATTTCACGCGACTCTATAGAAAAATCTGAATTTTCATATATATTTAATGTACTATCGTGAGGTGTGTTAATGATATTGACTTATCAAAAGATTTTAGAAGGCGTAAGAAACGGAAAGATTTGTATTTCTCCTTTCGATGAGAACATGCTGAATCCCAACAGTTATGATTATCGCATTGACAGAAAATTACTGGAACTTGATGATGTGCCTGTGGATCCTAAAAAACAGACATCATATCATGAGATAGAATTCAATGATGATGGTTATGTTCTGTCTCCTAACAAAACCTATTTGGCGAATACCTATGAGGAAATAGGTAGCAAGGAATTTGTTCCGTTGTTGATAGGAAAGTCTTCCTTGGGAAGGCTGGGGCTGTTCCTGCAAATTACCGCAGATTTAGGAAATTTGGGATCTGCTCACCGTTGGACTCTGGAGCTGAAAGCGGTTCAGCCGGTGAGAATCTATCCTATGATGAGAATAGGGCAGGTGTCTTTCTGGGAAACCTCTGGGGACAGAGAGATGCTCTATGATGGGAAATACAATAAGTTTTCATCAGCAAAATCCAGTGAAATTTATAAAGAATTTGTTGAGAAATAAAGGGGGAGTAACAAACATGATTTTAACTGGTAGCGAAATTTTAAAAAATTACGAAGAGAAAAAAATAATTATTGATCCGTTTAACAGAGATCAGTTGAATCCAAATTCATATAACTTTACCTTGGGCAACAAGCTGTTGGTTTACAATGACTATGTGTTGGATGTGAAAAAAGAAAATTCGGCTAGAGAGCTGGAGATTCCTGAAGAAGGGCTGACTTTGGCACCGGGGACTGTTTACTTGGGACATACAAAAGAGGTGATCGGCAGCGATTACTTTGTTCCCGTTATCAGAGGACGTTCTTCTATAGGGCGTTTAGGGTTATTTATCAATATTACAGCAGATTTAATTGATGTTGGGGCTATCGGACAGGTGACCTTGCAGTTGAATGCTGTTCAGCCAGTGACCGTATATCCCGGAATGCAGATCGGACAGGTGACTTTTTGGGAGGTCTCCGGGGATGTGAAAAAGTATGATGGACGTTATCAGAATTCTGTGGGACCGGTTGCATCGAAGATGTACCAAGATTTTCTGAAATAGTTATTATATGTAGTGATGTTTAGCGGCGGTGTGCGGCAAGTTTTTTCTTTGTGGTTGAATATAAATCCTAAATTTAGAGGGTATTTAATATTCGCCACATTAGGGGTATTATCCGCATCGAGTTTTGTTTTTTCCGATTGTTTTGAGGTTGGGAGTAGTTGTCTGGGGTATTTCCGATTTCTGAACGGATTGCCATTTATTATTGCTTTCGGTTTTTTTTTCAGCAAAATTTTCGAGCATGAAGGGAAATCACTACTTGCCAATGGTTTCGTCTATTGGCTTTTTTATTTCATCAGTGCTTTATACTGGCTGGTCTATCCTTTGACCATTGATCTCAGGCTGCACTGGATGTTGATTCCGCTTGCATTGGTTGCAATTCCGACCTATTTGTCGATTCCGTTGTTAATGCCTGTATATATCACAAAAAGATTTTACTGTAATAATGTCTGGAATGCCGCGCTTGTGTTTTCTGTCCTCAATTTTTTCATAATGTATTTTTTCGGACATTATGCCCCTGGATTTCCTTGGGCACTGCCCGGATATGTTTGGAGTGGGAGCCAGGAGTTTATGCAGGCGTTCAGTATTTGGGGAATATACGGACAGACATTTTTTACCTTGATGGTTGGCTGCATAATGGGAGCGGGATTTTATTGGCGTCGGATAAATTTGAAAAAGAGTTATGAGGCAGTAGGTGTCGTACTTGTACTGCTTGTTTCTTTGTTTCTGTTCGGTTTTTTTAGGATTCCGAAAAATCCAAGTGAATTTACGGATTACAAAGTCAGATGTGTGCAGGGAAGCATTCATCAAAAAAATAAAATGAATAGATCTCTAGCTTCCGATAACCTGAATTTATATCTGAACTTGAGTCAGATGGAATCTGACAGCAAAAATTGGTCTCCTGATTTTGTAATTTGGCCTGAAGCAAGTATTCCTTATTTATTTACGGATAAATCTAAAATTTTGACCAAAAAATTAGCTACTGTTGTACCGAGTGACGGATATTTGTTGGCAGGGGCAGTGAGAAAGGATTCTTTCAGCGGAAACGTGTATAACAGCGTAGTTGTTTTGGATGAATTCGGAAAAAACATTGTGAATTATGATAAGAAACATCTTGTCCCTTTCGGAGAATATATTCCGTTTAGGAATTTTATTCCGAAAATTTTTGCTCCGATAGCAAATAGCATTGGAGATTTTGCTATCGGAAAAAATTCCAATGTGATTGATCTGAAAGGGCTGAAAATAGCTCTTACCATATGTTACGAAGCGATATTTTCAGGTGAATTTATTTCGAGTAAAGACACTGATGTCGACGTGATAGTTAATGTTACTAATGACGCTTGGTTCGGGCATACGTCAGAGCTGGTTCAACATCTGAATATAGTAAGAGCGAGGGCGATAGAGGAAGGAATTCCTCTGGTGCGGGTGACAAATTTCGGAATTAGTGCCGTTTTTGATGCTTACGGACGAAAAGTGGACATGCTGGGTGCCGACAAAGTGGGAGTTATGGATTTTTATGTCCCGAAAAAGATCGAAAAAACTTTTTATCGAAAATTTTTTGTGGATAAAATGAAATTAAAACAGTAGGATACTTTTTTGTTAAAGAGAAAGTAGATGGAACGTAAAAATATTTTTATGAAATTAATGATTTATTTGAATATTGATGAGAATATTAAATAAGAACTAGTTGATAGGAGAATGTTATGGAGAGATCAGATAGAGATGGCACTTTGCGTTGTTCATTTTGCGGTAAGACCCAGCATGAAGTAAAGAAGCTTATTGTTGGTCCTACTGTATATATATGCGATGAATGCATTGAGTTATGTGCTGGAATAATCTCCGATGCTGAACCGGCGGATTCTTTAAAGAAAAATAATGAGCTGCCGTCTCCTAAAGAAATTTGTAAGACTTTAAACGATTACATAATCGGACAGGATAAAGCTAAGAAAGTCCTATCGGTGGCTATATACAACCATTATAAAAGATTGGCTTGCGGTGCGAAAAGCACAGATGTGGAACTTTCGAAATCCAATATTTTGCTGATAGGTCCGACTGGCACAGGAAAAACTTTACTCGCACAGACTTTGGCTAAGATAATTGATGTTCCTTTTACAATGGCGGACGCAACGACTCTTACGGAAGCAGGATATGTCGGTGAAGATGTCGAGAATATCATTTTGAAATTGCTGCAAGCAGCGGACTATAATGTTGAAAGAGCACAAAAAGGTATTGTCTATATAGATGAGATCGATAAGATTTCGAAAAAATCTGACAATCCTTCCATTACGAGGGACGTTTCGGGTGAAGGAGTTCAGCAGGCTTTGCTGAAAATCATGGAAGGTACGGTGTCATCTGTTCCTCCTCAAGGCGGTAGAAAGCACCCACAACAAGAATTCTTGCATGTTAATACGACAAATATTCTATTTATATGTGGAGGAGCTTTTGCAGGTTTAGAAAAGATCATTGAAGCGAGAGGGACGAAGACTTCCATCGGGTTTGAGGCACAAATTAAAGCAAAAGAAGATAAAAAGTTAGGTGAAATTTTTTCGAAGGTTGAGCCGGAAGATTTGCTGAAATATGGTTTGATTCCGGAATTTGTCGGAAGGTTGCCTGTCATTGCAACGCTGAATGATTTGGATGAAGTCGCTTTAGTTTCCATTTTAACTGAGCCAAAGAATGCACTGGTGAAACAATATCAAAAGCTGTTCAGCATGGAAGGAGTTACCTTAACATTCACTGACGAAGCCATACATAGTATTGCAAAGTTGGCTCTGGAACGAAAGACAGGAGCAAGAGGTTTGCGATCCATAATGGAATCCATTTTACTTGATATAATGTACGAGCTTCCGTCTATGAAAAACCTTGAGGAAGTCATTATTACGAAAGAAGTTATTGATGGAAACAGCCAACCTATATTAAAATACTGCGAAGTAAAAACAGATATTGCTTAGGAGATAGTTTTGAAAAATAGTTATCCTGTTCTGACTGTAAGAGACATAGTCATATTTCCTCATGTGGTTATTCCCTTATTTGTAGGAAGATCTAGGTCCATAAAAGCGTTGGAAGCGGCAATGGATCAGGAAAAGAAAGTCATTTTCCTTACTCAAAAGAACGTACAGGATGAAGAGCCGGGGTTTGATGACCTGTATCACATCGGTGTATTGGGAAATATTCTTCAAATGCTTAATCTTCCGGATGGTTCGGTAAAAATCCTCGTTGACGGAATGGATCGGGTAAAAGTCTTTGATTACAGAGAAGAAAATGGGTATTCTTCAGGAAAATGTGAGATTTTAGAGAAAGAAAATTATAATAAAGTCGAGGTTGAAGCTTACAGCCGGATGGTTTTAGAACAGTTCGAGATCTATTCGCGTCTGAACAAAAGAATTTCGCTGGATACTATAAACGCTGTAAAAAATTTGCAATCTCCTGATGACATAATCGATGTTATCGCCGCACATTTGACCTTGAGGGTTCAGGATAAGCAGAACCTTCTGGAAGACACGAATATTATGCGCAGATTCGAAAAATTACTGAAATTTCTCGAGGCGGAAATAGATGTCATTCACGTGGAGAAAAAGATCCGCAATCGAGTCAAGAAGCAGATGGAGAAAAGCCAGAAGGATTATTATCTGAATGAGCAGATAAAAGCTATCCAAAAGGAACTCGGTGATTCCGATTATATCCTTGACGATACAAAAGAATTTGAAGAGAAAGCCAAGAAAGTCAAGTTATCGAAAGAAGCTCGGGAAAAATTTCAATCTGAACTTAAAAAATTGAAGAATATGCCTCCGATGTCTCCTGAAGCAACGGTTGTAAGAAATTATCTGGATTGGTTGCTGACGATTCCTTGGAAGGTAAAAACCAATGTAAAAAGAGATCTCCAAGAGGCAAAAAAAATTCTGGATGAAGATCACTATGGATTGGAGAATGTTAAAGAGCGTATACTCGAATTTTTATCCGTTCAGAAAAGAGTGGGGAAGATCAAGGGATCGATTCTGTGTTTTATGGGACCTCCGGGAGTTGGTAAGACATCATTGGCTAAATCGATTGCGAAAGCAACAGGTCGAAACTACGTGAGGATTTCATTGGGAGGTGTTCGCGACGAATCTGAAATCAGAGGTCATCGTCGTACTTACATAGGGTCTATGCCGGGAAAGATCATTTCCAGTATGAAGAAAGCAAAATCATCGAATCCGTTGTTTCTTTTGGATGAAATAGATAAAGTAGGATCAGATTGGAAAGGTGATCCTGCGAGTGCGTTGCTGGAGGTTCTCGATCCGGAGCAAAACAGTAACTTCAATGATCATTATCTGGAAGTCGATTACGATTTGTCCGACGTTATGTTTATTACGACCGCTAACAGCTATGATATGCCGAGTCCTTTGCTGGATAGGCTGGAGATCATAAAGCTTTCCGGATACACGGAAATGGAAAAATTGGAGATAGCCAAGAGGCATTTGGTTCCGAAACAAATGAAGGAAAATGGTTTGAAAGCTTCGGAGCTGATGATATCTGATGACGCCATTATGAAGTTAATTCGTGATTATACCCGAGAGGCCGGTGTTAGAAATCTAGAGAGAGAAATTGCAAAAATTGCTCGCAAAGTCGTGAAAGAGTTAACCGAGAATGAAGAATTAAATACGGTTTCAATTGATCTCAAAAACTTGGAAAAATATGCAGGGATAGAGAAGTTTAAACGACAGGATATCGAGGATAAAAATTTAGTCGGAATCGTCACGGGATTAGCTTGGACTGAGGTCGGCGGAGAGTTGCTTTCAATTGAAGCAGTGTCGGTTCCTGGAAAAGGGAAGACCATTCTTACGGGAAAGCTTGGTGATGTCATGCAGGAGTCTATTCAGGCGGCAATAAGTTTTGTTCGATCTCGTGCAAAAACCTTTGGTATCGATTCGAAAGTGTTTGAAGAAAGTGATATTCACGTTCATGTTCCAGAGGGAGCTACCCCGAAAGACGGTCCATCCGCAGGTGTTGCAATGGTTACCAGTTTGGTATCCAGTTTGACTTCAATTCCTATCAGAAGAGACGTCGCCATGACGGGAGAAATTACGTTGCGAGGCAGAGTTCTTCCGATCGGAGGGTTAAAAGAGAAATTGCTGGCTGCTCACAGAGGCGGCATCAAGACGGTTGTGATTCCAAAAGCAAATGAGTCGGATTTGCAGGATATTCCAAAGTGCATTCTCGATGAACTTGAGATAGTTAAGGCGGAAGTCGTGGATGAAGTTCTTAAGGTGGCCTTAGAACAGTCAATAGTCCCATCTGTGCTTGAGAAAAATTTAAACTAGAAACAAAATTAGAACAGACCGATAGATAAGTAGAAGAAGGCTGCTTACGAAAGGGGCTTATTGGCGTTTTATTAGAAAAGCGACAACTAGGCAATACAGAAAAAACAATACCCCCTTGATACAAAAGAAGTGGTGCCGAAAAGAGGAGTCGAACCTCCGACCTACTGATTACGAATCAGTTAATCCGACTATCGATATATATCAATAATGACTGTATTATATACTCAAATTTCAACAAAGCAAGAGTACATATATTCAATTTTAATTAATTTGTGTCAGCGTCTGCAAACTCAAATCTAGTGTAAATTTAGTGTAAAAAGTGTTTAATTATCCAATATTTCATGTTAATATCATTACCGAAATTGAGGACAAGAAAGAATTTATTGATATTAGAAAGGAAAAAGCTATGGCTAAGTTTATATCGTGTAAGACTCCAGGAATAAGTTACAAGGAACACGAAACGAGAAAACATGGACGTCAAAAAGATCGTTATTACACAATTAGATACCAACGTAATAAAAAGCAGGTGCAAGAATATTTAGGCTGGGCCTCTGCGGGATGGAATGAACAGAGAGCGTCTGAATTATTAGCGGAAATCAAAAGAAACATTCGCGAAGGCAAGCATCCTCAGTCATTAGCCGAAAAACGCGAAATGGCGGAAAAAGCCAAGAAAGAAGAAGAGGCGCAAGCCGTTGAGAGTGAAGCTGAACGTATTACTCTAAAAGAAGTTTTTGATAAATACATAAAAGTTCATAAAACAGAAACTACAGAGGCAACTTGGCAAAATACAGAGAGATATTATCGCAACTGGATTGATGAAAAACTGGGGAAAAAGAAGTTAATCGACATTACTGTAGATGACATACACTCAATAATTGCACTGGCATTAGCAAAAAGAACTACTCGTACAGCAGACTTTATCAAAGCGGTATTTAGACAAATATTTAACTTTGCCATTAATCGAGACTTGTACTTCAAGAGCAATCCAGCCATGAAAATAAAGATTAAACTTGAAGATAATAAGCGAGATAGATTTTTGACACAAGAAGAAGCGAAACTTCTACTAAATGAATTAAAAAAGCACAGTATTAATGTTCACGATCAAGCATTGCTTTGTATATACACTGGCATGAGACCGAAACAGATATTTAATCTGCAATGGGAGCATGTATTGTGGGACATTGATAGAATCCTTTTACTCAACACAAAGAATGGAAAAAATTACATGATACCGATGCATCCATTGGTAAAAGAAATGCTTCAAAAAAGGTATTACTCAGATAAAGAGGGGTATATATTTAAAGCAAGAGACGGAGAAAAAGTTAAATGGTTGTCTAAGACTTTTGCGCGCACCGTTAAGGCTTTAGGATTAAATGATAAAGTTACAAATTCTCTACAAAAAGTGGTGTTCTATAGCGGCCGGCACACGTATGCAAGTTGGCTCGTAATGAATGGAAATGATTTGTACACAACTCAGAAACTTATGGGGCATGAAGATATAAAAATGACCCAGCGCTACGCTCACTTAGCTCCGGGGTATTTGGAAAAAGCAGTAAACAGTTTGGAGAGTATTTAGATGATAGAAAATAATTCAGAAACTCAAAATTGCGTGAATATAGAAGATATTTTAACCGCTCTTGACGAACTCTCGAAAATATTGATGGCTAAATTCGGGAAGAAGAGTAAAACAGAAAAGTCGAAACAAATTAGCGGTAAATAGTTTGAAGAGTATATAGTTTTAATTTTATATTATCAAAAATTGTAAAAAATTTATAATAAAGAGGGTGGCAAATTCGACATATGCCCTTATATTATACATTAGTAGATAATATGTACGGAGAAGAAAGAAATGAATAAGGAATTCAATGAATTAAAAGAAACATTCTGGCAGAATCATAAGAATATTCAGAGAAAGACAACGCCCGAAGGCAAATTAGAAGCTCAAAAAGAGCAGCTCTACTTTTGTCAAAATGAATTAAGTAAATTATCGAAAGAAGAGATTGATAAGCTATTCGGAAAATTCAGTGATTTTGTAAAGAAATGGATAAATGCCGAGTTGGTAACAAATTCATTCGGCAAACATCTTTATGTAAAGTTGGGATAACGGTTCTCAATGAGCTATTTTAAAGTAAAATTCAAAAGCATAATAAAAGAAACAGAAAGCGGAATTTGTTTCGAAAGATGGAATGATAAAGGTATAGTTTGGCTACCTAAAAGATATATTGAATTATATTCGAAGTACCAAAGAAGCCTGGCTATTGTAATGCCCGGATGGCTTTATAGAGATAAACAACTAAAAGGGAAAAAAGTAAATTTATTTCATCATCCAAAGAAAATTGCTCCTATTTATAATCAAGAGGCTCTGGATGAACTTAAGTGCTGACCAAAAATTAGCCATAAAAAAATTGGAACGATTAAAATGCGGCGCTCTATTTATGAAAATGGGAACAGGGAAAACTTGCGTAGCAGTAAATCTTATAAATACAAAAGCCAGTGAAATTGATTGTGTAATATGGATAGCTCCCGCATCACTACTACGAGAAAAGAGTTACATTGCGGAAATTGAAAAATGGAAGCCTCTATCTCCAATTTATTATTTCAGTATAGAAGGTATTGGATCGAGCGATGTTAAGTTTCTCAAAATGCTTGATATCGCAAGCAGTAACATTGTTTTTTGTGTGGTTGATGAAAGTATTACTATCAAAAACACAGAAGCAGGTAGAACCAGAAGATTATTAGAACATTATAATCAATTCAATTACAGATTAATCTTAAATGGAACGCCATTAACGCAAGGTCTAATTGATTTGTATTCTCAAATTCATTTTTTGAGTCCCAAAATTTTAAAAATGACAGAAACCCAATTTGCACATAATTTTTTGACGTTTAAAAAAGAGGGTTACAAGCCATGGAAACGTTGGAGTAAACCAGGAAATGAAGAAGCGCTGATTGAAATTTTACGCCCGTATATATTTGATGCTGAACTAGATATCCCTGTACAATTAGTTCAACATACACACCGTGTTCATCTTTCCGAAGAAGAGGCAAAGAATTATGAAGAACAAAAGAGAGATTTTCTTTTTGGTAAATATGAAATTGATTTTCTTTCTGTTGCCCAACATTTTCAACATATATACACTACTAACTGCAGAGAAAAAGTTCACAAATTAAAATCTATAACCAGACATATGGATAAAGTTATCATATATATAAAATTTTTAGACGAGGTTGAGTGCCTTAGAGATTTGTTTGACTGTATTGTCTTTACAGGAAAAGAGAAAGGGGATTTAAATAAATTCAAAGGAAGTACGAAATTTTTAATATGCACTTACGGCGTTGGAAGCTTAGGGCTCAATCTGCAATTTGCAAATAATATTATTTTTTATTCCCAAACGTTCGATTATAAAGATAAAATACAAGCGACACATCGAATATATCGTATCGGACAAACAAGGAGGTGCCACATTCATAATTTCTGGGTAAATACAGGATTAGAGAGTTTGATAGAAAAGAGTTTAAACAAAAAAAGTAATGTTTTAAGTAATGTAAATAAATTAATTTCGGCAGAAGAAGCGATACAGTTATGAAGATATATAAAAACCTCAATGTTTATGAAGCGGCCAATAAGCGACTTGAATTTATTTTCAATAATTTTGAAAAAATCTATCTGAGCTTCAGTGGAGGAAAAGATAGTAGCTGTATGCTGAATCTGACTTTAGATTATATGAAAAAACATAAAATAGAAAAGAAAATAGGGGTATTATTCGTAGATTTAGAAGGGCAGTATAAACTTACAATTGATTATATTCAAAAGATGTTAACAGATAATAGAGATTATATTATTCCTTTCTGGTGTTGCTTGCCTTTAAATTTGAGAAACGCAGTATCTGTATTTCAACCATTCTGGACCTGTTGGGACGAAGAAAATCGAGATAAGTGGATTCGAGAATATCCAGATTTCGACTGTATCACAGAACGGAATAACCCTTTCGATTTTTTCAAGAAATACATGGAATTTGAGGAGTTCGTTCCTGCATTTGGGAAATGGTTTGCGCAAGGAAAAAAGACAGCATGTTTAGTTGGAATCAGATCCGATGAAAGTTTGAATCGTTTCAGGACGATAATTAATGAAGCCAAAGAAACGTATAACAAGCAACGCTGGACAACAAGAGTAATAGATAATGTATACAATTGTTATCCTATCTATGATTGGACGACAGAGGACGATTGGATTGCTAACGGAAAATTCGGATGGAAATACAATCATCTTTACGATTTAATGTATAAAGCCGGCGTACCATTATCTAAACAAAGGATTTGCCAACCCTATGGCGACGACCAAAGAGCTGGACTAAATTTATTCAGAATCATAGAACCTGAGACCTGGGCTAAAGTAGTTAATAGAGTTTCCGGAGCAAACTTTGGCAATATTTATTGTGGGGATAAAATCCTGGGATATCGCAAGGTAAAGCTTCCTAAAGGTCATACATGGAAGAGTTATACAAAATTATTATTAAGAACTTTACCTACCGAAATGCAAAATCATTACAAATCAAAGTTTATTAAATTTATGAAGTATTGGCATGAAACCGGATGTCCTGTCCAGGATGAAGATAAAGATAAATTGCCACCGCAAGCAAAGTTAACAGGAAAAATAAGTACGCGAGGGGCAAAAAATAAAGAAACCATTAGATATAGTAGCATCCCCGATAAGCTAGATGGAACATGGGAATCGAAAAAGATGGCACCTACATGGCGACGCATGGCTATCTGTATTTTAAAAAACGATCAATTGTGCAAGACATTGAGTTTTACACAAACAAAAGAACAGCACGAACGTATGAAGGTATTATTAGAAAAATATAAAAATTTATAGGAGAAAAAAATGTATAAAAGCCCTGTATATAACGTAAAAGCAATTCCGCTGGAAAAGATTAGAGCCAATGAATATAACCCGAACAGTGTAGCTCCAGATGAGATGAAATTGCTGTATGATAGCATCAAAGAAGATGGATATACTATGCCAGTTGTTGTGTATTATCATCCAGACGATGATATGTACGAAATTGTTGACGGATTTCATAGGTATACAATTATGTTGAAACATAAAGATATTTACGAAAGAGAAAATGGATTGTTGCCATGCTCGATTATTGATAAACCTATTTCAGACAGAATGGCATCAACCATCAGACATAATCGAGCACGAGGCAGTCATAACGTTGATCTAATGAGCAATATTGTTGCTGAGTTAGTTGAAATGGGAAAAAGTAATCGTTGGATCGCCAAGCATTTGGGCATGTCTGCCGATGAAATTTTAAGATTGAAACAAGTAACCGGATTAGCAGATTTATTTAAAGATAAAGAATTTTCTAAAGCGTGGGAATCTTAAAGAACTTTCTTTTGCCTTCGCAGAGTTTGAATTTCTTCAAGAGAGAAATTGTTGTAGATCGTAACTTTGCTTATATGAAGTTCTTTAGCCACTCGTTCAACAGGTTGGTCTAGCAGCATTTTTTCAACAATCCTTTTCATGTTCGGTCGCATTTTCCAAGAACTTCTTTTTCGCCCCCTGATCTCGTAAATTTTTTCTTTGGGAAAATGCGCATAAAGAAAATACCAACTTATTTTTGCTGTTTTTACTATATCCCGTAAAAAGGGATACTTATCTTTATCTTTAATCATCCCCTCAACTAACCGCAGTTTTTCCAAATTATCACTGATTTTTTTCACTTTGATTCCTGAATTATTTAGACATTTCCTGACCTTTAAAAATTTCTGTAAAAGCAAATACTGTTTGCCCCAACAAATCCAATAAACGATCAATTTTTAAAAACTTTTCAGGATAATTTTCGAATCTGGCCCTTGCTTGTTCATTCAAAAACCAACGTTGCACTTCAGAAAATCTTTTACCGACCTCATCGATTTCTTTATCTCTCTCCAAAACAGATTGTTTCTCAAAAACTTTAGGATGCTTCCCAATTTTCTCTAATTCATTCCAAAGTTCTAGAACATCATTAACATTTTCTAATTCTAATTTCATAAGTTTATTCCCCAATTTTTAATCTTGATGTAATATACCAAAAATAAATTAAACGTTCAAGTTGTTTTTGACTTTTATTTTATAAATTAAAAGTTTTTTTCTGAAATTTAAGAAACACTCAAATGTCTGTTACATTTTTTTTAGAGAAAAATACGTTGAAGGTTACACTTTTTCGACCGTATTTTGTGATTTTGACTGTTTGGACCAGAATAAGCTTGTAATCTAAAGGTAAACTCGTTATACATTTAATGTATGGCTGTGGAGAGAAGGTATGACGATGACCAGGAAAAATGTAGCTGTTAAGCCTGCTGTAGGAGGCTTGTTGCCTTTGAAAACCGATGTCGTTTTCAAAAGGGTCTTTGGTCGCGCGTCTCATGAAAGAGTGTTGGTGTGTTTGTTGAATGCCATTTTAAACGGAAATCCCGTTATAAAGTCTATCGAGTTTGATAAGACGGAGTTAGTTAGTGACCGAAAAGACGGTAAATCTGTGCGTTTAGACATCGCTGCTACAACTGATGCAGGTGTTCGCATAAACATCGAGATGCAGTGTAAAAATACTCAGGACAACATCATAGATAGAGCCGATTATTACGACGCAAAAATGCAGAAGGAGTCTATAGATAAAGGCGAGAGTTACGACTCAATTCCTGATCGAATCTTGATATGGATAACGGACTTTGATGCTACTCCAAGAAAATGTTGCGTCAATGAAGTTGTTCAGATGTATAAAGCCAATGGAGTTGATCCAATAGAAGTTGCTTCGGAAAAGATGCGCAAATTCATAATCGAACTTACAAAATGGGAAATGATTCCGAAAAGTTATGTGTCTGATATGTTTTCGGTTTGGATGCAGTTTATAAGAGATCCGGAGTCGATTCCTCCAGAGTTTTTAAAAATTCCTGAGATTAAAGAAGCAATGCAAGAGTTACAGTATGTAAGCCAGGATAAAGAGGTAAGGGCGGAGTACGAAGCTCGAATGAGGGAAATTTATGATTATAACTCTGCTATGACTAATGCAGTGAAAAAGGCTGAGGCTAAGGCCGAAAAAGAGAAAGAAGAGCTTAAGGCTAAAGCAGAAAAAGAGAAAGAAGAGCTCAAGGCTAGAGCGGACGCTGAAAAACGCGAGTCGGCTAGGAAGATGTTATTGAAAGGAATGAAGGCATCTGACATCGCAGATATTATTGGTCTCTCTATCGAAGAAATCAACGAGATAAAGAA
>DGIE01000016.1 GCA_002393025.1 Holosporaceae bacterium UBA3830 | reverse complement strand
CCGTTGGAATCTTTTTTGTATCCATAGGGAGCAGCACTTCCAGCAAGGGAACTCAACGGAACCAACTGCCCTGCTGAATTTAATACCATTTGTTCGGTGCTCGTTCCGCTTCCACTCCCGATTATCCCCTGTTGATTCATAGCTTGCTGTGCAGAGTTCTGCTGAGTAGCGGCAAGAGCTTCCTCAAGGGAAGTTGCCGGAACTAAGTTGCCGTTGGAATCTTTTTTGTATCCATACGGAGCAGCACTTCCAGCAAGGGAACTCAACGGAACCAGCTGTCCTGCTGAATTTAATACCATTTGTTCGGTGCTCGTTCCGCTTCCACTCCCGATTATCCCCTGTTGATTCATTGCTTGCTGTGTAAAGTTCGGCTGAGCAGCGGCGATTCCTTCTGCAGCATAATTTGATGGAACCAAATTTCCTGTCAATGAGTTCAACGGCTTCGTTTGGTTATTTGCATTTGCAGAAGAATCTTTAGTCAATGCTGCAGATAACGCTGCCGACGCAATATTTCCTATAGTTGCACCTCCACTATCCCCAAAGAGCGTTTTTCCCAGACTGCCGAGAACAGAATCACCTTTCCGTTGATTCAATCCTTCTCTGATCATGTCTTCGGAAAGATCTGCAGCTGAATCGCGTCTGAATTTATTCTCATTTCCGATGAATTTTCCAGCTTGTGCGTCACTTACTAATTGTCCTGCACAAGTTTTACAAATTCCCATCCTTTTTCCCTTATCCAGCATAATAACTATCTTTTGTTTGCGACAGCGTATGCATGTACCTATTTGGTCAATGTTTAATTCAATAAACTTTGATTCGTCAATAACTCCCAGGTCCCTGAGATATCTAATAACCTCTTCCGCTACCTCATCGTCGGACATATTTCTTGTTGAACCTTTGTTACCAAACATGCTTCCGGAAAACGACATACCATTCATTGAGCCAATGTTGCCTGTAATGTTCTGATTTGCTCTATTCATATTTTGATAATACAAATTTTCGTTTGGCTGTTGATTTATGCCCTGGTTTAAATTTTGGTTATCATTATTTTGCCCACTCAAATTTTGCACAAAAGTTTCTAAAAACGAAGAAGGCTTTGAATTGGCGATTGCTGTATCTTGAGGAAGTTGGTTGCTCGCATCGGAATACGTAGAAACAGATGATCCGTTAACAGGAATATATTGAGGAAGGAAAGTCAAGTAGAGCTGATCAGAATAATACGGCTGCTGGATACCATACTGCCCATTAGACTCTTGAGCATTTATTTGATTATTGATTTCTTGATTTGATCCATTAGTAGCATTAATACCTTGCGAAATTTCAGATTGCGCCATAATCGGAGGAGTTTGGATTATGGATTGATCAGGTTGCTGCTGCGGTAGAGACGGCATTACCATAGCCGGAGGGTTTTGGATTATGGACTGATCAAGTTGTTGCTGTGGCAGAGATTGCAATCCCATCATTGGATTTTGCACCGGCATCATTGATGGTATCATTGCTGAGTCTTCGGAAATATCGGATTCATCGTCATCTTCGCCATTTTCATCTGCTAAGAATTGGGAAAGATCAATATTAAATTTTATATCTTCTTGCTTTACTTTCTTATTATTTCTTTTGGATTTTGTTTGTGGATAGGATCTGGTTCGCGAAAAAGAATTGCGAGTCCCTCTTTCCTCTGTAAAATCTTCATCAAAAACAGATCCGTAGTTATCAAAATATTCATCCTGAAAGATAGGAGTTTCATCAAACGCAGGTTCATAATCATCAAAGTATTCATCACGAATGACAAGATTATTGGATCGACGATTATTAGTCTTTGTTTGGTAATTGTTCAAATTCTTCTTGTTATTCGTTAATGCAGCTTTATATTTTTTTGCAAAATTCGAAAGATCAATTTTAAATTGTATGTTTTTCGGATTTTTAGTCTTTTTTACATTAATGCTGTTAGTTTTTGTGTCAGTCTTTTGAAACTCGTTTACTGTCGCGTTGTTTTTAGGTTTACGGGACATTAAGGATTTCCATCGAATTAAGGCCGTGGATCTTTTTTCTTCTATGTTTGAATTGCTTTTTTCTTTCGTTGCATTTTTTTTAGAATTTTTTAGATTTGCCGATAGATTTTTGGTACCCACGGAATTTTCCGTTTCTGCAGACAAAGGTTGATTGTTTCTCTCATTTTTGTTTTTTGATTTACCAAATGACCATAGGCTCCTTTTGTTCTTTGTTTTTTCCGTAGTATCAGTAATTTTTGTCTCTTGAACTCTATTTACTGTACTTTCTGTTTTTTGATTTGATGCCGCTTTTTTTTTGGATCTGCTGAACGGCCAAAGACTTTTTTTCTTTGATTTCTTACTTTCGTTTTCCGTGATATCCTCATCTAAAGAAGCATTGTTTATGTTTCCTCCCTCTGATAAAGCTTCAGCACTGCCATAGAATAGCATCAAAAAATACAATAGGCACGATAACAACCGAATTTCGTTCATAACTCAACCAACTATACAATTCCATTATTTCATAGATTTATTTAATTTTAGTTAATATCGTAATTTCTTTGTAAATGAAGACTTTTTTGGTTTATTTTCGCAAAAAAATCAGATAAAAGATTGACTTTTTCTCAATATCCATTAACCTTTAGGAGGTTATATGAAAAGGTATTTTTGATGAGCAAGCGAATTGCAGCAAAGCATAAGATTGATAGAAGGCTTGGGGTTAATTTGTGGGGAGTTTCTAAGAGTCCTATAAATGAAAGGAATTATGCTCCAGGACAACATGGTAACAGCAGGAAAAGGCCTACTGATTATGGTATTCAGTTGTTAGCCAAGCAAAAGTTAAAGGGGTACTACGGAAATCTTACAGAACGGCAGTTTAGACGTGTGTATCAGAAGGCATCTCAGATGAAAGGAGATACCAGCCAAAACATTATTGCTCTGTTAGAACGTAGGTTGGACGCAGTGGTTTACCGTATGAAATTTGCGAGTACGGTTTTTGCTGCCCGTCAGTTGATTAATCACGGTCATGTCGTTGTAAACGGCAAATTGGTGAACATTGCTTCGTATCTGGTAAGAGAGGGCGATGTTATTGAGATCAAAGAGAAATCCAAGCAGAATATTGTAATTGTCGAGGCGACTCAGTCTACGGAAAGAGATGTTCCTCCATATATGGATGTGGACTTGAAGGCTTTGAAGGGGACTTTCGTTAATGTTCCAAAGCTTGAGGACGTCCCTTATCCTGTTGTTATGGAACCAAACATAGTTATTGAGTACTACTCGAGATAGTATGAGGGGGAGGTTTTAACTTCCCTTCTTCTCCATTCCATGCCGAAATAGCTCAGTTGGTAGAGCAACTGATTCGTAATCAGTAGGTCGGAGGTTCGACTCCTCTTTTCGGCACCACTCAAATTTCAATAAAAGTTAAGCTTTTTGGATCTAAGAAAAACGGTAGAATGCTCAAATTTTACACTAAATTTACACTAGATTTTCATTTGCACTAAATGATAAGGATTGTTATTTTGTGATGATTGACCAAATTATCGTAAAAAAAATTATAAAAAGTACTTTTTATAGATCCAAAAAAAATAGAGAACGCGTGTCTACACTAAATTTTACACTAAAAACCACCTTTAGCTTTTGTTCCAGAGAAACTTTCTCGCATTTATTCATGCACACTTCCATTAGAATAGAGGGTAATTGTTTCGGTTGATTCAATTCCATCGTTATCAGTTCCGCGCACTGCGATTACATGTTTTCCGGATGTAAGAGTTATTTGTTGTGTTCCTGTTTTATCTTGAAGAACTCCTGCAACGAAGCCTTTGGATTCATCGTAATCAAAATCCCACTGCCATAGAGATGTTTCATCTCCGGAAGCCATGAGAGTTACAACTTGCTTTTTATCAATGGTTTCATAGTTCCAATCTAATTTTATTGGAGTTTTTCTAACCAATGGAATGAAACTTTCGACTTTCACCAACTCGATTTCTATTCCACTGCTCTGTTTTACTTCAGCCACATACTCATAAGCTGTTTTCGCGAAATCAAAGGCGATGAAAAATCCATGATTTTGTTTGTTTTGAACCAAGTGGCCTACAAAATTCTGAATTTGTGGGCGACCTACGTTATCTTGCTGTTTTACTTGAATCGGTAGAGCAACTCCGTCAACTTTGATAACTCCGTCCTTGCCTCCATCTCCACGTTGTTTCGCATTCGGAATTCCTCCGTACAACTCAACCATCAAACTTTCGAATTTAAACGAATCCATATTGCGAAGTTTATCGTAACCATATGCCTTGGTTTTTACTTCATAAATGTCATTTATCAATAAATCCGTTTGTTTCTCCAATCTGGCTTTTGAAACAGCAATAGCTCGTACCGACTGATCGATTCCGATGAATTTTCGACCCAGTCTGCGTGCAACTGCCGGAGTCGTGCCGCCGCCACAGAATGCGTCAAGTACAATATCTCCGGGATTCGAACTGGCTTTAATGATTCTTTCTAATAAAGCTTCGGGCTTTTGGGTTGGATAGCCGATGCGTTCTTTTGCCATAGAATTTAATTCTCTGAATTTATTCTCGCGAACAAAAGTCCAAACATCATCGCAAGGAATTCCTTCTTCTAAGTAACATTTTTTTTTGCTATCTTCTCGAACAAAATAATGTCTACCTGTGCGTTCTTCTACAAGATTATACCTTTTTGTATTTAGAGGACATACAATCTGTTTGTTAAAAGTACCTATTTTCCCAGACTTTCTATACATATAAATAGTATCATGTTTCCTCTTAAAAGCAGTTTTTGGAGTACTGCCCACATCATAATGCCAAACAATCTCATTTACAAAATTGTTGTCTCCGAAAATTTTGTCGAGAATGTGTACTCGGACGTAGGCGTTGGCGTGCCAGTCACAGTGGAGATAGAAGGAACCCGTCGGTTTCAGAACTCGGTATAGTTGCTCAACTCTTTTGTATAGCCAATCGATATAGTGATTTATTCCACCTGCCCATCTATCGTTGAATGATGCAACCTCTCCTTCGTCACCCCAGATCACCTCGTAGTGCCGATTCGAAAAGAACGGGGGGTCAATGTAGGTCAAATCGACCGACTCGCTAGGGATATCCTTTAGCACTTCCAGGTTGTCACCCAATATCAACTGATTTTTCATTTCATTGGCTCTTCTATCTAGTTTGATAATAACAAATTAAAAGTAAATAATTTCTCTATATTCAGAAAAAAATAACAGGAATTCGTGTTTTTATACGAACCCCTGAATTTTAAACAATCTGTTATCTCTGAATAATCGCCGGAATTATATTGCGATTGGCTCTTTCTTGTTCCTCACGACGTTGCAGAATGTAGTTATCCATTTCTTCGAGTTTGTTATCAATTTTTAAAAGCAACGTATTTATTACAAACGATGCAACGCTGACTCCCAAACCTACGCCATTTAATATCTTGGCTGTTTCTGGATATTTATCGATACAGCACTGTCCGCCCACGAAAAAACCTCCTGCCGTAACTTGCAGTACCACGCTAATCGGTTGAAACACCCATCTGCGCAACTTAAAGCACAGCACGCTTTCGTTGTGGAATTCCTCTGTATGATCGTAATGTTGCGGTATATACGCAGCATGTTCCATCGGTGGGGTACGTGACCTGATAGAAGATACGTCCCTTTCGAATGAAACGTTTCTGGCAAGTCCTCCCGTTGGGGTATGTGATCTTGTCGGGGACATTTCTATACAGTTAACATTAAACGTTATTATTGCAAAAAATAATAAAATTAGCTTCTTCATTTTTTATTCTCCTTTTCCATTTTTTTCGATAATAATAAAGTAGCTTCCGGACTTATATTAGCTTGGGCTTTACGCATCTGTCTGTCGACTTCTCTTTTTAGAAAAGCCGTCCTGCTAAGAAGCTTATATGATTTATTTTTAATACGTCCAAAACGAGAATTAGTCTTTTTATATGTTTCGTACATTTTTGGATTATCTTTTATAAATTTGCTTATAGTAGGTTCGCTTGCATGATATTTCTTGCTCATTTGTCTTATTAATATTCCATTCTGAACATCGACTTCTATTTGATCTCTATATGGCTCTAGTTTGGGTTTCCAAAAAAATCGTAAATTTTTTTCATGCCGGATATTATCGAATAAACAACGCAAATCATAAAGTATCTCCATCGTCTTGAGACTGCTTTTGTCTATCTCGATATCTCCATCAACGCAGTATATCTTAGCCTCTCTCTTCAAAATTTCCTTTATTAGAAACAAAATGGTTTTATAACTATATGCCAGTGTATAGAAATTTGAACATATGATGATATCATCTTTCTTGAGATTGAATATGTATGTACCGGTTCCATATCCTTTTTTAAGCATATAAATTCCGCTGTACTTTCGTTTGTAATCATCTAGTAAATATCTATCAATCTCCAGTCCTTTAAACTCAGCGTATTCTTTTATCGATCTTTCCTGTTCATCTTTTCCAATATATTTATTATTCAGCTTAATAAATCCGTAAATCATTGGTAACTTAACTCCCTAACTCTTGCTTCCTCTACCCTTTTCATAGGTCTTTTTATTTTTTTGAATCGAATTTTTTTAAGTAAAACAATCAACTTACTTAAAGAGAAATTATCTTTGAAGATTAAATTGTTCTTTAAAAAAGTATACCGACGATGTTTGCACATAAGTTTTCTATCGTGTCGCAATTCATACAGACTCCACTTTGCAACGATCTGCGATAACTTCTGATAAAAATCTTTGGCAAGCTTTTCAGTTGCTTCGTCCACAACAATGTAGTCTTTGTTATTGGGACGATTGATTATGTATTCGAGATTAGGTGGACAAAAATCTAATAGATAATAGCCTCCTGTTTTGGTGCCAAATGAAATAACAGGAGAGTCAAGAATCAACATAAATTTTTTTCGCAATCTCGTTAAATATACCTGCATTTGCTTTTGTACATTTCTTAAGTCATATTCTTCACCAGCATCGTAAATATGATACACTAGCTCTTCACTTAATACTCCCCGTCCTAAATTTTGAGCCAGATAGTTTAAAATTCTCCATTCTCTTTGAGGCAATGGTATAACTCCATGAGGAGTGTCCATCTCATATCGATTTATTCCAATATACAAAGGGAAATGCCCGAGTTGCCGATAACATGATTCATCCGTGATTTCTTGTATAGCATTCAATATACTTTCCGTACTCGAAAATTTGTGAATTAAACTGTATGTATACTCAGTTTTGAGTGTTGTATCACTTGTTAGCCCTATAATATACCAACCTAGAGGAGGTTTAGAATGTCTAAATTCCGGTGCCTCATCAAAATCAATAATAATAATTCGTTTATCATTTTCCGTTTTTCTGTGACGCCTAAAATTATCAAGCGTATCTTCAATACTCCAATGTTCACAAAGTATCTGAAAAGAACTCAGAAAATAATTGATATCTCGATCTGTTTTTACGCAAGTAACTTTCATTCTAACTATTTCCCTCCTCAAAATTAACCAACTCAGTATTCTCTTCCAGCCAT
>DGIE01000021.1 GCA_002393025.1 Holosporaceae bacterium UBA3830 | reverse complement strand
ATGGATAGTATATTATCGATTCGCAGTGGAATAATGAATAAGGCGAGAAATCGCAGAAAATCCTTGAATTTTTCTCAAATCGAGTTATCTAAACGATCAGGAGTCAGTTTGGGATCTGTAAAACGCTTCGAAAGTACGGGAGAGATTTCCCTTACTTCTTTGTTAAAAATCGCCATTGCATTGGAGTGTGAAGACGACTTTAATAAATTATTTTTACGCAAGAACTATCAGTCATTGCAGGAGATAATTAATGAGTCGAAATGATATTTTGAAAAATAACAAAATAATCAACGTGATGTATCACGATCAGATTGTTGGTCGTTTAGCTTTGACTTCCGATAATTTGTGCGCTTTTGAATATGACCGCAGTTGGCTTGTTAATGGTTTTTCAATATCCCCATTCAAATTACCTCTCGAAAAGAAAGTTTTCGTTGCATCTAGAGAACCTTTTAGCGGAAATTTTGGAGTATTTGATGATAGTCTCCCTGATGGTTGGGGACGTCTCCTGATCGACCGTATGTTACTTAAGATGAGAATAAATCCAGCCGAGGTTTCCATTCTTGATAGATTGGCGATTCTCGGAAAAACTGGAATGGGTGCATTAGAGTATGTTCCGGAATACAAATTATGCAATTCAAAAATTACAAGCAATTTAAGCGAGCTTGAGAAAGAATGTGAAAAAATTCTAAACGAAATATATGACGGAGATATAGAACAATTGTTCACAGCAGGAGGTTCTTCAGGTGGAGCTCGGCCGAAGATTCTCACAAAAATCGATAACGAAGATTGGATTATAAAGTTTCGCTCGTCATTTGATCCAAAAAACGTCGGACAGATGGAATATCAATATTCTCAGATAGCAAAGCAAATCGGAATAGAAATGCCGGAAACACGTTTATTTGAGGATAAATATTTTGGAGTTAAAAGGTTTGATAGGCTAAAAAATGGCGAAAAAGTTCATATGATTTCAGCTAGCGCTTTACTGAACGCAAGTCACCGTTTTCCATGTCTTGATTATTCCGATCTGATGAAAGCAACTCACATGTTAACCAGAGATATGCGAGAAGTAGAAAAAATGTTCAGATTGATGTGCTTCAATGTATTCATGCACAATAGGGATGATCACTCAAAGAACTTCTCTTTCATTTATTCAGACGGAAAGTGGAAGATTTCGCCAGCATATGATTTGGTATTTTCCGAAGGCATCATGGGTGAACATGCAACTACTGTTGCCGGCGAAGGAAAGAATCCGACTAAAGAACATATTTTATCGGTAGCCGGTGAAGTCGGAATTGATAGTAAACGTGGCCTTAAAATTATTCAAGAAATAGAACGACACATGGTAAGTATAAATGAAATATCAATTTTGAGTTAAAAAAATAATTTTAAGGGATAAAAAAAATAAAATTTTTCTGTTCAACAGAGGTCTTCTTTTGAGAAGTATTTGTTTCTTTGTTAATTGTGGGTATTTATAGGATGGACTTGAAGCATTGTGTACTACTTTTAGGTTTAATTTTTGTATTTCCACGCGTTGGAGGTATGTATGAGGATTATTATCGAATGAAATACGTTGGAACACCTTATGGCGGAAACCACTTATATAATATCAGATGTTACAATTCTCCTGATTCAGAAAAAGTTATGGAGGTTGCAGATGATGTCGAGCTAGCAAAATATAACTCTGATTCGATCTCTGATTTGCAACTCAGATTAGTTGGGGGAAACGAAAAAAGAGTTTTTGACTGTTCCATATACTCAAATTTACAAAAATTACATATAATTGCTAACGTTGAAAAATTAATCATTCCTTCTTCTCTTGAAGAGTTAAGACTTGATTCTTCTTATGTAGGAGTGAACTGTACTCTAGATTTGAGTGTTTGCAAGAAGCTAAAGGCTTTTTGTTCGGAACGAGAAATAAATCGTTTAATTTTACCGCCATCACTTATATACCTAAAGTTGAGTTACACATCAGGACATAAAAGTACAGTTGAAGGACTCGAGAATTGCAATCTATTAAGTCAATTAGATGTTGATTGGGCAGATTGGTGTATAACCATTCCAAAAACTCTTAAGTTTTTAACAATTTCGGGATACGCAAAATTTGATCTACTTGATTTATCACACTGTTCAAAATTAAAGGAGTTAAAAGTAAGTATCGTGGAATTAAAACGATTAGTATTACCGATAGAACGTCCCGATGAGTATCATTATTTCGTAAAAAACAATAAGCCTCTTCATTCTTGTGAAAGTATAGAAAATATTGGAGATGGAAATGTTGAACGCATTTGGGGAGATGTTATTGTTTCTAAATATATACAAGAATAAAAGCTTATGTAGCTTTAGGTCCTAACGCACTTTTTTGTGCACCAGAATTAGATAAGTAAACTGAAGGACGTCTACTTTACAAATAGTCATCTAGCCATAAGTAAGCAAAGCACATAACAAAAGACTTAGACCTGAATTAACCGATCTAAGCCTTACAAAATTATTTAGACAAATTTGATTTCGTCACAGAGATTCCGATCGCTACGCAACCAAATTGATTGACCCTTGAAGCGCCTGGAAATCTATTATAAATTCTTACCCCTTCCATTAACTCTGAGTCTTTCAAAAACGGAAGCATATTGCTTACTCCCTCAGAACTCAGCATTTCTTGAAAAGACGTATATTCATGTTTAAACTTAATGGTTCCATATATGTATTGTCCACTTTTTCTATCGCAAAAGGAAATACTGTCCCCAACACGCATTCTCTGATACGCCGGTCCGTTCACTCTTCCCTCAGCTGTTTTTTCCCACTTTCGAGCCAACTCAAATATGGTCTAGTGGCTGTATTAATCATAGGCAAATTGTGTTTTGCTTTAGGACAAACGCTTCCTGAACTCTTTATGTTCCTTTGCCCAACTCTGTTTTTATTTACCTCCGACATTAACATCCTGCGTGTCCTCCTCATTTTACGATTATATTACTCTTTTAAGTTCTGTCATGTAAAACTAATGACTTTCGGTCTCCTCAGGCGCCGAAGTAAGCCATTTTGTTTAATTGTTCGAGTTAGATGTATTTTCCATAGTACTCAGCAAATAATCTTGTACAGCTGATTTAAATTTAGACTTAAATTCTGGCTGATGATTTTCAAGAACTGCTCGTATTCTCTCTAATTTACCGTGAAAAAATTCATCTGATATATCATGTCTGTGTTTGTGTATGTCTTTGTCTTTCATTTTGCTCCTACATTAACTTCTTTTTCATTTTTAATATATCAAACTTTTGTGACGACATGATCTAATCGAATCAGCAAATACCGTCAACGATCACAAAACCGGACGCCGACGGGATACATCGGCGCCCCGCTCCCCCAGACTAATTCGACACATTTTTTGCTTCGGTTCGACCTGCCCAATCTTTGATATTCGTGTAGATTGCTGAAAGCGCGCTGTTTAATTCTGCCTCGGTTGAAATATCGTACATGTACGGCGCGGAAGTCCCTGTTGCGCAGTCATTCAGGTATGAGTAATCAAAATTTACCGTTGCACCTGTTAATGCATGTTTATACTGAGTTTGTTTGCGGTATTTTATTAAATACACGCGCAGGTTATTTCCATAATCGGATTTTAACTTAGCACAGGCGCTTTTTGTAACTCTCGTTACAGCCGTCGTGGCATCGATAAATATTTTGTTTCCGCTACTGTCGGTGGTTATATAATTCCCGCTCGCATCTGATTGCCACTCATAACCGTGCTTCGTTCCGCTCATTCCAAAGTACAAGGCTGTGTTGATTGGAAGAGTCATGGTTTGCATTATCAAACTTATTGTTCTAGGTGTACCAATATAGTCATTGACTTGATAATCGCTATCTAGCTGCAAAAAATTTTGAAACAATGTATAAGTTCTACTTAAACCTGACGTATCATAACGTTTTGCAGTCACGCCTGTCTCTCTTGTCCACCATCCTTCTGTGGAAAAATTTCTCATTTCACACACTGCATCAGAATAGATTAGGCTGCTGCGATCCCCTGGCATATTTGAAAGGATCTGTGAATGAAGTCCTTTAGTACCTTTGTTTACAAAAAATCCCTTTGATGTATCATATTCCCATCCCTCACTGTTTGAAGAATAAAAATTGTTGTCCTTAGTTCTTCCCGTCACTACATATGCAGTATATGGATTCGTCGAATAATCTATATATCCACTCCTTTCCGGCAAAGAAATCTTGTCAAATTTCAGATTCAACTGCCCTTCAGCAAGAACAGCATTTAGAATATAAACGTTAGATAAATCCAAGATCAATGAGTATTTGTTTATTGTTGAATCTGAGGTATCCGCAAGCAAATACTCGTCGGGCACGTCGATTACTGTTCTTACGCTAATCGAGTAGCTTTTTCCGGTGGTGTCGCTGGTGCCTTTTCGCAATTTGACCGATCCTGAGCTCGAAGATGGATAAACCGTCAATTTCAGCTTTCCTTTTACTTCCGATGTAATAGTTGCCCCTGTTTGAGAACTCACTTCGTATAAACTGTTGCTCGTCGATCCCGAGATTGTCGTCGTCAAAATGTGCGTCGAGGTTCCGGCTAGAGTATTTTTCGAGGTTTTGTTCCCGTCGGTAAAATCGATAACATCTACCACTGTTTTGGTCACAGAATCTCCCTTTGAAATCGTAGTTGTCGGAACATTGCAGGTAATAGTTGCCGAAACCAGCTTGATGTTGGACATGTCGAAATCGAAATAGTAATTTCCCGATGATCCACCTGTTATTTGGCTAGCGGTGAATGTATAAGTAGTTTCAGAGCTCACCGTTTGCTGACTGGTATATGTAGTAGTGTTGGAGAATTTTATGGTGCTGGGAGATGGAATGTTACCATAACAGACAGATCTCCATTGAGCAGAAAAAGGCAAAGAAGTTTTAGTCCAAGAAGTACCATCAGAGCTATAAGCAGCATTAGAACTGTTACAAGACAAAGTAACGAATTTGTCATCTGCGTAACAAATGGAATACCAATATCCAGATACAGGAAGGGAGGTACTGGTCCAAGAGGTCCCATTACTGCTATACGCTGCAACTTTACTATTTGAGGCAATTGCAACAAATTTATTATTCCCAAAACCGACAGAATTCCAACTTGTTGACGAAGGCAGATTTGAAGAAGACCACGTCGCTCCGTCGCTGCTATACGCTGCGCATTTTGAACTATAGGCAACTGTCATAAACTTATTATTTCCATAGCAAATGGAAAACCATTCATAAGAACCAGGCAAACTACCTTTACTCCAATTTATTCCATCTGTACTGTACATTGCCCAATTTTGATTTTGAGACGTTACTGCCACAAATTTTCCGTTTCCAAAACACATAGCTTCACATTTAGCTGTAACCGGCATTGTGCTGCTATTCCACGAAATTCCATCATAGCTATAAGCTACTGTAGATGTATTCCAAGCTACAGCAACAAATACTCCGTTTCCATAACTAACAGCATTCCAAGATCTTGAATAAGGTAAATCAGATCCATACCAATTAATACCATCAGAGCTATAGGCGGCGTCAGCACTGGATGCGGATATAGCAACAAACTTACCATTTCCATAGCAGATAGGTTTCCAATTACCAGAAGAAGGCATATTCGCTTCATACCAATTGATACCATCAGAGCTGTAGGCGGATTTACTGCTAGATTCAGCCATAGCAACAAACCTGTTAGTTGTCGCACTCCCCTTATTCACTTTCAACTTCACCGTTCCCTTATACGGGAAACTCAAGCGCCCCTTCGCGGTTCCTGTGCATTCTCTTCCTCCGCTAACGGTTGAAACTGTTCCGCTCTGGGTCGAATAGCTTATCAAGCCCTTACTGCCCGAGGTTCCCGATGAGAAAGTAATCGTATCGGTTTTTGATTCAGTTGTCGATGAGGTTTTCACATCGTCAACGTATGTCGCTGAAATTGGATTGGCGATTAAGCTGTATCTGCGATTCGTGATCTCCGCGGAGATTATCTTAACATTTTTCATTGTCAAATCAATATAATACGCGCCATCCGATCCTCCTGTGATTTGATCAGGAGTTATAGTGTATGTCGTCTCGCCATCGATTTCATGAGTATCTGTGTTGCCCGAAACGCTGCCGAATTTTATGGTACCATGTTCTACTTTTGCTAATATCGCGACATCACCAGATTGAGTATGAGCAACCCATCGTTCATTTCCGTAACATATCCCGCACCAATTTGTTTTTTTTGATACTGAATATAAATGGCTACTCGTTGTATCTGAGGAATTTCCGCTAATTATTGACCAACTTGTTGCGCTCGCATCTGTTGACTTCATTAGGTCTCCATATTGGGTCAAAATGAGCCAGTAGCCAGAACCGTAATTTATTTCACTGTTTCGAGACAGCGGCAAGCTATATGAATTACTGCTACTGAAAAATAAATCTGTCGACGATTTCAACGTGTTGGATGTAGTTTTCCCTTTTCTTACGTAGTATCCTCCTCCATACTTAAACTGTTCATAATCGCTGACTCTTGTAGAAGTTCCAACATTAGACCAACCACTTGCACCATTTGTTGAAGTTGTTGCATATACAGAATAAGGACTATCGCTAAGAGCAAAAAGCCTTGTCCCGTCCCATGACATATCGTCATCCATAGCACTCGTATTATATCCCGAAGATGTTGTACTAGTCCAACTTATTCCATCGTCAGAATATACTATGGTTCCGGTTTTTCCTCCTACAAAGAAACTTCCTGTATGCGTCAGATAATAAAAATTAGTACCTGCGCTTCCTCTGTTCCACGTAACCCCTCCATCGGTAGAATAGGCGGAAACATATGGGCTGGTGTTACATATTACAACGAATCTTTGGTTACCATATGCTATTAAACCAGCATATCCCGTATCTCTTCCCCATGACGAATATGATGTTCCGGTACTATTCAACGCCCCCGGGAAGTAATGCCAACACCAGGTGGCACCATCCATCGAAAACGTATCACTTTCCGTTCCGCCTATACTTAATACCTTCGAACTCGGTGCTACCACCAATCTTATCAGATATTTTTTTGGGAATTTCAGGCGGTATGTCCCGCTGCCGCATTCGTAGAATCCGT
>DGIE01000089.1 GCA_002393025.1 Holosporaceae bacterium UBA3830 | reverse complement strand
CAAGGACTAATCTCTTTCAGAGGTATTTAAAAGAGTCTCGCGGATATAACCAAAATACAGGGGAAGAAGTGCGTGCTCTCTTTGTGCCTTAATCCAATTGTTTAATCTAAATCCATCACGGTGATCTTTCCGAATTTTGCGGATAGGTCATCGATGTGGTGCAATAAATAGCAAATCGGGTCGAGATCCGGAGCATCTAAATCCAGCACCGCTCCCCACTCGGTGCGGCTGTGATGTGCGGCGATCATCTTCGCGACCGTCTCGAATCCCGCTGTCATACAGGTCGAAAATCCCCACTGCGAATGTGTCAGCCATTTTTTCTGAAAATCTGTGTTGAATCCGATAGTTCCTGAGTTCAAATCGATATTGTATTCCCATATTTTTCCGAAATCGTGCAAAATACATGCAGCGTAAACGGTTCCTTTGTCGATTTTCGGATGCCTTTCCATGAAATCTTTCGCGATTTCGAGACATTCGAAAGTATGCTCCAAAAGTCCGCCAAGATAATTGTGGTGAATAGACTTTGCTGCTGGCGCTATCTTGAAAGCCTCCGCGTAATCTTTTAAAAGTCCAGAGACAAAATTTCTGAGTTTGTCATCTTGGATTAACTCTACATAAACTCGAACCTTTGCAAAAATTTCTTCTCGTTGTTGCTCCGAAAGACCGATTTTTCCTTCCTTAATCAAAACAAAATCATGAATTACGTAATCCGAATAGTTCGCCGGAAGATCGTATTTCATCAATTTTATGGTATTTCCGCTTCTGAAAATTTTTTCATCGGGATATTTTCTCAAATCATTGGACCACATCACCGCGGAAAAATTAAACTTGCCATCAGTAGATTTTAAATTCAGTCGTCGATAATCATCTCCTCGTTTGGTTTTTTGCAAACTCGAAGAAACTATCATTAACTCAGCCAATCTTAAATCAGGCTTTTCAAAACCCGCGAAGTTATCCATTTTTACCCTCTTTTTGTTATTATTTTGCTTTATATTTAAATGATTTCAATTTCGGATCGATATCTATCATCAGCTCAGCAATTTGCACGCTGTTGAGAGCTGCGCCCTTTCTCAGATTGTCTGCCACTGCCCAAAACATCAATCCTTTTTTGCTGGTACTGTCTCGGCGAATTCGACTGACGAAAACGGCGTCCTCTCCCTGCGAATCCAACGGAGTCGCAACGACACTTTCGTCCCTGCGATCTAGCGTGAGAATTCCTTCGAAATCATCGAAAGCCTGGTATGCCATTTCATCGGAAACCTCTTTCGTGAATTCACAAACCACAGACATTCCGTGCCCGACAAATACAGGAACTCTGACACAAGTTACCGCAATCTTTACATCGGTTTTCAAAATTTTACAGATTTCACATGAAATCTTATCCTCTTCTTCAGATACTCCCGAACCGTAAATATTTCCGATAACGGGGATTACGTTGAAAGCTATTTGTTTGGAAAATACATCGTTGACGACTTCTCCCGAAGCGATTACCGCTTTTGTTTGATTATACAACTCGTCGTTCGCGGCTTTGCCTGCTCCCGAAACCGCCTGATAGGTCGAAACCACCGCTCTCTTAATCGGACCAATGGCGGACAAGGCTTTTAAAGTCATTGCCAGCGGAACCGCCACGCAATTTGGTGTTGAAATAATTCCCAATGGAGCGCCTTTTGACAAAGCTTTTGCGTTTACTTCCGGAACGATCAAAGGAATTTTTGGATTTAACCTGAAATATGAACTTTTGTCGATAATGGTACACCCTGCCTCGGCTACCTCTTTCGCATATTTTTGAGAAAATTTAGAACCTGCGCAAAATATCGCCAAATCGACTTTTGAAAAATCTACGGATGAAAAACTTTGCACCGCCAGATTTTGGCTTTTGAAAGACACCCTTTTGCCGACGGACTTTTCCGAAGCTACCGCAAAAACCTTTTCGACGGGAAAATCTCTCTCTGCCAAAATTTTCAGCGTATTATTTCCGGCATTTCCCGTAGCTCCTACCACCGCGACATTGTACTTTCTTGAATTTCTCATTTGCTCCTCTAACAAAAGCCCTCATTGATTCTAAGCTTTATTTTGGATAACATAAAGGAGTTTATTTGAAAAAAATTTTTTAGCAAAAAATTATCGAAGGCATATATTAAAGGTAGAAATTGGAGGCAGAAGTTGCAGCTGTTCGAGACATTGGCTCCGTTGGCGGACAGAATTCGTCCGGGAGATTTTGATGAAATCATAGGACAGTCGTTGGAGACCAAAATTTCCGCGACAGATACTTTGCAATCTCTGATTTTGTGGGGACCGCCGGGATCGGGCAAGACTTCTTTCGCAAAAATCGTGGCAAAAAAGAGCAAGCTTCATTTCGAAGAGACTTCTGCCGTTATGCATTCGACCTCGAAATTTAAATCTATTTTCGAACAACTAGACTCAAATCTGCTCAGCAAAACGATTTTGCTCGTAGATGAGATTCATCACCTTAACAAAAGTCAGCAGGATATTTTTCTGCCTCACCTTGAGAATGGTTCGTTGATTTTGATCGGAACAACTACCGAAAATCCGTCGTTTGAGCTGCGGCCCGCTCTTCTTTCGCGATGCAAAGTGATAACTTTTGACCGACTGAAGCTGGAGGATCTGGACAAAATTCTGCAGCGCGCTGAAAATTTCATGGAAAAAGAATTGCCGTTGACTCCCGAGGCCCGCCAGCGTTTATGTTTGATGTCTGACGGAGACGGAAGATACCTTCTGAATCGCGCGGAAGAGCTTTTCAATTTGAATACCTCCGAGAAATTGGACGTCGAGCAATTGAAAAAATTTTCTCCGAAACGTGCGGCAATTTACGATAAGGGAGAAGAAGAGCATTACAACTTGATCAGCGCACTACACAAGTCGCTGCGTGGATCGGATGTCGATGCTGCCCTCTATTGGATGCACCGCATGCTGCAGGGAGGCGAAGAGCCTCTCTACATTTTGCGCCGATTGATCCGTTTTGCAAGTGAAGATGTGGGAATGGCAGATCCAAACGCGCTGGTGCAGGCGTTGTCGGCGCACAAAGCCTACACGATTCTGGGATCGCCCGAGGGAGAACTTGCCATCGCCCAAGCAGTGATTTATCTCGCAACGGCTCCCAAATCTAACGCAGCGGAAATCGCTTTTTTCAAATCGCAAAAAGCCGCAAAATTTTACGGATCGCTTCCTGTGCCGAAAAAAATCCGCAACGCCCCGACAAAATTAATGAAGGAACTGGATTACAATAGGGGCTATGTTTACGACCACGACACCGAAAACGCATTTTCCGGAACAAATTTCTTCCCCGATGAATTATCTCGTAAAAAATTCTACGAACCGAATGAGCGCGGCTTCGAGAGGGAGATCAAAAAACGCATCGACTGGTGGGACAAGAGGAGAAAGTGAAGTTTGGGGTCAAGACTATTTCCCATTACAATCATTTTTTCGAAAAAATACTGTTCGACAGATCGAATGACGGATGACTTAATCTTGCCAAATTAATTAGGGAATATGCTGTTTTGTCAGTTACATATTTGCGATTTATGTTCCAGCCGTTAATAAATTCCGCGTTATCTTTTCGGTATTTTTCCGACACCCACACGACAAAAGGCACTTCATATCCGTTCGGCCAAGTTCGAGCGATAAGTACGCATTCTTTCGTGTCATTTATGTCATGTCCGTGATCCGACAAATAAAGCAACGCGCTTGTTTCCCCGCTTTTTTTCAGATTTTTTACAACTTCATTCAAAATATGATCTGTATACAATATGCTGTTATCGAAAAGACATACGCCATGGGCTTTTGTTCTATCATGATATTTCTGAGTCAGAGAAAATTTTGCAAATTCAGGAGGGTATCGCATATCAATAGGGTAATGAGATCCCTTCAAATGCAAAACTATTAACTTTTTTTCCGCAGAATCCCTCAATGCCTTTTCAAAATATTTTAGTAAATTCTCATCCCACAATTTTAAACGTCGCTGTTCGTCTTCAAAGGTTAAGTTGTAATTTTCAGAAGAATAAATGACGTTTTTCCCGTGAATAAATGCGTATTCATCGCAACTTTTTCCGAAACGCATAACGGAATTGTCAAAGCTATCTATTTTCCCTTGATTTGAAAACCAGAAAGTTTTGAATCCGGCGCTTTTAAAAAACTGAATACATGAGTAAATTTTTTTCGAATTATCTTGCAGCAACAGCATTGAGGTCACCGCCGCGGATGTAAATACATGCGCTGTCGTAACATCCTTAAATACAAAAATTTCATCTCTAATTTTTTCAAAATTCGGAGTTGTTTGCCGATTGTAGCCGTAAATTCCCATATGTTTTCTGTCGACACTCTCTCCGATAACAAAAACATAGGTTTGTTTGCCTTTAGATTTTGTTTGAATTCCGTTAATTTCTGTTGGCATTTGGCTGAATCTATCAATATCTTTTAAATCTTCAACATGAGCAGAAAACGCCGATATTATCTTGTTAAAAGATTGAAAATCTGAACCGAAAATCGAACAAGCCAAAAGTATTGCTGCGTAAATCGAATATTTTTTATTCTGATATCGTCTTTCCGGTTTCAAGAAAAAAGCGTAAACAATAATCGCCAAATTTATCAGAATAAACACGAAATATTCCTGAATGATAAGCAAAGTTTCTCTAAGATGAGTGTTAAAAATAGCCCACATAAAATCGTTTGATATAAGAGTTCCCGTAATACGAACGCATATGAGGTCGAGGCTTGCGGGAATATACAAAATAAGCAGCCAAAGAAATAGGGAAATTATCCTGATTATTTTTGTGTAAGCTGTGACAAACAGGACGTACAACAAGGAAGATATCGCAAATAATTCCAGCACTGTTTCTATACAAAAACAAGAGGGATATAATCGCGTTACATAATTTGCCTCAGGATAATTTAGAATAAGGGCAGTCTCGACAAATAAAGGTAGCCCCAAAATAAAAAAAGAAATTAATGTGCTGATTCTGTTGTGCTTTTGAGCCGATTTTTGCTCGAGTTGTAGTGTTTTTTGACTATACCCTCCCCCTGTCAAATATCATTTTGGCAAACCAATTCATTTCAATCTCCTCATCACAAAAACTTATCCGAATGTATTTTTGCATATATTATTTAATGACCGGTTAAAAATTCAGTCTATATCGAAAAATTGCATCGATTTCTGATGTAAAAGCGCTCAGAGAATTTTGATTCTCGCAAAAAATTTGGGAAGAGCATAAAAACAGTTGCCGGTAACTGTTTGTTAGAAGAGGAGAAATTTCTAAGCTTGTTTTTGAAATAAGTGAAGTTGCGGAGGGCGCTCCGGATAGTTTAACAAGTCCATTGCTGAGCGATCGATCTCTCTTTGTTCCGACAGAAATTTTGGTTGCTTTTTGATGAAAGGCGGAGGGGAGGATCTTTATGGATTGTCTGTTCTGCACGGATCCGAAACGTGTTTATGCCAACGTCTAAATGTAGCAAGTTATAGCGATTCTCCTATCAAA
>DGIE01000006.1 GCA_002393025.1 Holosporaceae bacterium UBA3830 | reverse complement strand
TCTTTTGTTAGGAGAATCGCTATAAAAATTTGTAAATATATTGACAATTCTTACCAAAATATTTTTTAGAAATATCTTCATTTCAACATAAAATCTTTACAAAAACAAAAAACTGCTTGTAAAACAGTTCGCCGTATGATACTGGACGCAGATGGACGTTTTTTTTTGTTAAGAGTCCAGTATGTCTTTCGTCGTGGTGTAGTAAAATGAAAGAAGTGGTGTTTTTGTTATGTTTTTTTTTGTCGTATCGATGAATGTACAGGCAGTAATTCACCCTAACAAGGAAGCGAACTTTTCAGCCTCTGTTCCAAATAAAACAATTGTCAGACCTGTACACAATGAAGCAAAAGATCGCCCAAACAGCAAAATCATTGAACAATCTCAGAGTCAAATATTACAAATGTTAGAAAAAATAAAACTGTCAATCTAATGCTTGTGGACTGTGTAAAATCGCTAACGGAATCTGTAAAAAGTTTGCAGCACCACACTATAGAAATAGACAAAAACTTTTCAGCTCTCGCAAAAAGCATCCAATCACTGATAATCAAAAACCAGGGAAAAAAACAGTAACCCAGAGAACTGCCAATGATTGTTTCGTTCAGGATCCTATAGAAATATCCGATGAATCCTCGGAAATTCCGATAGAGATATCTGACAAAGATTTCGATACGTCATCTGCCGATATTACGTTTGATTCCGATAAGTTCAAGAGAAAAAGGGCGAGGGAATCAAAAGGTCCGTAGGAGTCGAAAGAAAAAAAAGGAAAGAAGAGTACCGATCGACAAGTTACTCCTCGATACTCTCTTTGTTCACGGGATCTTCAATCCTCCGAACAAAATTATACGAAGACATTTGATACGCCTTTGGATACAGCGTTCGTCGATGGTACACCACGTAATTCGACGAAATCTAAACAGAAATCAAAAAGCAAAAAAGTTATGGATCAAGAAGACTCCGATAACTATTTTCTTCAAGATACCGTAGAAATACTCGACGAATCTTCGGGAACACCCATTAGAGACACCTATGGATAATATGGCATCTACCAGCACTGCGTTTGATTCGAGAAAATCCAAAAAAAAAAGATGTCTAAATCGACTGCTGCAGAGAAGTCTAAAAGGAAAAAGAACTGCAAAGCAACAAGTCATTAGTCGGTATTCCCTTCGTTCACGAAGTTATCAATCGACCATAACAAAGCTATCTTGTCGATATCTTGCCTTTAAAACTAGACATTTTTTACACCAGAGCACCCTGCTCAAGTCTTGGTATTCGCATATTATGTTGCAATCCAAAAGAGCCTTGAGAAATAAGTCGTCGCATGATACTTGTACCAGTACTAATATATAAAAAGGATAAGACATGAAAAAATTTTTGATGAGCCTATCTATTATATCGGTGAGTACGTTCGGAATGAACATGCCTTCATCATCAACTCCTGGCCCAATCCACGAAAAAACCTTATCCGCTGTCAAACAAAACTCACCTGAAAAGAGTCCTTGTCCGAAAAAAAAGAAAATTCCGAATAATCTAAGCGTCCTAGCAGAAATAGCATCGAAAACTGAATACATATCGACAGTTAACACCCCCACCTACACTTCGAAAAAAAGATCTTTGTCGGATTTATCTGATACTGATCGGTCAAGTAACACAAAAACAAGAACCTTTGAAGAATTAGCAGATATCGTTGGTCTATTTTACAAAGGAAAACTAAACCGAAACCAGGAAAAATCTCTCGTAAAGGATCTAACGGAATATATCCAAAGCATTAACATTGCCCATATCAAGATGACACAAAAATGTGAGGCACTCAATGAAGAAATCGAAACTTTAATGGAATATCAAGAAACCTATCAATTTGCACATCGAAGACTTAATAGCAACATCGAAACTCTCACTAAAGAAAAAGAATCCTCATCAAATTTAATTCGATATCTGGAAAAACAGGTAAAAAATTTAAAGGATGAAAACAAAATATTATTTGCAGACTGTAAAATTCAATCAAAACAAATGGAAATCGCAGAGGACTATATCAGAAAAATAACAGATATAGCTACAAACTTAAGAGAACAAAATATAGAATTAATATACAATAATCAAAACTTAACAGTGCTAAATGAACATTTGACGAGACAACTGGAAAAAATCGCCATTAACGGCGCTAACCTAACCCAACAAAATCCAAATGTCGAAAATGAAAATTTTGCAGGAGACAATATTAAATTAATAAACAAAAAGTTAACAAAAAATTACCGTCGCAGGAAACTAAATATCAAATAAATCGGTATATAGCAACCAACAGAAAATCTCCTTAATGATGTTTCGAGGTTAAAACAAATACCTTTAGTCAAAACTGTAAATTAATTATCTATTGTAAAAAGATTTGTCGTATGGTATTAATTCCGTTAGTTGGTGTATTTTGAGCAAGTCAAATATTTTGCTTATAATTAAGTAGAAGTTTGATAATCAAAGAAGCGTGGGTAGGTGGTTTGTTGAAGATATTTTGCATACACCTTTAGTTGTGTTTTGTAAGTAATTAAGTGGGAGAATAAGATATGAGAAAGCCAGTATTTTTAGCGAGTCTGCTGATCATCGCGAATGGTGTGTCGGGAATGAATTGGTCGGGAGGACACGATTTCGAAAACAACAGGGACTTTTATGACGATAATTTTGAGCAAGGACAATATTTCGGAAGGGAAATCGATGTTTCCCATCAGGAGGAATTTTCGGAAATCCCTGATAATGTTGGGATTTGGCCTGTTTTTGAAATAGATGATAATGCAGATTTATCAACCAACCGAAAATATAGGGAAATTAAGGTAATGAATGAAGACGAAGCCGAAATTTTGACTTCAGGAGACTGCTTTTCTGATGTACAAACATTAAAAATAGATGCCAGTCTCTTGTCCAACATTCCTCTTGACAAAATAAGTTTTCCGCAGTTAACCAAACTAAATGTATGCAATATGTCGAATGAGTATTCTAATGAATTAGGCAAATTGATAGAAAAAACGTCGCCAACCTTGCTTAATCTTAGCATTCAGAGGTCCATTAACTCTATGCATCGTGTCCTTGAGCAAATGCGTAGCGATGCAATAAATGGTAATTTGGATGATAACCAAAGAGAGGAGTTGAAAGAAAAGATTGCATCGATTTGGGAACGGTATTTTGGTGTTCAGCAACCACTCAACAGTATGCCCGAAAGTAGTAAGCGTCATCTTCAGATTCCAGCTTCAGTTTGGAATTGCGAGAGGTTAGTTAGGCTAAATCTTTATAATTGCGGGCTGAACTCCCTTACAAGCGAAATAGGTAGATTAGTTAATTTGGAAGCACTCGACCTCAGCGATAATGAATTAACCGAACTACCTATTGAAATAGGTCTGTTGACAAAGCTAACTTATCTAGATGTAAGATTAACTAAAATAAACAATTTTCCATCAGAAGTGAGAAATTTGAAAAGCCTAGAGACAGTGAAACTTGATAGGCACGTCTCGATATGGAGATTTATAAACTCGAATGGTGAATTCTCAAGTTCCGAAAACATAAGCATGGAAGGATCAGATAGTGGACAGAATACATCTGAAGATCCAGTGTCTTATGAAGAATCGAGTTTGGGAAATCCAGCAGCGACAAATCATGAACAAGCTATGTCTGAAGATCTGTTATTCAATAATGAATCGCTCTCTGAAGGCTCAGTGGATTCCGATGTCGAAAAGGTCAGGATTATGGCTGAAATAAAAAAAATAAATTTAAGCGGTAAGGGATTGATCCAGTTACCTCTGGACATAATTATGTGTGAAGACTTGGAGGATCTGGATCTCAGTAATAACCGGCTAACGGAGGTCACTCCTCTTTTGGGAAAATTAATGAATTTGAAGAGAATCAACCTTTGCGGAAATAAAGAAATCAACTCTGTAAAAAAAATTCCAGGAGAAATATTCTGGCTGCCATTTTTGGAGTCGATAATTCTAACAGAAGAAGGTCAAAATCGAGAATATGGGAAGAATGAAATTGCAAAAATTGTGGAACAGGAAATCAGCAACAAAGGAGAGCAGGAAATGTACAATGAACTTCTTGAAATCAGGAAACAATTTATGCTGCCGACACGACCTCACCATGGCGAATAAAACAGAGAAACCCCATTCGCTTCTTTAGAGGCTGGTCATCACTAATCTCGGAGTCGATTCGATCTTGGTCTCCTGAATCACAACAGCCCGTTCTCTTCTAGCCAACTTTCAATTTTTAAATCAGAAGAGTTTGCTGTGCTACCCTTGATTGGCAATCCTTTTGAGAGCTCTGCTCCTGTGCATAT
Source organism: Holosporaceae bacterium UBA3830 (assembly GCA_002393025.1). Lineage (GTDB taxonomy): Bacteria > Pseudomonadota > Alphaproteobacteria > UBA3830 > UBA3830 > UBA3830. Next base: position 32 of record DGIE01000006.1, on the reverse strand, counting down.
TCGCCTTAGGTCATTTTCGCTGCCGCCTATTC
>DGIE01000079.1 GCA_002393025.1 Holosporaceae bacterium UBA3830 | reverse complement strand
TATTTGCAGAGTGTAACTATCTTCTAAGCAAGTGAAAAAGGGCAGCTCTTGAGTAGAGCGCCCTTCCAAGGTCATAAATATTGTATTTGCCAAATTTTGGCATCAACCTTCAGTTACGTTAACAGGTTCAAGTTCAGGGACATTTTCTATGTTTTGAGTGGATTCCTCAGTCGAATTAACTTCAGAAGGATTTTCGGCAATTGGTTCTTCCGAAATTAATGGTACATCGGATACCATAGAAACTTCTGGAGTTTCAGCTTTATCATTGGTTTCAATGATTCCTTCATTTGTGTCGATTGGGGGTACTTCCTCAATGCTTGATTTAGTACTATCTGTTGAATCATTTATTTTTGAGTCGGTATTCCCATCACTTGTCATACTTTCTGTCTTGGCAGGTTTATTCGCATTATCTACTGCCACAGAAGCAGGAGTTTCTTCAGTTTTTTGACTTTCGGATTGATTGTCTTTCTCAATTGGTTCCGATACTGGATCCGGAGTCACATTATTTACAGGTTCTATGTTTGCAGATGACTTCTTTGTTTGAGGAGGTATTACATCGTTTTCCGAAGATTGACTGTTATCCTTAGGAGTTTCCTCTTCTTTCACATTGTTGATGGAGACATTTTCCACATTAGTTTCTGTCGCCGAGTCTGATGTTTCTGGTTCAATTTCAATAGGGCTATTAATATCGTTATAGATTTTATCTTCTTGTGATTCATTTGCCGATGACTGATCACTTGTCTGATTTCCTGAAGAAACTTTTTTGGTCGCTTTTATGTCTTCCTTCCCGTTATTTATTACTTCTTGAGATCCAGAAGAAGACTCCTGTTTTCCGTCCATTGACTGTTTATTTCCATCACATGAAGCAAGCAGAAGCAGTGTGCCCAAACCAAATACATACGAAAACTTTTTATACATTTATCACCTACACATTTAACAGAACAAGTCTAAGCTTTAAATCCTTAAAATTAAGTTAATATTATAAAATTAATTCGGAGTTTTTTATTGAACTTTTTTAAACAAGTGATATCATAACTCGAGATCAGTATATGGGAGTTAAAAATGACTAGTACAGTGAATTTTGTACCTTTGAAAGATAGAGTTTTACTCAAAAGAGTGGATCAAGAGGAAAAGACTCCTGGAGGCATAATTATTCCGGACACTGCAAAGGAAAAGCCGGTTGAAGGAGAAGTCTTGGCTGTAGGAAGTGGTGTTCGTGATGAACAAGGGAATTTGCATCCTTTAGAAGTAAAGGTTGGTGATAAGGTTTTGTTCTCCAAATGGGGCGGCAACGAGGTTAAAATCGATGGTTGTGATTATGTTATCATGAAAGAGTCTGATATATTGGGGATTTTAAATAAATAAGGAGATTTATTATGACAGCAAAAGATGTGAAGTTTTCGGTTGAAGCCAGAAACAAGATGTTGCAGGGAGTGGATACTCTCGCAAGTGCTGTGAAAGTTACTTTGGGACCTAAGGGACGTAATGTTGTGATTCAAAGAAGTTTTGGGAGCCCAAAGATTACAAAAGATGGGGTCAGTGTAGCAAAAGAGATTGAACTTTCCGATAAGTTTGAAAATATGGGAGCCCAGATGGTAAAAGAAGCCGCCAGCAAGGCCAATGATCTGGCAGGTGATGGTACTACTACGGCTACTGTTTTGACTCAAGCGATCGTGAAGGAGTCGTTAAAAGTAGTAGCTTCCGGTGTAAATCCGATCGATCTTAAGAGAGGTATTGACGCAGGTGTAGATGCTGTTACGGAAATGTTGAAAACGGTTTCCAAAAAGATTTCCACAAATGAGGAGATAGCGCAGATCGGAACAATTTCCGCGAACGGGGATTCTTCGGTTGGAGAGATGTTATCTCAGGCTTTTGAAAAAGTCGGAAAAGAAGGAGTCATCACTGTTGAGGAAGCAAAATCTTTGCAGACCGAGTTGGAAGTTGTCGAGGGAATGCAGTTCGATCGTGGGTATTGTTCTCCTTACTTCGTGACAAATCCTGAAAAGATGACCTGCGAATTGGAAAGTCCGTTTATTCTGTTGCACGAGAAGAAATTGTCCGTTTTGCAGCCGATGCTTCCGATTTTGGAAAAAGTTGCTCAGTCAGGTCGTCCATTGTTGATTATTGCGGAAGATGTCGAAGGAGAGGCTCTCGCGACGTTGGTTGTAAACAAGTTGCGTGGTGGATTGAAGGTTGCTGCTGTAAAGGCTCCTGGATTTGGTGACAGGAGAAAGGCAATGTTAGAGGATATTGCGATTCTTACCGGTGGTCAGGTAATCAGTGAAGATTTGGGTATTAAGTTGGATACTATCGATATGAATATGCTCGGAACTGCGAAGAGAGTATTCATCGACAAAGACAATACTACTATCGTTGATGGTGCTGGTGCTGCTGAGAATATTGCTGCCCGTTGTGGTCAGTTGAGGAATCAAATTGAAGAAACGACTTCTGACTACGACCGTGAGAAATTGCAGGAACGTTTAGCAAAATTGTCTGGTGGTGTTGCAGTTATTAGAGTTGGGGGTGCGACCGAAATCGAAGTCAAAGAGCGTAAAGACAGAGTCGAAGATGCTATCAATGCGACAAGAGCAGCTGTTGCGGAAGGAATTGTTCCGGGAGGTGGAATCGCTTTGTTGAAAGCTGTAAAAGTTTTGGTCAATGTTAATACTGCTTCCGGAGATGAGAAGCTGGGAATTGATATTCTGAAGAAGGCTTTACAGGCTCCTGCTCGACAGATTATTGACAATGCAGGGCTCGATGCTTCGCTGGTTGTCGGAAAGATTCTCGAGAATGACAGCTTTAATTTTGGATACGATGCTCGTAAGGATGAGTACTGCGACATGTTGAAATCCGGAATTATCGACCCTGTAAAGGTTGTAAGAATTGCGTTGCAGAGCGCGGCGTCCATTGCAAGCTTAATGGCTACGACAGAGTGTATGATCGCTGAAAAGCCAGAGAAGAAAGAACCTCAAATGCCGGCAATGCCTGGCGGAGGAATGGGCGGTTACGGCGGATTCTAACAGCTCAGTTTGTATATAAATTTTCTGAAAACCCATCGACATTGTCGGTGGGTTTTTTGTGCCAGAATAATCACCAGACATTATTGAGGAAAAGTTATGCACATATACAGGCAGAAAAGAAGTTTGATGCTAAGTATCTCATAATTTACATCGATTCTTCTATCAAAAGAGAAAGTTAACATTCTATTAATTTAATTGTTTGTTAACCTTTGGCACGCGACGTGCCCTCTGGCCCTCCCTGGATAAAATAACACAAAAAAGTTAAAAACCGTTGAATTAACTATTTGTTAACTTTTTGTGTGCTTTTGATATGCAATTGTCTATAAAAGTTATTACATCCATAGACATAGATGGTCGTATTATAAAAAAAAATAATCTCTACTAGAAACAAGGAAAGAACACTAGGTGCAAATTATTAGAAAAATGAATATAGTAGAGCTGCTATACGAGGAGAAAAGGCGATAACGGCGAAGTGCTAAGTTGTCGAGCGGTACTACATCTGAATTTTTACGTTGGTATGATCATCATCGTATTCAGAATTAGCCAACGGAAACTTTATGCCAAATTTTGTACCTTTGCCTTCGACAGAAGTAACGTCTAACTGTCCATTGTAACGTCTGATTGTCTCCAATACTTGGATCAATCCCAAACCCGATCCGTTTTTCTTAGTACTCTTTGGCGCAATTTTATTTTGAATTTGATCTATTACTTCTTTTGGCATGCCTTGTCCAGCGTCTTCAACTTCTATAATTACATCCTTTCCTGAACAATAGAGTGACAATTTAACCAAAATATTAGTTTCGTCATGTGTGCTTGATTCTACAGCATTATTGACAAGGTTAGATATCATTCTTTTAAAGTCAGATGCATTGACGTTCACTGTTGCTGACTTCGCATCCGGTTCACAACAGGAGAGTTCTATGCTTACTGCAGCATCTTGATATTCTAAATTTTTCTGTTTTATTTCATCCTGCAAAACAGAGAAAATAGAAATGAAATTCTTGTCTTGATTATTTAAATTTTCTCGACATCGCTTGTTCTCTTGCAAAAGGTCATCAGATATGTTGCGGATATCTTTTGCTATGTTCATGAGCATTTTATGCTGCTTTTCCGTGAGGTTCGGGCAATTCTGGGTAAAAATCTCTAAACTCGCCAACGGAGAAGCAATGTCATGAGCCATCTGAGAAGTAAATTGACTAAACTTTGTTTGAAAATCAATTTTCGCCTGCTGAATTTTGTTTAAAAATTCCAGCTTTACGATTTTTTCCTTTTCCTGTTCGATTTTTTTTGAATCTGTAATGTCTATGGATAAACCGATTACCCCTTCAATTTCACTATTCACTATGAGAGGAGATTTTACCGACAAGAAGAACTTCCCTTTGTCGGATTCTTCTACAACGATAGTCGATTGGGTATTAATCACTTCAAGACTGTTTTTCCAAGTCTTTGGATTTAACGCCGTAGCATCAGTGTCAGATACAATTTTCCCGAGGGATTCATTTTTGTATACAATTGTTCCATCTTTATTTATGACAAAAAAATTTATATTTTTTGCGACTTTTGTGATGAAATCGATTATCTCACAGTTCACTTCATTTCTGTCCAACGACCGATGTTGGCGGCGTTGCGCATTATTCGACATACTATAAGGCAAATGAGTAATATTTGATCGATAATATTGTATTATATTTGCTATAGGAGGGGAAAGTTTCGTCGGATATATGATGACGCTGTTCTTGAAGTAAAGACATGTATAAGCACATTCTTCTAGAATGAAACTCACACTTTGAGAAAATGTTCCGTTGGCTCTGAGAACCGCTTTTTCGGCTTCTTCTAAGACTATTTTGCGAAATTCAGGAATAATTCCGTCTCCGTTTTCGTCTCCCGCAAACGCGATTTTCATTTTTTTTAGCCATTCAGTAAACAAAGGACTATCTAAGCCCTCTGTCCAGGAATGTACGGTATAAGGTAGTTGTAACTTAGCTATGGCTTTTTCATTAGCTTTGAGCCATTTTGTAGGAATGCTCGAATCCGAATATTGTTCAAACTCAGGAATGGTGTGTCGGTAAAGATACGATGTGTCCCAAATATGTACATGGGAAATCTTGCTGCGTATCAAATCGCTGTTTAAAGAGTTCATTAGTTCTTCGAATCCTTCACCTGATTGGCTTCGGCAGCCATATGACACCACTACGTTAGGTGCTAGACTTTTCTCACTTGCTTCTTCCCAGAAATTTCCGATCAGTTTAGCCCATCTCACAACTCTTTCAGTAGACATACAAAGACTCCTTTCCTCAATCTCAAGATTATTTGAACAGTTACGTACAAACAATCTATCTCAGATTTTATTATTATTAATTTTAAAATTCAACAGGATATAGGATTCATCGGCAAAATTAACTATTTGTTAACCATTTAATTCGTAAACTTGAGATAATCAGTACGACAAAGAAAAGGGGAGGGAAAGCAAACTATGAGGAAAAGATATGGTAAGAGACAATCGCAAGGACCATCTATGTTTCGCGATGTTAAAACATAATCAGTTTTAGTCTTTTCTTGCTTTTGCTTCTTTCAATATATAGCGATACTCCTATCAAAAGAGAAAATTAACAATTTGTTAATTTTTTATTTCGCGAAGCCACACCTACCCGGTAACAGGGTAGCATAAAATTGTTAAAATTTCCATAATTTTGAGGAGGTAGCAAAAATTTTTAACATCAACAATCGCCAGCACGGGCTCCGTGCTTAACTTTTTGCGTGCTTTTGGTAAGCGATTGCCTATATCAATCATTTCCTTGAGCTTATCCCAAGCGAGCACGTTAAGTATTGTCATAAAAACAAGCTTAAGTTATTAAATGTGATTTTTGTTCATGTTTTGCGGAAGCCAACGAACAACAAAAACAGAAGGACTTTTCTCGCGAAAAATCCAACTTTGTTATGTATAAAAAAAATCAGAAGAAAAAAGACAAAAGCTTAACCGATTTTGGTGAATTTGCCTTACTTATTATTTTCATACAAGTATATTCTCTTAATTCTTGGAGGCGTTGCCTTATAATCTTTAATTGTTTTCAACTTCATGTAGAATGGAGAAATTTCTAAATTCAAAGGTCTGCTATTACCCGTTTTAATTTCGGAGTTAACTGGTCCTAAGTCAGGAAAATAGATATTGTTAACGATAATTGCATACTTAAAGTTAGGAAGTATATGATCCCTGGCGTATATAATTTTTTCGTTGCTCCAATGTTGGATAACGTCCTTGAGAATTAGTAAATCTCCCTTATATTTCGACAGATCTTTTACATCGTCCACAGTGTCATATGAAACATTTGTTCTTTCATAACGAAGTTTGTTATAGGCTATGACCGAATCAACAATATCCAGTCCTAGGTATGTTGTATTATTTGGAAGATTTAGATCCTTGAGTAATTCTCCGTAACCACATCCCATATCGACAATAGTGGAAATATTACGCTCCGATACGAAATCTTGTAAATAGTCTACGAAAGGATGATGCCCTTCCTCATCTTTAGGAACCTCAGGTCCAGACCATTCTCCCCAATGTTTTGTATCGTAGATTTTTGTGAATACTTCCTTGTCGGTCATTTGTGTGGACGAATACGGGTGAGTTGCTTCGTAATAATCTCTGCAATGAGTGTTATAAGCAACATACACAGCAAAACACGATGCCACTATGACGGTTCCGGCTAAAATCTGATTCTTGAAACCATTAACTTTGTAACATTCTCTGGAATTCTTTTTAGATCTCATAAATCCTCCTAAATTTTGACCATATTTTAATGTGTATATTTTTAAAATTCAATCTTATTAGAAAAGTTTATTTTAAAGAAAGTGATTTACTAAAAGAATGTTTTTCTGAAAAGAATTATTTATTCTTTGATCGTTTTACTTCAAGTGCCTTTAATTTCCTATGTAATGCGGATCTTTCCATTCCCACAAATTCAGCTGTCTTAGATATATTTCCCGAAAATCTTTCAATTTGTGCATTCAAATAATCTGTTTCGAAAGCGCTCCGAGCCTCCCTCAATGGCAATGCGATTAGTTTTGATATGTCGAGGGATGCAAACTTTTCTCTGGTACTGGTAGTCAATTCTGCAGGCAAGTCTTCTTTTGTTATTTGAGTGTTTTCAAGAGCATTGATCAGGGAGTTCTCTACTATGCTCTTCACTTGATAAACATTACCGGGCCATTCATATGTCTGAAGAATTGCCCGACATTCGTCTGTAAAAAGTTTTGATTTTAAGCCGAAAAAGCTATCAGAATTCTGAATATAATAATCAACTAGCGGCAAAATATCTTCGCGTCTATCTTTCAATTCGGGAATCTTAATATTCACGATATCTAATCTATAGAATAAATTCTGGTTAAAATTGCGCATGTCAAGATTAGCGTTGTGACTACAGATAATTCTGGTATCTATGTAAATATTTCCTCTGTTTTCAATATAAATTCTTCCTTCTTGAATATATTGGAGAAGGCGGCGTTGACAATCCCGTGACAGTTCAGTAACGTTATCCAAAAATAAAGTTCCAAAGTTCGCTTTTTCCAAATATCCAGGAGTTCTATCTTGACCGAATAATTCCATTTCAATTTTATCTTTGTCATCGGAAGAACAATTAAAATGGATGAAAGGATAATCTTTTCGAGAAGATTGACGGTGGATATATAGAGCTATATTTTCCACGCCCATTCCTGGATAGGTTTCAATAAATACACGTCCATTGGTTTGCGCAGTCTTATCAAGAGTGGATTTAAGACTCATTGCAAATTGAGACTTGCCGATACTGATAACATCTAAATCCACTTTTTGGCTTTTTAATTTTAGATTTTCCTTACGTAGATGATACATCTCTATTGCTTGATTCGTTGTAAGCAACAGTCTGTCTATTGCAAAAGGTTTTTCAATAAAATCGAACGCCCCATTTTGAATAGCACTAACCGCAACGTCTATCGTTCCATGTCCGGAAATTATTATTACAGGAATTCCTGCATACTGGTTTTTTATCTTATCAAGAATTTTCAATCCAGCCGATTCATCTTCTTCTATCCATAAATCTAGAAAAATCAGATCAAACTCCATTTTTCTTAGATTAGAGAAAGCTTCGGTTTCGTTACTGACAGGGTAGGTCGCATAACCTTCATCCGAAAGGATATCAGAGATTAAAGATCTTACCTCGGCGTCATCATCCATAATTAGAATATTACTTTTCATTTATAATCTCCTTGTCGGATTCCTTTAAAAGCGGAAGAATTATCGTTATTTTCGCCCCCGAATCATGAGAGCTTTGCCCAAAAACTAGAGATCCCTTGTGATCCTGAATGATTTTTTTCACAATCGCCAGCCCTAATCCAGTTCCTTTCGGAAGCAGTGTGAAATAAGGTGTTGCCAGCGAATCCATCCGATCCTGTGGGAGACCGGGACCATTGTCTTCAACGTCCAGTCGCACGGTATTTTCAGTTATTCTCAATTGAATCCAAACGCCTTTGTCTTTGCGATTTATTGTAGATAAAGCATTCAATGCATTTTTTATAATATTGACAATACACTGATGAAGTAATCGTTCATCTCCGTTTACTAGGTATATTTCTTGATCTTTCTCTTTACTGAAATGAATTTTTATCTCATTTGCAGTTTCATTCATAAGTAAAATGGCTTGTTGACAGACTTCTTCCAGATTAGTTTTTTTTAACTTCGGTTCTGGAAGTCTGGCAAAAAAGCTAAACTCATCGATCAATCTTTTGATATCACCTACCTGCTTCACTATAATCTCGATCAACTTCGAGAAAGTTTCTTTATCTTTGGAAATTTGGGAAATATATTTACGTTGTAGTCGTTGAGCAGACAACTGAATAGGGGTAAGTGGATTTTTTATTTCATGAGCTACTCGTCTCGCAACCTCTGACCACGCTGCTTTATGTTGAGCAACCATCATATTTGTGAGATCGTCAAAGGTTATTACGTAGCGATTATAATCTTCCGCTACTATATTCACGATTTTGATGGAGAACAAAAAAGTCTTATTATCCCGTCGGTACTGTATTTCCCTAGAAATAAACGAATTTTGTTCGCTAATTTCCTCGATCATTTCCTGTAATTCTGGAAAAATATTTAAAATGTTTTCTCCGAAAATAAATTTTTTACCCAATAGTTCTTCTGCTTTGTTATTCCAAATGTAAACACATGAATTATCAAGCCCAATAACTCCCGATGAAATGCCAGATAATACGTTTGTAATAAATTTAACTTTCTCATCAAGTTCGTCATTGATAGCAATGAGTTCATTTTGTTGACGATGAACTTTAGAAATCATTTGATTAAAAGTTCTAGTCAGATTTGAAATCTCTCCTTTGTCCGAGTGCGGTTCGTTCACTCGAGCAGAAAAATCTCCATCCATCACTGTTTCGGAAACATCTATTAAATTGCTGATACACTTTATAAATTTCCAAGAATACATAAGAGATAAAAGTATTGAAATTACAAGTATCAGCAAACCGATGACAAAAAACATTATAACAAAAGCTCTCTCTAGAGAACTCCTGTTATTCAATAATTTGTAGTAGTCATCAAAAGCTTTTTGAGCATTATCTGCATGTTCGATTATTTTTGGACTAATTTTCTTTTCCGCAATTAAGTATATATATTCGTTTGAGTTATTTATGAGTCGAAAACAGGCAGCACTTACGAGGTTTTTTTTATCTATACCGGTAATTTTCAAAAGTTTACCGTTTCTTGGTAGGTCAGCGACTTCTTGAAGCTGTTTCAGATCCTCATATTTCAGATTTAGAAAATGCAGAGAGACGCTGTATTTACTGTGAGCTATAATGCTCTCTTCAGTCATTAGTATCGCACCTTCCATATCTTTTAATCTGCAAAGGTCATCTAACATGAATCCCAAGTTTTTTTCTAATCTATCTTTCTCTTCCAGACTTTCTGATATATTCAGTTTGTTCAAATGACTTTCGATTACTCGTGATATTGAAACACAATCCAGCAGTGTTGACTTTTGGGTTTCCTCTAAATAAGAATTCGCAACATTTAATGAGTCATGGAGAACGATTTGGTTCCTTTTATTGAACCACGATTCCAGACCATTGTGAAAAAATATTGACGTAAAAATACACATCAAAATGGAAGGTAGGATGGAGATAAATGAGAAGACGGAGATTAACTTTAGTGTAAAACGAGAACTCCTCTTATGACGGTTGCTCCAAATGAAAGTGATCTTATTCCACGCTAAAAATAAGAATATTATGATAAAAGCCAAGTCGAAATATAAAATCGAGACAACTTTACGAGGATTTTCGTTGAATAACTCAATATTGTAGAAGAGACAATATGTACATACGCACGACACTATTGATAAAAAAAAGAAGAGATAGGCCATCCCCTCTCTCTTGTATGATTTTCTCAGAAAAAATAAAAACTTTCGTAAAGTAAAACTAATATTCATTCTCCAAGTCTAAAGTAAGTAGCTTCTTGTGTAAAGTATTTCTGTTTATGCCGAGTATACGTGCGGCCTTTACCTTATTCCCCCCTGCATGACGCATAGTTACATTTATGAGGCTTTTTTCAATTTCTTTTATGATGATATCATAAAGACCTGTTGGCACATCAACTTCATCGTGCATTTCGAAATACCTCTCGAGTCGAGTCTCCATAGCCTCAGATAAGCTCTTGAAGCCAAGCACACCCACTTTTTTCAAACTTTGCATTTTTTCGTCCTCGTGGGCTCTATACTAGCGTTAAATTCGATTTTATGAAAGTCATTTCAATGATGATTTTTGTAAAAATCTTTCACTAGCTTCTCTATCGATTTTATATTATCCGAACGATTTATTTGATCACGAAAATTTGATGCTCCGCTCATACCGCTGCTGTACCAGCAAAAATGTTTACGAAAAATTCTCAGACCATGTTCCATCCCGTAAAAATCCAGTGTGTCATGAAAATGCTGCATCAGGATTTCGTATTGCTGCTCCAAAGATGGAGAGGGGACATCGTTCCCTTGATTAATTTTTTGCAAAATTTGATTTAGCAACCAAGGTTTTCCCAACGTTGCTCTTCCGATCATGACTCCATTTGCTTTAGATCGTTTCAACGCCACTCGTACATCATTAAAATTCTTTATGTCTCCGTTGACGAGATAAGGTATTTTTATTATCTCAGTCAGATCTGAAATTTCACTCCAGTCAGCTGTTCCTCCATACATCTGTGAACGTGTTCGACAATGAATGGACAGCATTCTGATCCCTACTTTCTCGAATTGTTCAGCAAGACTTCGGAAATTTTTCGACTCATTATCCCAACCCAGTCTCATCTTCAAGGTGACAGGAATTTTTACAGACTTTACAACCGTCTCTGCAATGGTTACCGCTAATTTTTCATTCTTAAGTAAGGCGGAACCTGAATTGTTATTTACGATTTTTTTTACGGGACACCCCATGTTGATATCGATGATATCCGCCCCATTATCTTCATTTATTTTCGCAGACTCTGCCATACACTTAGGATCAGATCCCATTATCTGCACAATTTTGATATTGCTTTCTCCCGTAAGTCTGCGAAAGGTTTTTTCACTATTTCTGATAAGGGCTTCACAGGAAACCATTTCCGAAACTGTTGCAGTGGCTCCAAATTTGTTGACTGTTTTGCGGAAAGGCGCATCTGTCACCCCTGCCATAGGCGCTAAGAATACGGGTACTCCCCCATCAAATAGTGACTTTAATTTCATATACTTTTCCAAACGAACGAGTAATTTTAAAATTCAATACGTACATCGTAAACAGGGTGAGTAAATAGATTAACCGAAGGTGAAGAAGCAAAAAGCCAATTACTAAAGATAATTTTTCCATCTTCGGAAATTTCAACATAGGCATAAACTTCATCTACATCATCAGGACTGTTTACAAAGGCTTTTTTTAAATGCATGGTGATGGTGCCAAATCGAGAAGATTGTCCTACATTTAGTTTAGATCGAAACACTTTTCCGCTAATCTTATCTAAAATCTGAATATTTACACTATCCGACTTTACAGGAAAAGACTCCCAAATTGATGAATCTGAATCAGAAACAATACTCACCAACACATCTTTCATGTGTCGGACTCTTTTAACTTGGGGATCTTTTGCGGAAACAAAACTTGCAAAAATAATAAGGAGAAAACTAATCTTCAGCTTCATTCAGACTAACATTTTCTTCAGATTCTATATCTTCATCAGCGTCCAATAATTCGACATCATCAATCACGCTATCAACTTCCTTATCCTGATCCAACTTGGATTTTTTCTTCATTAAATATTCGGGGTCAAACTCCTCCCCGCAATTTGGACACAAAATAGGAGACTTATTTAAATCATAGAAGCGAGTCGCGCAGCACAAACAAACTCTCTTGATGCCCCAGTTCTCTTTATTCATGACTAAATTCCTCTTTAATAAATTTTAACCCTGCTAATATAAACCGAGCTATTTTCTAAAGTCAAACAAATATAGCAACAATATTACTTGATTTGATTGATCGATTGTTTTTTTTGATTCTCCATGAAAGAATGCCACTTAGGATTATTCAGTGTTTGCAGAAATGCCTCGTGAGCTTCGATTTCTTTATCGGTAGGAAAAAACTTACGAGCTTCGCGAAATTTATGGCGGGATGAAGTCTTTTTTATTGAATTACTTTGCGGATTTCCGTTTTCGAACAGCAAATTACTCTGTCGACCTCCTAATAGATTTAAGTAGACTTCCGCTAAAAGGTAACAGTCAACTAATGCTCCATGTGTAACACGGATGGAAGTATCTATCTCAAACTTTCGGCATAGGGCATCCAAATTAACAGCAGATCCCGGGAATTTTATTTTCGCGAGCGTGAGAGTGTCCACGGCATCTTCCAATTTGAAAAGAGGTTTTCCAATCCTGCTAAGCTCGGTGTTTAGAAAATCGATATCGAACTTTGCGTTATGTATGACCAAAGTGCTATCTTTCACGAAGTCCAAAAATTCATCAGCGATATCTTCAAAAAGAGGTTTGTCCAATAAAAAATCATTAGTAATTCCGGTAATTCGCAAAGCCTCTTCATTCATCAGTTTTTTTGGATTGACATAAGTTTGATACACCTTTCCTGTTTGTATGTGGTTAATCAATTCAACGCAACCGATATCTACGATACGGTCGCCATCTTCGGGATTTAATCCCGTTGTTTCAGTATCGAGCACAATTTCTCGAATATTTTTTGAAATAGTCATAATTTGTAAACTTTTTTATGCGAACATAATTGTAGCACTTTTAGGAGAATATTTAAGTGGCGGATTCTATAAAAATACTTATCTTGGATGATGAAAAAGATACGAATGATCTTTTTCAACAAGAATTCCGTCATCAGATAGAGAAAGGCATTTACTCTTTTTCTTTTTCCATGTCATCTGACGAAGCGTCGAGCATGTTGAAGGGAGAGAATTTCGATATATTTATTACGGATATTAATATTGCGGGATTCGACGGAATAAATTTTATTAGTCGTCTTGAGGATGCTTATCCGCTAATGAAAATTATTGTGACATCAGCTTATGGAGATATGAACACACTGCGTGCTGTTATGCGAAGTGGCGCTCATGACTTTGTTATTAAACCAATTGATTTTCAAGATTTAACTTTTACCATCGAAAATACCGTAAACACTGTATTAGCTTTGAAGAGAGCAGCAGTTACTGCGAAAAAGCTTAGCGCAATTTCCGACGAATTAAGTCTTTCGGCTCAGCTACAAAAGAGCATTTTGCCGGGAAATAGCTTGCGGCAAGGAAATGTCGATATTTGGGCAGATTCTATTCCAGCTGCTGAAGTAGGAGGCGATTTTTACGATTTTTTTTGGTTAAGTGAAACAAAAGTAGGAATAGTTATGGCGGATGTTTCGGGAAAGAACGTCACAGCTGCGATGTTTGCAATTGTAGCTAAGACCTTGATAAAGTCCTTTGCAAAAATTTATCATTCGCCTGCAGAATGTTTCCGAAAAGTGAATGAAACTCTTTGCGGAGAGAATGTGACCACAATGTTTGTTACGGCTATGTATGGTATTTTTGATACAGAAACCCATGAGCTGACCTACACCAATGCAGGGCATCTTCCGATCGCAGTGGTCCATCCGAGTAAGGAACCATCGTTTCTGGAATGTGATTCGGGAATGGCTCTCGGTATTATGGAAGATATGGAATTTAAGGACAACAAGTATGTTCTTTCCCCTGGCGAGATAATAATGATGTACACAGATGGAGTAACAGAAGCAGCAAATACTAGCGGTGAAGAATTTGATTTTTCAAGACTTATAGGTGTGTTAAAACAACATCCTATCACTGCTCCGAAATTGTTGGTAAACGAGTTGGTTGTTGCAATAAAAAGGTTTGTCAACGGTGCTCCACAGTCGGATGATATCACGACTTTGTGTTTAAAATATAAACCGAGGATAGTGCAAAATGTTACTTGATGTAAAAAATGATATCCGAGAGATAGACAGAGTATTTACTTGCATTAAGGAATTTTGCTGCGCTAATGATATAAGCGAAAAAAAGTGTTTCGACATACTTATAATTATAGATGAATTGGCTACAAATATAATAAGTTATGCTTTTGATGATGGGCAGGAGCATACTTTTACTATTATGATAGAAAAGGAAAATGAGTTAGTTCATATTCAACTATTGGATGCAGGCATTCCGTTTGATCCTCTGAAAAAAACCGAGCCTAATACGGATGCTTCTCTAGAAAGTCGAAAAGTTGGTGGTTTAGGCATTTTTTTTGTAAAACAGTTATCTCAGCTGGTTACATATGCAAGAATAGATGGAAAAAATCAATTAGATATATTTGTAAGTTTAAAGGAAGAGGGATGAAATGGAAATTACAGTAAAAAAAGATTCTGATATCACAATTGTATATCCAGTTGGAAGGATTGATACTTCTACAGCCAAAAATTTTGAAGAAGGAATTATGAAAGTAATTCAGGACAGTCAACAGGTCATTATTTCATTTTCGAATATAAGTTATATTTCGAGTGCTGGATTGAGAGTCATTCTGGTTGCGGGAAAGAAAATTTCTTCAATGAAAGGCCAGCTTGTTCTTACTGAAATGTCAGAAAAAATTCATGATGTTTTCAAAATGAGCGGGTTTGACAAGATTTTAAAAATATATCCGACATTTTCAGAGGCCAGGGGGGTCTTCGACAAATAATAGGATTTATTTTCCACAGTTTGTAGAATGAATTAACGTTTTGTTAATTTTGATAAGGTAAAATATGTCGTGAGGTTTATATTTGGTGAGTTATATGAAAAGCTGCATATTGTTTTTTGTCTGTATGATTTTTAATTGTTATGGTGATGCATTTGATGACATATTGTCGAAAGCCATTGCGGTAAAAGCTCTTATGCAGGATCACTCGGGAAATCGCTTTGCCGATAACATAAATAAGGGAAAGAACCAGGAAGAACAGGATAATAATCTTTTTAACGTTTTTCTCGAAAAACAGAAGACAAAACCAAATTCTTTGCATCAGGTCCCTATGTTAAAGAAAAACGATGTTTTTCCCAAAAAACGAATCAAAACAATTGATATAAGTCCGGATGGACAAAGGGTTGCATATTTGATAGAAGAAGGGAAAAATCGCTATATAAAAGTGATTCCGTTGCAAGATCAAACTTTAATGTCGCAGACAATTAAGGAAGATTATCCGATCAAAAATTTTTCTTTTATCAATAGAAGTCTATTATATACTTATTTGGATGAAGAAAATAACCTAAAAGTTAATGTTCAGAAGTTTCCATTAGGAAAAGAACAATTGAGACTGCCTGAAAATCTGAAGTCTGTTCGTATATTCAAAAATGAAAAGTCATGTTTGGCTGAGTGCTACGATGGTGAAATATATTTTCTGTATAAAATAAATATAAATGATTTTTCCTGTAAGGAGATAAGAGAGCTTTCCGAACCAATTCAGTCTTTATTTGATAAAGATTTGAACCCTTTTCTTATAATTAAGAATGAAGATGATGTGGTGAATGTGTACGTTGACTCAAAGAAAAAAGGAACAAATTTTGACGATATAGATGAAGTAGATGTAGGTGTTGAAACTCGTATACAAGTTGATCAAATCGAAAATATAAATTTCTCTCGGTATTTTTCTGTAGATAAGGAAAAAAATTGCTATAAAATTAGCATACAAAAGCCACAAAACCTGTTAACAATAGAACAGGTTAATCCTCATAAAGGAACAAAAAAAGAATTCTACAAATTGAAAGGTGTTTCGTCATTAGCTCAGTGTAAGATTAATGTAGAACCCGATGGCAAACCTTCCTTTATAACTGTGAATAGCAGAAGGTATCAACATAATGCTTGCGAT
>DGIE01000097.1:4482-4677 GCA_002393025.1 Holosporaceae bacterium UBA3830 | reverse complement strand
TCGCAAATTCCCTCGAACATGGCCCCTTGACCACATGTTTGACCACAACTGAAAAATCGAATATCCGGGTTTAGCGAAGTTTGGTATCGCGCTTGGTTTGAGAGCATGTAACACCCCCAGGTTCGGAAAAAATCCGAAAGCCCGCAACCCCTTGCAAAACCGAAGGTTTTCGCCCCTTCCCCTCTCGCAAATTCC
>DGIE01000097.1:0-4420 GCA_002393025.1 Holosporaceae bacterium UBA3830 | reverse complement strand
AAATTCCCTCGAACATGGCCCCTTGCCCACATGTTTGACCACAACTGAAAAATCATCCGGGTTTAGCGAAGTTTGGTATCGCGCTTGGTTTGGGACCAAGAGACCGTGGGTTCAAGTCCCGCAACCCGGACCAATCCGCGTGTTCTTACCGGATTTGAAGTACGAGCACGCAACAGAACGGCGGTTTTTTACCGCAAAAGGCCGCAGAGTTTTTCTCTGTGGCTTTTTGCTGCCACGCTCACTACGAAGGGAGTATTATTATGGGAAAGACAAAGGCGCTAATTGTTGGTGTGAGCTATTATTTCTTGCCAAATGCGAGTGACTTGCCTTTCTGCAAAAATGATATATTCGCTGTCTCTGCCTCTTTTGCAGAGGGACTAAACGTTTCTCCCATAGATATTTCTCTCCTTGGGGAAGCCGGAATAGTAACAGCTTCACAGTTTATTAAGGCGCTCTGCAAGCTTTCTTTAGATTGCACTGACAAGGACACTCTTATTCTATACTTTTCCGGACATGGAACTACAAGTGAGGATCAACACTATCTCGTTTTTAGTGACAAATGTATCAGTACTCAGACTATAATTGATTACCTCAGCACCGCAAAAGCAAAAAACAAAATCATCTTCCTTGATTGCTGCATGGCTGGATGTTTTTCAGTGAACGGAACCGCAGGTTTTGATATTAACCAAACCGTAGAAGATTTTGTTGGAAGCGGCTACGCCGTATTCGCAGCTTGCAACGCTCAACAATATTCGTATGGTCACCCAGATAAACCCATCAGCTTATTCACAAGTTTTCTCTGCTATGCATTAACCGATAAACTAATTATCCGAGGTGGGAAAAAATCTCTACATGACATTCATAAACTTTTGTTTTTGTTACTTGAAATTTGGAATAAGCATCACCCGGATAAAGCACAAAATCCCATTTATCGGGCTAATCTCGGTGGAACGCTATTTTTTAAGGTACAGGATTATACGCCATACAGGATTTCATCTTTTGTCGATGAAACGGAAAGGTATTGTATAACATCAGTTGAACCGTTACACAACGGAATCGCAAAAAGATATACTGTAAAAGTTATACTGAAGGAGCCGTTTTCCTTTAACGAAATAGCCACTATTAACCAAGAAATCGTTAGCAAAGTGAGAAGCTTGGATATATTCAAAAATCCCATTCAAGAAGCTCAGTGGTCTGGAAAACTAGCAAATATCGTTTTCTGCTATTACGCTCTTGATGAAAGCGACGTTTTAAATGGTAACTACATTTGCCAGACTACTTGGGTTGACGAATCACAAGACAAAGATCATTGGTATCGAATCGGTAAGGATAACGAAATAATAGATGGTGTTTATTTCTCGATTCGTTCATATTATGAGTCTCTAAAAACATTCATCCTGGACCATACCGCTAATAAGGAGCAAATTATTATCTCAACAAACACCTTGCTCCATCAAATGATTACGATTGCGGAAAAGATCATTTCTCTTTACAACGAGTTTATTAGCCAACAAATAACTGAAGAAATGTTGGTTTCTTTCATTGACAGTGTCACACCCGAACTAAATAAACTTTATTTTGCTGAAAGCAACTTGGATTTTCCGCCTTCAGAATTGGAAGCCTGGTGTCAGTGTTGTTCAAATTTAACGGCGACAATCCACGACTTTACGTTGTTTTATAATTCGAAGTATCTAGCAACACGTACCCCTGAGAACAGAAAAGCATGTATGGATATTACAATCAACCGATACTATCAAGAACTTGAAAAGCTAAAGCATTTAGATAAACAATCTTGTTAGCAAGGATTCGGTTTTGTTTTTGACTCGTATTTCTATGTTTACTCTGCTACAGAATCTGACCTACCAGTTTTCTCTTTATCCGCCGCATCTCCTCGCTGATCTGCTCTCTTTCCTCTATTGATTGCCTGTAGCAATATCAACAAACCCTAAAAACAAAAGGAGTACAAATGAAAAAACTGATTATCTTCATATTGACTACAATTGTAGTTCTATCCCTTTGCGCGTGTGGCCCTAAGCAATACGAAGACCTGAATGAAAGCGAAAAAAAGATTGTTAGTGCTGCATCGGCCTTTCACGCGGAATATCCAGCAGCGCAAGATGTGACAATAGCAGCAGACCCGATTTTATTTACAGATTATAACGGTAATGAATACATAATGCTTTCTCTAAAATTCACGGAGAATGGGATTTCACAGCATCGAGGAGTTGACTTCAAAAACGGACACCCTGTAGGTTTTGGGGCGGCTGAAATAAACGACCCGGAAGGCATTATTGATAATAGCCCCGAGGGAAAACGTGCTGTGATTGAAGCCAGGACAATTTGGGATGCTTATATTACCACTCTGACAGATGGAGGCAATCTTATCGGGGAACCCCTTTTGGATGGTACACTGCGAATCACAAGTGTTGAAGAGTTTGAAATGAAGGACCTGAAAAACGTCGTTAACGCCTGCTTTCTTCCATGAAAGGTGCTATGGTTATGAAATGTGTATACTGCGGATCAGAAATACCTAACGAAAGTCGTTTTTGCAGTTTTTGTGGAAAAACCACTGCGCAGATCATTACTGAGATTTCAGAATTCAAAACCGATCCTCAAACGAGTAATCTCACCAACATTGTTCCTGCAAAAAAGGGGAAAGGGATAAAAGCCCTTATTGCTGTTGCTATTGTTTTTCTCGTTGGATTTGGGTCATGGGCTTTTGCGTTTCGACTTACAGGGGAAGATGCTATAGTTTATGAGCTAATTGTAGAAAATGCAACAGTTTTTCATTCTCCTCGGTCAGTACGTGTTATATCAGGAACAGGAGGAGAGTCTCCAGAAACAGGAAAGTACGCTTTTGTTACTTTAGTTGCCGAGAATGCATATGGAGCTGAGCGAAGCGACTTTTACACGATAAATGAGGAATACGGTGTAGGCGAGGCTGTTTATTCTCTTCAGGGTATGGACTTTGATTATTCCTATCTTTGTAAAAGAGAGAATTTGAATACTTGGAAAATCAACTTACGGTTATCATTATACTGGCTTCTTAAATAGTTTGGATTAAGCAGCAATTATTAGGAATGAAGAACGATAGAAGAATTTGACGAAGAAAAACGAAGTCTGATTGATTTGCTATAACTATTAGTTGTCATAAAAAGAGGAGCATAACATGACATTTATACAGAAACCGACAGTGTTTGTAAGCTCAACTTGCTATGATTTGAAGCAAGTCCGCGAGGATATTAAGGATTTTATTGAGAATGATTTTGGCTTCCGAGCAATGCTTTCTGAATTCAATTCATTTCCTGTTGACCCTTGCGCTGGAACCTTTGAAACTTGCTTAGCTGCTGTTGATAGTTTTGCAGATGTTTTCGTATTGATCGTTGGAAGCAGATATGGGTCCGTTAGGGATGAAGGAAAATCTATTACAAATCTCGAGTACCTTCACGCTAATGCGAAAAGTATTCCAATTTACATTTTTTTAAGCAAAACCCTAAATAACAGTTATAACATTTGGAAAAACAACAAAGATAAAGATTTTTCCTCAGAAGTAGACAATCCAAAATTATTTGATTTTGTTGAAGAGTTATATGCCTCTCAGCGTTGGATTTTTACTTTTGATTCTGCTCGTGATATTAAAATGACTCTAAAAAATCAATGGGCTTCGATCTTTTCATCTGGGCTGAAATATATTCAAATAACATCCTCTGAAAACAGAATTGCGCTCAGTAATAATCTCCCTCCTGAAGCCGCCCGGATAATTATTGAAAAGCCATTTGCATGGGAAGCAAAATTCCTTGCAGCCCTCTTAAAGAATGAATATGATATTCTACAGACAAGCCGGTGGAATTATCAATACGGTTTCTTTGCAGATCCTGTAACTAACAAAAACCCCACAGAATTAAATGATGATTTGGCCGATAAACTCGAGGAGGTCATGAAATTAGCCGATTGTCTTACAATTCTTCTAAACACTGTAATTCAAGATGCAATGGGGGATATTGGTGAACCGGGTAATCCGGAAATGATGGTATATATTTCAAAGCAGTTTTCGATTTTGTACCAACGAATTCTCTCTTGGGGGCTATATTTCAAGTCGATTCATGCTGACGAGCAATACTCACATTTGTTGGATTTGCTGTACAATTTTCCTGCATCATTGATTGATTCGATTGATGAATTTGTAATTCATTTTTATGATAAGATTATGGCTGTCCCATCTGTTGATGATAAAGTAGACCGTGATCTACGCTTTAATCTCTCACTCGATGTTGTAAATGGGAAGGAGATTAGTGAAGAATTATATCGTCTTGCAGGGCGCCAGATGCAGTATCTGTCAAATCCTACAGCCCAATCTTAGCATCCGATTATTTCCACTGTCGGGAAACGGCACGAAATTGGAATCGTCCTTCCAGTTCCG